>NZ_CP107968.1:1602500-1902500 GCF_036084755.1 Streptomyces sp. NBC_00370
GTGTGTCCCGTCGTCGCGCTTGAGGCCACGGCCGACGCGCTCTCCGCGCTGCGTGAGGACGGCGAAGTGCGGACCGGGGACGCTCTCTTCGACTGGCAGTAAGGCCACCCGGCCTGGTGCCTGAAGCCCAGGCCCCCCGCATATCAATCGCGGTCGGCACGAGAGCCGCCCAACCGGAGACAGGTGCAATGGAGACAACGCTGCGAGGCGTCGGAGTCAGTCATGGTGTGGCGATCGGCGAGGTCCGGCATATGGGGACCGCCGTTCTCGAGCCGCCGGCCAAGCAGATTCCGGCCGAGGAAGCCGAGCGCGAGCAGGCGCGGGCCAAGCAGGCGGTCGACGCCGTGGCCGCCGATCTGATCGCCCGGGGCAATCTCGCGGGTGGTGAGGCGCAGGGGGTGCTCGAGGCGCAGGCGATGATGGCGCAGGACCCTGAGCTGATGGCCGACGTGGAGCGGCGTGTCACTGCCGGGAGCACGGCCGAGCGTGGCGTGTACGACGCGTTCGCCTCGTACCGGGAGCTGCTCGCGGGTGCCGGTGAGTATCTGGCGGGGCGGGTCGCCGACCTGGACGACGTGCGGAACCGTATCGTCGCCCGGCTGCTCGGCGTTCCGATGCCGGGGGTGCCGGACAGTGACGAGCCGTATGTGCTGATCGCGCGTGATCTGGCGCCTGCCGACACGGCGTTGCTCGATCCCTCGCTCGTTCTCGGCTTTGTCACCGAGGAGGGCGGGCCGACGAGTCACAGCGCGATTCTCGCGCGGGCGCTCGGGGTGCCGGCCGTGGTGGCGCTGGCGGGTGCCGGTGAGCTGGCCGAGGGGACGGTCGTCGCTGTTGACGGCAGCAGTGGTGAGGTGTTCGTCGAGCCGAGCGCCGAGAAGCGTGCCGGGCTTGAGCATGCGGCTGCCGAGCGTGCGTCCGCGCTTTCCGCTTCCACCGGTCCGGGGGCGACGTCCGACGGGCACAAGATGCCGCTGCTGGCCAATGTCGGCGGGCCCGCCGATGTGCCGGCCGCGCTGGAGGCGGGCGCCGAGGGTGTCGGGCTGTTCCGTACCGAGTTCCTTTTCCTCGACGACAGCAAGCAGGCTCCTTCGCAGGAGAAGCAGGTCGCGGCGTACCGCGCGGTGCTGGAGGCGTTTCCCGAGGGCCGGGTGGTCGTGCGGGTCCTGGACGCCGGGGCCGACAAGCCGCTGGACTTCCTGACGCCCGCCGACGAGCCCAATCCCGCTCTGGGTGTGCGGGGTCTGCGGACGCTGCTCGACCATCCCGACGTGCTGCGGGCGCAGTTGACCGCGCTGGCGACCGCCGTTGAGGGCCTGCCGGTGCACCTTGACGTGATGGCGCCGATGGTGGCGGACCGGGCTGACGCCAAGGCGTTCGCCGACGCTTGTCGTGAGGCCGGGCTGCACGCGAAGTTCGGTGCGATGGTGGAGATTCCGTCGGCCGCTCTGCGGTCACGTTCCATCCTTCAGGAGGTCGAGTTCCTTTCGCTGGGGACCAATGACCTCGCGCAGTACACGTTTGCCGCCGACCGTCAGGTGGGCGCCGTTTCGCGGTTGCAGGATCCCTGGCAGCCGGCGCTGCTGGATCTGGTCGCGCTGGCCGCCGACGGTGCCAGGGCCGAGGGCAAGAGCTGTGGGGTGTGCGGTGAGGCCGCCGCCGATCCGCTGCTCGCCTGTGTGCTCACCGGTCTTGGCGTGACCTCCTTGTCGATGGGTGCGGCGTCGATTCCGTATGTGCGGGCGACACTCGCGAAGTACACCCTGGCGCAGTGCGAGCGTGCTGCCTCCGCCGCGCGTGCCACGGACAGCGCCGACGACGCCCGGAGCGCGGCGCAGGCTGTGCTGTCCGGCGAATAGCGTTTGGTGGGCGGGTAGTTGACGTCTCGTTCGGGCAGGGGCCCTACGCCGAAGCTGGTGTGGGGCCCCTCCCCTGTGCCGGGCCGGTCAGTGGTGGAGTCCCGTGTCGTCCGCGCCCAGCTCGAATCCCGCGCGGTAGTCCACGCCTGATTCGGGCGAGAGCGGTTCTCCGGTGTCCGCGTCGGTGCAGTAGGCGTTGAAGACCTCGCCCGCGGTGAGCGGGACGAGCAGTCCCTGGGCGAGCCGCCAGCCGTAGAGCCGGTCGGGGGCTTCGGGGTCGGTCGTTCTGAGCACGACGCCGGCCGGGCTCTCCAGGGCGATGCCGGCGGCGAGGACGGTGACGAGTTCGGTGGCTTCCGTGGAGTCGGCCCTGACGGGTTCCGCCCCGGTCGGCCGGTGCAGATGGGCGGCGGCCAGCAGTTGTTCGCCGGATGCGGGGACGCTGCAGACGATGTGGTGGGTGCCGGGGCCGGCCTTTTCGAGCAGCCGTAGCAGCAGGTGCGAGGCGCGCTCGAAGGCGGCTGCGCCGATGTCCTGTCCGCAGTCGGCGCAGGCGCCGACGTCGGCGAGGAGCGTCGTCGCGTACTCCCAGGTGGCGCGGCGGACCGCCGTGTCGATGAGCAGCGGGACGAGGGTGTCGACGGGCTGGCCGCTGTAGGGAACGGCCGCGCCGGACGCGGCGGCTCTGGCGGTGAATTGGCCGCGTGCCGCGACGGTGTCGGGGTCGAGGCCGGTGTCTTCGCAGTATTCCGTGAACTCCTCGGGGTCGAAGAGGGCGACGGTGGTGTGTGCGCCTTGGGCGGAGCGGGATCTCAGCAGGGCGTCGAGCTGCCGTAGATAGATGTCGTGGTCGTCGAAGGTGAAGGTCGTGTACGGCCGCATCGCCGCGAAGTCGTGTGCGTCGGCCAGCAGGCCGATGACGCCGGCGACTTCGCGGCGCAGGTGCCGCCGGACGGTCCTGGCGGTCTGTGCGGTCCGTTCGCTGTGGTCGGTGTGCGCCATGTCTCCCCCTGAGCGCTGTCGATCAGTGCTCACTCACCGTAACCGTCGCCACTGACATCGGGCACGGACGGTCACCGGCGCACGGCGGCGGTCAGCGGCGGGTGGCCGCGATCCGCTCGTAGAAGCGCAGGAGTTCCACGTTGTCCACGGATCCCGCGTTGACGGCCTTGTCCAGTGCCGTGCCCTGGAGGAGCCGTTTGACGGGGACTTCGATGCGCTTGCCCGTGAGGGTGTGCGGGACGCCGGGGACCTCGATGATCTCGTCCGGGACATGGCGCGGGGAGAGCTGCTGACGGATCGTCTGTTTGATCCGGTTCCGCAGGTCGTCGTCGAGTACGGCGCCGTCGGCGAGGTGGACGAAGAGCGGCATCCAGTAGCCGCCGTCGGGCTCTTCGAGGCCGATGACGAGGGATTCGCGGATCTCCGGGAGCCGTTCGACGGCCTCGTAGATGTCGGCTGAGCCCATCCGGACACCCTGCCGGTTGAGGGTGGAGTCGGAGCGGCCGTGGATGACGACGGTGCCGCGGTCGGTGATGGTGATCCAGTCGCCGTGCCGCCAGACGCCGGGGAACATCTCGAAGTAGCTGTCGCGGTAGCGGCTTCCGTCGGGGTCGTTCCAGAAGCGGACCGGCATGGACGGCATGGGGTTGGTGACGACGAGCTCGCCGACCTCGTCGACGACGGGTTCGCCCTGGGCGTTCCAGGCCTGGAGGTCGGTGCCGAGCCCCGCTGCCTGGAGTTCGCCGATGTGGACGGGGAGGGTGGGTACGGCGCCGGCGAAGCAGCTGCAGACGTCGGTGCCGCCGCTGACGGAGGCGATCCAGAGGTCTTCGGCGATCTCGTCGTGGAGCCAGCGGAAGCCGTCGGGCGGCAGCGGGGATCCGGTGGTGGCGACGCACTGGACGCGGGAGAGGTCGTGGTCGCGGCCCGGGTGGATGCCCGCCTTGCGGGACGCCATGACGTAGGCGGCTGACGTGCCGTAGAGGGTGGTGCCGGTGCGTTCGGCGACGGCCCATTGCGCGTCGATGGCGGGGAAGCCGGGGCTGCCGTCGTACAGCACGATCGTGGTGCCGGTGAGCAGCCCGGCGACCAGGAAGTTCCACATCATCCAGCCGGTGGAGGTGTACCAGAAGAACCGGTCCTCGGGGCCGAGGTCGAGGTGGAGTCCGACCTGCTTGAAGTGCTCCAGCAGGATGCCGCCCTGGGACTGGACGATGGCCTTGGGCAGTCCTGTGGTGCCCGACGAGTAGAGCACCCACAGCGGGTGGTCGAAGGGGACCTGCTCGAAGACGGGGTCGGGCGCGGGTCCTGTGCCGGGGGCGACGAGGTCGGCCCAGTTGAGGGCGGCCTCGGGGGTGGGGGTGCCCAGCAGCGGGATGTGGACCACGGCCCGCAGGGTGGGCAGTTCGGCGCGGAGTTCGGCGACGGTCGCTGTGCGGTCGTGCTGCTTGCCGCCGTAGCGGTAGCCGTCCACGGTGAACAGCACGACGGGTTCGACCTGCTGGAAGCGGTCGAGGACGCTGCGGGCGCCGAAGTCGGGCGCGCAGGAGGTCCAGACGGCGCCGACGGCGGCGGTGGCGAGGAGCGCGGTGACGGCCTGCGGGATGTTGGGTACGTAGCCGCTGACGCGGTCGCCGGGCCGTACGCCGAGGTCGCGCAGGTGGGCGGCGAGCGCGCCGACCTGGCGGCGCAGCTCGGACCAGCTGACGGTGGTCTGTTCCTGTGTCTCGTCCACGTACAGCAGCGCGGAGTCGTCGGCGCGGGCCGGGTCTTCGGCGGTGCGCAGCGCGTGCTCGGCGTAGTTGAGGGTGGCGCCGGGGAACCACTGGGCGCCGGGCATGGCGCGTTCGCCGATGACCCGCTCGTAGGGGGTGCTGAAGCGGATGTCGAACCACTCGGCCACCGCCGCCCAGAACGTGTCGAGTTGGTCGACGGACCAGCGGTGCAGCGCGGCGTAGCCGCCGTCGGCGGGCGCGTCGTACCGTTCGGCGGCCCAGCTCTGGAAGCGGGTGACGGCGGCGGTCGCCACGCGTTCGGGGCCCGGCTGCCAGAGCGGTGCGGGGCTGTTCTGTGTGGTCATGGGGTGGCTCCCGGGGCTGGCACGACACGGCTGGTACGGACGATGCCATGTGATCGTCCCGCGCACCAGGCCGGTTCGGCGGCGGCGACGCGGCGGGTCGGCGGCCGGCCCGCCCTACGCCGGGCCTACGACGGGTGAACGGGAGTTGAACGCAGCACCTGCTGTGCCCGACAGGTGGCAGGCTGATCATCATGGACCGTCGTGAACTGGTGCGTTCGATGAAAGAGGCCGGCTCGATACAGGGGCTGCGCGGTGTTCCTTCGGCGTGGCGGCGGTGGCGTACCGATGCCGGGGAGCTGTCGGCGCGGGGTCCTGAGCGGGCCAGGGTGCCCGGTCCGGTGAGCGGCGCCGAGCCGCTGCCGGGCGGCGGGACCGTACGGTTCGCGCGCGCGGAGCTGCATGTGTGTGTCTCGCTGGGGGGCGCGGTGTTCTGGGCGTGGGACGGGGCGCGTCCGCTGCCGTCGTACGCGCTGGCGGGCGCGGCGCCCGAGCCTGATCCGCGGGCGGGCCTCGAACCGGACACGGACGGCGGCTGGCGGGTGGTGTCCGAGCGGGTGACGGTGGCGATCTCCCGGCACGGCGGTGTGGAGGTGCGTACGCCGGGGGGTGTCGTGCTGCGCCGGGAGCTGCCGCCGCGCTGGTGGGAGCCGGTGGCGGGCGGTCCGGCGCGCTGGGTGCAGCGTACGGAGGTGGCGGCGGACGCGCGGTTCTTCGGGCTGGGCGGGCGGGCTTCGGGGCCCCGGCTGCGCAGCGGCACGTACCGGCTGTGGAACACCGATCCGCGGGGCGGCGGGTTCGGGCGCGACGAGGATCCGCTGTATCTGACGATGCCGGTGCAGCTGGTGGTGGCGGACGGGGGGACGCATCTGGCGTTCCACGACAACTCGTGGGAGGGGCGGGTCACGCTCCGGGAAGGTGAGGAGGGCGCGGGTTCGGGCCATGACCGTCCGGGGACGAGTGAGCTGCGGATGGAGGGCGGCCCGCTGCGCTGCTGGGTGGTGACGGGTACGCCGGCGCGGGTGCTGCACGGCTGGGCGGCGCTGACCGGGGCGCCGACGCCGCCGCCGTCCTGGGCGCTGGGGCCGCAGCACGCCCGGTGGGGTTTCGGCAGCGAGCGGGAGGTGCGGCGGATCGTCGCCGGTTACCGGGAGCGGGGGCTGCCGCTGTCGGCCCTGCATCTGGATATCGACCACTACGACGCGCATCAGGTCTTCACGGTCGACCGTGAGCGGTTCCCCGATCTGCCGGGGCTGGCTTCGGAGTTGCGCGAGGACGGCGTACGGCTGGTGTCGATCGTCGATCCGGCGGTGAAGGCGGAGCCGGGTACCGAGGTCTACGACAGCGGCGCTGCCGCGGATGTCTTCGTACGGGACGCCCGGGGCCGGGAGGTGCACGGCCGGGTCTGGCCGGGCGAGTGTGCCTTCCCCGACTTCACGGCTCCGGCGGCGCGCGCCTGGTGGGGCGGGTGGTACGAGGAGCGGCTCGCGCAGGGGTTCGCCGGGTTCTGGCACGACATGAACGAACCGGTGTCGTTCGCCTCGTTCGGCGACCGGACGCTGCCGAGGTCGGCCAGGCACCGGCTGGAGGGCCGGGGCGGGGACCACCGCGAGGCGCACAATGTGTACGGTCTCGCGATGGCGCGTGCGGCGTTCGACGGGCTGCGCGGGCTGCGCCCCGACGAGCGGCCGTTTCTCTTCTCGCGCTCGGGCTGGGCGGGATTGCAGCGGTACGGCGGCAGTTGGTCGGGCGATGTGGCGACGAGCTGGCAGGGGCTGCGTGCCTCGCTGGCGCTGGTGCTGGGGCTCGGTCTGTGCGGGGTGCCGTACTCGGGCCCGGATGTGGGGGGTTTCGACGGGAGCCCGACTCCTGAGCTGTATCTGCGCTGGTTCCAACTCGGTTCGTATCTGCCGCTGTTCCGTACGCACGCGGCGATCGACGCGGGCCGCAGGGAGCCGTGGGAGTTCGGGCCCGAGGTGCTGGAGCACGCGCGGGCCGCGCTGGTCGAACGGGAGCGGCTGCGGCCGTACTTCGTGACGCTGGCGCAGTTGGCGAAGCTCACGGGGGCGCCGTACGCACGGCCGTTGTGGTGGGGTGCGCCGGAGGACCGGGCGCTGCGGGACTGCGAGGACGCGTTCCTGCTGGGGGATTCGCTGCTGGTCGCCCCGGTGCTGGAGCGGGGTTCGGACCGGCGGGCGGTGCGGCTGCCGAGGGGGCGGTGGTACGACACGGTCACCGAGGAGGCTTTCGAGGGGCCCGGGCAGGTGTTGCTGGACGCGCCGCTGTCGCGAACTCCCGTGCTGGCGCGGGCGGGCACGGTGCTTCCGGTGCGGGGCGCCGACGGCAGGCTGGAGTTGGAGGCGTGGGCGCCGTCGCCCGGCCGGACCGGCGGGGGTCTGGTGGTGCCGGACCCCGGGGACGGCTGGCTGCCGGCGGAGGTGGAGCGCTACACGTCGCGGTTGCGGGGCACCGAGGTGCGGGTGGAGCGGGTGACGGACGGCGGGCCTGTGGCCCCGCGGTGGCCGGTGCGGGTGCGGGGCGTGGCGCCGGGGGTGGCTCAGCCGTAGTTTCCGGCGAAGAAGGCCCGTACGGCTTCGGTGTGCAGCGGGAACGCCAACTCGACCGGTGCGTGCAGCAGATGCCAGCCTTCCGTCTCGTCGGTCGCGACGGAGGTCGGCAGTTGGGCGGCCGGGCGTACCGGGAGGAGCCCGAAGAGCAGCAGATGACCGTCCTGGGAGCTGAGCGCGTCGGCGAGGCGTACGTCGTCGCGTGCCGCCTCGATGCCGGTCTCCTCGCGCAGTTCGCGTACGACGGCGTGCCGCCAGTCCTCGTTGTCGTCGACGAAGCCGCCGGGCAGGGCGACCTGGCCGAGCTGGGGTTCGATGGTGCGGGTGATGACGACGAGCCCTGTGCCCTGTTCGTCCGTCGCGGGCACCAGGGCGATGGCGACCGGCAGCGGGTTGCGGTAGGCGGTGTCGCCGCAGGCGGCGCAGGTGCGGGGCCAGTTGGTCTGGTCGGCCCGGTAGGGCGTGCCGCAGCTGCCGCAGTGGGAGAAGCGCACCGGCTTCTCGGGGTGCTGGAGGCGGCCGTCGGGGTTCGCTGGGTCTTTCGTGGGCTCGGGCACGCGCGGACTGTACCGGACTGTGTTTCCCGTCGCGGGACTTGGCACTACCGTGCGGTTATGGCGGAGCAGACAGCAGAGCAGACGTTCGATTCGTACGAGGAGTTCTGGCCGTACTACGTGGCCATGCACTCCAAGGCGGCGACCCGTTGGGTCCATCTGACGGGCACCCTGACCGGACTCGCGGTCAGCGTCTACGGCCTGGCGCGTGGCCGGAAGCGGTACGCGGCGGCCCTGCCGCTGATCGGTTACGGGACGGCCTGGCCGGCGCACTTCCTGATCGAGAAGAACAACCCGGCGTCGTTCGGGCATCCGGCCTGGTCGCTGCGGGGCGATGTGGAGATGATCCGGATGATGCTCACCGGCAGGGACGGGGAGTTGGCCGAGACGGCGGCGAAGTGGCTGGCCGAGCACCCGCGTTGAGCCGGGCGCGCGCGGAGCCGGCAGGCGTTGGGCCGGGCGCGCGCGCAGGCCGGCGGACCGGCGAACGGCCCGTCCCCTGGCGATCGAGGGGCGGGCCGTGAGCCGTCTGAGGTGCCGGGCCGCCGGTCAGGTGGTGGGCGTGAGGGTGGCGGCGTGGTCGCGCTCGCGCGTCGCGAGGCTCATCGCGTGTTCGACGACGGCGATCAGTACTTCCTTCACCGACTCGCGTTCCCGCGCGTCGCACATCACCAGCGGCACCTCGGGGTCGAGGTCGAGCGCCGCCCGTACGGTCTCGCCCGGGAACCTGCTCGCGCCTTCGAAGCAGTTGACGGCGACGGTGAACGGGATGCCGCGCCGCTCGAAGTAGTCGACGGCGGCGAACGAGTCGGCGAGACGGCGGGTGTCGGCGAGTACGACGGCGCCCAGCGCGCCCTGGGCCAGTTCGTCCCAGAGGAACCAGAACCGGTCCTGGCCCGGCGTGCCGAAGACGTACAGCACCAGGTCGTCGCGGAGGGTGATGCGGCCGAAGTCCATGGCGACCGTGGTGGTCGTCTTCTTCTCGACCCCCTCGACGTCGTCCACGGGACGGCCGGCCTCGCTCAGCACCTCCTCGGTACGGAGCGGCTTGATCTCGCTGACCGCGCCGACCAGGGTGGTCTTGCCGACACCAAATCCGCCGGCGACGAGAATCTTCAGCGTCACCGGATCGGCGGGACGCTGCCTTCGGCTAGAGCGCCCGAAGACCATTGATCACCTCGCGGAGAATGCTCACGTCCGGCAGCTCGGCCGGCGGAACAGGACGGGTTACATGGACCAGTTCGTCATCGGCGAGGTCACCGACCAGCACCCGGACCACCCCGACGGGGAGGTCGAGGCCTGCGGCGAGTTCGGCGATGGACTGGGGTTGCTCGACACAGCGCTCGACGATCTCCACGTGTTCCGGGGAGAGCGTCTGGTCCCGGCGGGGATCCGATGCGCGGGGTTCGACGATGACGACCGCGATCAGGTCGAGCCGGTGACGGGTCGCGCTGCTGGTACGGCCGCGCGTCATCGCGTACGGCCGTACCACCGGTCCGGCTTCGCCGTCGAACCAGGCTTCGGGTTCCTGACCTGCGTCACTCATCTGTCGTCCCCACTCACCCTCCGGCGGGCAGACCGGAGCGGGGCGCCGTCGCCAGATGCGCCCCGACCCGCTTGACCATGAGCGTCATCTCGTAGGCGACCTGGCCGACGTCCGAGTCGGAGTCCGACAGGACGGCCAGACAGCTGCCGTCGCCCGCCGCTGTGACGAAGAGGAAGGCGTCGTCGAGTTCCACGACGGTCTGCCGGACCCGGCCGGCGTCGAAGTGCCGGCCGACGCCCTTGGCGAGGCTGTGGAACCCGGAGGCGACGGCGGCGAGATGCTCACCGTCCTCGCGGGTGAGGTCCTTGGACGTGCCGGTGGCGAGTCCGTCCCCGGAGAGCACGAGTGCTTTACGGATGCTGGCGACCCGCTCGACCAGCTCGTCCAGGAGCCAGTTGAGCTCTCCCACGGCGTTGGGGTCGGCGGAGTTGCGTGCTGCGGCGTTCGGTGCGGTCATCGACCGTCCCCCTCAGATGTCGTTCCTTGTGTCCCGGAGCCGGCGTTCTCCTCGGCGTCGTTCTGCCGACGGCCACGCTGCCAGCCGCGTTGGAGTGAAGCCATGCGGTCGCGGACCTCGTCCGCGTCCCGCTCCGTGTCCTGGTGGGCCTCGGCGCGGCGCGGTTCCGCGGCCCGCTCGGTCGCGGTGTCCCTCAGCTGGGGGGCGAGGCTGGCCTGCCTGACGCGGCGGGGCAGTCCTCCGAGGGCGGACTCGTTCTCTTCCTGTTCCTGGCCTGTCAGGCCGTCCTGTCCGGCCGGATCCTCGGCCGGTGTCCGGTCGGGCGCGGGGTGGGCCCGGCCCGTCGGTTCGTCCACGCGCCTGCCACGGTCGGCGACGAGCGTCGGGGGCCTGCGGCGGGGCAGCCGCAGCGGCGCTTCGGCACCGTCGGGAAGGGTGTCGGGGGCCTGCTGGTGCTGCTCGCCGGGCAGCCGGAGGTCGTCGCGGCCGGTGCGCTGCGCACGCTCGGTGTCCCTGCCCGCGTCGCGCAGATGTTCGCGTGCGCGGAAGATCCCCCCGCGCTCGCTGTCGAGGTCGTCCAGATCGGCGATGCCGTCACCTCCGCCACGTAGCGGTGTGTCGTCGCGGCCGAGCGCGCCGACCGGGGCTTCGAGTTCGACCGGGCCGTCGAGGACGGACGGGCCGTTGCCGAGCCCGGTGGGTATCTGCGCCAGCGCGGTGAGCCGGCCGCCGCCTTCGGCGCGCACCCGGTCACGCGGACTCTTGCGGTCCAGCCGGAAGCCGGTGCCCTCGGTCTCGGGCGCGTCGGTGAGGAGCGCGACCGGGAGGAAGACGACGGCGGTCGTGCCGCCGTACGGGGACGGCTGGAGCGAGACGCGGACGTTCTGCCGCTGGGCGAGCCGGCTGACCACGAACAGGCCGAGCCTGTCGGTGTCGGACAGCTCGAACTCCGGGGTCTCGGCGAGCCGCAGGTTGGCGTCGAGGAGGAGTTCGGGCGTCATGCCGAGACCGCGGTCGTGGATCTCCAGCGTGAAGCCGTTGGAGACGCGTTCGCCGTGCACCTGCACCCCGGTGTGCGGGGGCGAGAACACCGTGGCGTTCTCCAGGAGTTCGGCGATGAGGTGGGTGAGGTCGGCGACGGCGGGACCGCCGACGCCGATCCGCGGGAGCCGGCGGACCTCGATGCGCTCGTAGTCCTCGACCTCGGCGACCGCGGCGCGCACCACGTCCATGAGCTGGACGGGCTTGCGCCACTGCCGGGACGGAGCGGCGCCGGAGAGGATCACCAGGCCCTCGGCGTGCCTGCGCATACGGGTGGTGAGGTGGTCGAGGCGGAAGAGGTCCGCCAGTTCCTCGGTGTCCTCCGTACGGCGCTCCATGGTGTCGAGGAGCGTGAGCTGACGGTGCAGCAGGACCTGGTTGCGGCGGGCGAGGTTGACGAACACCTCGGAGACGCCGCGCCTGAGGTCGGCCTGTTTGACGGCGGCCTCGACCGCCGCGCGCTGCAGGGTGTTGAGCGCCTGGCCGACCTGGCCGACCTCGTCCTTCTCGTAGTCGAGCCGGGGGGCCTCGGTCTCCACGTCGACCTGTTCGCCCGCCGCGAGCCTGCGCATCACGCTGGGCAGGCGGACGCCGGAGACCTCGTGGGCCTCCTTGCGCAGTCCGGACAGGTCACGGATCAGTTCGCGGCCGAGCCGTACGGACACGATCACGGTGACGAGCAGGGCGATGAGGCCGAGGGCGGCGACGATGCCGACGCGTACGAAGACGTTCTGCCGTACGGGCTTCATGTGGCTGCGGTAGAGGGCGTCGGTCTGGGCGCTCTCGTTGCTGAGGTCCACCAGGACCGGTGTGGTCATCCGCATCCAGCCCTGGGCGTCCACCGTCTTGGGGTTCCTGGTGGCGCCGGCCGCGATGAGGCGGTCCTCGGTGTCGCGCAGGGTCAGGTTGGCGGGGCTGTTCCAGTACTGCTGGAGGGTGGCCCGGTCCGGGCCCGGCAGGTCGGCCAGATTCGTCTGGTAGAGCAGCGTCCGGTTGGCCACGAGGTCGGAGACCGTACGGATCTCTTCCTGGGTGATCTGTCCCGTGATCAGGGAGGAGACGACGAGCGCGTCCTCGCGGGAGAACATCTCCCTGGCCCGCTCAAGGCCGACCAGGGAGCGGCCCCAGTTGTCCTGGGCCACGTCCTCCTGGCCGAGCAGGTCGGAGAGGAAGTTGTGACCGGGGTCGACGGCCCTGTTGTAGAAGTCCAGGGCCTGCGCACGGGAGGCCGTGCCCTTGTCGACGGTGGCACGCAGCCGGGACAGACCGCCGAGCGAGTCGGTGAAGAGCGTGAGCTGTTGGGAGGTGCTGTTCTTCAACTGGCCGCGCACACCGGAGGATCCGGCGCCCTTGCGCACCCGGGTGATCGCGCGGTCGGTGTCGTCGCGCAGGGCCCGCAGTCGGCTGAGCGAGTCGGCGGCGCGCGGGTCGGCCAGATAGATGAGCGTCTGACGGCGCTCCTGCTGGAGCCGGGCGACGGCGTCCTCGACGGGGTGACCGACCTTGTTGACCGCGTTGTTGGCGTTCATCAGCTTGACCGCTTCACTACCGGTGAAGGTGGTGGACAGGCCCCAGAGCGCCACGAGCGAGATGAGCGGCACGAGCAACAGCGCCACGATCTTCCGGCGGATGGACTTCCCGCGAAAGCGCATGGCCTCCCCCAGATCGGGCCCCCCGCCGGGTGCGGGAGATACTCCGTCAACAAACGGCGCGAGCCTACTACTGACACACCTGCAACTCGAAGACACATCCGGATGTTTTTCAGCCACTCGGCGTTGTCTCGATCATGAGTTGTCCCGGTATCGGGAGAGATGATCCTTCCGGGCGATCGAGATAAGACCAGGCCGGACGGTGCTTTATCCGCTCAAACAAGTGGCTTGAATTATTCGCAACGCCACAGGCTGCGGGAATCTTCCAGTCGGGCCAATCGTCCTTATGTGCGGGGATCAGGGGGACGTTGGGCAACTGCGGGGCGGTTCGCGCATCACATTCGGCTCTCGGCCGGCGTGAAGCGACGGAAGCCGGGCAGTGAGTCCTGATGTCGGACGGTGTGGGGAGTGACGGGTCCATGGAGACGGAAGAGCGGCAAGGCATGGCATCGGCGCAGGGGTTCGCCGGGGTTTCCCGGCGGCTCTGGGTGGAGGAGCCCGCGGTGCGCTACCGCATGCCGGACGCGGTCAGAAAGGCCGCCGTACGCGCCGTGATCATCATGTCGGTGACACTGATCGAGGCCATGGTCGCCTTCCTCAGCACGCTCGCCGGCTCCTGGCTGGCGTTCCCCATGGTGATGAGCAGCGTCGCCTCGACCGTGGTGGCCACCTGGGCCGTGCTGGACGTGTGGGTGACCCGCCAGGTGTGGAACCAGCGCAACGGCGTGGTGTCGGTCCCCAGCAGTACGGCCCGGCAGATGCGCAAGGAGCGGCGCACGGCGCGCGGTGACGCCCGGCGGGCGGCGCGGGGCACGGGCCGGGGCGCGGGGAGCGACGCCGGCCGGATACCGGAGCGGGAGCACGGCGGCGTACGGGAGCGGGAACGCGACCGGGACCGCGACCGGGACCGGGAGCACGGCTCCCACCGGGTGTCCCAGGCCGCCTGATCGCCCGGTTCGTCGCCCGCTTCGCGTGACCTGCCACGCGTGATTCGGTCCGCGTGACCTCTCAGGCCGCCTGACCCGCTCCGTTCGAGGGCGCTGCTATGTGGCCACTTCCGAAGCCGCCGGGGCCGGCTGCTCCTGGGAGCGCTTGAACATCCGCGTGGCCGTGATCTCGCCGTGCACCGTCTCGGTGCCCGGGTCCTGTTGGGGCAGCCCGGGGCGCAAGTGCTCCTCCACACTGATGTACTTGAGCCCGGCGCGCAGATCCGCGTCGTTGCGCAGCCGGATCACCAGCGGGAACTCCGCGAGCGCTGTCGTGTCGAACAGCCCCGTCGTATAGAGCAGCTGGACGCCCAGGGCGTCCGACACCGCGCGCTGGAGCTCCAGCAGATAGGTCGCGTTGGCGCGGCCGATGGGATTGTCGAGGAAGAGCGTCCCCGCGTGGCGGTGCTTGTCGCGGCCCCGGTCGTTGCTCCGCAGGGCCGCCATCGTGCAGTAGAGGGCGATGGCGGCGGTGAGGAGCTGGCCGCCGGAGAAGACGTCCCCCATCTGACCGACCGGGACGCGCTCGGCGCGCAGCACCGCGTCCGGCTTGAGGATCTCGACGGCGACGCCCTTGGGCTGGAGCGCCGCCTGAACGCCCCGCAGCAGCAGGGACATCCCGTCCCTGCGCAGGTCGGAGTTCTTCTTCAGGGCGGCGTGGGTGGCTTCGTCGATGACCTCGCCCAGCCGCTCGGTGAGGGTCGTACGGTCCGGGTCCTCGAAGCGGATCCGCAGGAACTCCTGCCCCGACCACTCCCCCAACCCCTCGGGCAGCCGGGACAGCCGCTGGGCCGAGCGCAGTGTCGTCAGCGCGGACTCCACCAGCCCGCGCAGCCGGTCCACGATGGACTCCCTGTTGCGCTCCAGCTGCGCCAGCTCGTCCGTCAGCACCCGCAGCCGGGGCGCGAACGCCTGCGCCCAGCGCGCCGCGTGCTCGGGGAGCGCCGCCGCGGGCAGCTCGCGGATCTGCTGGCGGGCCGGGGTGCGGACCTGCTCGTAGCGGGTCGAGTTGGCGTGCCGTACGAGGATGTCACTGGCCTCACGCACCGCGGTCTCCGCCGCGGACAGTTCCGTGGCACAGGCCCGCAGCGAGCGGCGGGCCTCCGCTGCGGACTGCCGGGCCTCGTCCAGGCTGCCCGGGTACGGCTCGGGGGGTGCGGGCTGCTCGGCGCCCGGTTCGTCGTCGGCGGGGGCGCCGCGCAGCAGGTCCCGCAGGAGGGCCGCTGTCTCGTCGAACCCGCCCGCCGCGTTCTCCGCGGCGCGGTGGGCGTGGAGCAGTTCGTCGTGGGCGGCGCGCGCGGTCTCCAGGGCGTCGCTGCGCAGGGCCAGTTCGGCGGTGGCGGTGCGCAGCAGGCTCTGGGCCTGTTCGGCGTCGGCGGGGACCTGCTCCGGGGGCAGCTCGGTGTGGGCGCTGCCGTCGGCCGGGGCGAGGCGCTCGGCCTCGCCGCGCAGCCTGCCGAGCTGTTCGCTGGCGGCCGACGCGCGCGATTCGAGCATCTGGACCAGGGATTCGGCGCGGGCCGCGGCTGCCTGCCGGGACGGGCCGTCGGCGCCGTCGGTGGATTCGAGGAGCTGGGCCGCGCGGGTACGGACCTTGTTGCTGAGCCGGTCCAGCTCGGTGAGGGCCGCGCTCTCGTCGCTCTCGGCGCGCGCCTGTTCGGCACGCAGGTCGGCGCCGACGCCGACCTTCTCGTACAGCTGCGAGGCGGCGCGGTACGCCTCGCGCAGGGCGGGCAACGAGGCGCGCTTGATCCCGTCGGCGCCCTCCTCCGACTGGGGCAGGCTCTCCGGCGCGCCGGCGATCTCGGCCCGCTCGGCGCGCAGCGCCCTGGCCGTGCGGCGGGCGTCGTCGGCTGCGCGCTGGGCGGCCCTGCGGTCCTCGTCGGCGGCGCGCGCCCGGTCCAGGCAGGCGGCGGCGCGCGCTTCGCTCTCGGCCGCCTCGTCGACCATCTCCCGCAGTTTGGCCTGCCATTCGGCCCGCTCGCGCAGCCGGAAGGCGAGTCCTGACAGGGCGTCGGCGACCCGGCGGGCGCGCTGGGCGGCCTCCTGCCGGTCTTCGCGTACGCGCGAGGTGTCGGCGGCGGCCTCGTCGGCCTCGGCGCGCGCCGTGCGGGCCTCGGTGAGCACGGCCGCCGCGGTCTCGGCGCTCTCGGCGGCCGTACGGGCGGCGGCGCCGAGTTCGGTGAGCATGCCGGCCGGGCAGTCGGAGCGCCAGGCGCCGAGCCGGGCCGCGAGGGCGCGGTCGGCGGCGAGGCGCGCGGCGAGGGTCTTGATCTCCTCGTCCCGCTCGGCCGCGCGGGTACGCAGGGCCTGGCGCTCCTCGTCCGCCGCGTGCTCGTCATGCATGGCGGGGTTCGGCGGTACGAGGAAGACGCCGCTCTCCTCGCCGTCGGCGGGGGCCGGGACGGGGGCGAGCAGGGCGGCCGCCGTGCCGACGGCGACGGCCGAGCGGGGCAGCAGGGCGGCGCCGGTGAGGGCTTCGCGGGCGCGGCTGTGCGACGCGGGGTCGGTGATGACCACGCCGTCGACCAGCTCGGGCCGTGCGGCCAGGACGGCGGCGTGGTCGACGGGGTCGACGGCCTGGGCGAGATAGCGCCAGCCGGGGAGGGCGGGGATGCCGTGCTCGCCGAGGTATTCGACGGTGGCGAGGACGTCGGGACCCGGCGGCAGCAGCCCGCCGTCGCCGAGCGCGCCGAGGATGCGGGAGTCGTCGGCGGAGACCGTGCGCAGGTCGAACAGCTGCCGTTCGGCCGAAGCCACACCCTGGTCCAGCAGCTCGCGCAACTCGTCGGCGTACCGGTCGAGTTCTTCGGCGGTCAGCGGTCCAGCCCCGGCGCGTGGGGGTGCCGGCTTGCGGTCGGCCGCGCCGTTGCGCTGCGACGGCAGGCCCGGCTGCGGGGGGTTCGGCGGGAGACTGAGCAGGTCGGCGAGGCGCTCGTCCTCGGCGATGGACTCCGCCGCCCTGCGCTCCGCCTCGTACGCCTGCTCGGCGGCCTGCGCCGCGTCGGCCGCGCGGGCGGCGGCCAGTTCGGCGCGGGCTTCCGCGGCTGCCGCTTCCCTGGCCTGTTCGGCAGCGGTCGAAGCGGCCTCGCGGGCGCTGTCCCAGGCGGCGACGGCGGACTTCTCCGCGTCGCTGGCGGCGAGCGCCGCGCGCGCCGGGTCGGCGTCGGGGGCGGTGTCGTCCAGCCAGCCTGCCCGTACCGCCTCGGCCGTCTCCTGGCCGACCTCGGCGAGGCGCTGGCGCAGATGGCCTGCCTCGCTGCGGGCGCGCTGGGCTTCGGTGGCGGCGGACGTGGCGTCGCGGTGTGCGGCCTCGCCGGTCTCCTGGAGGACCGCGGAGCGTTCCTCTTCCTCGTTCGCGACGCGTTCGCCGTCCTCCGCCGCCGCGTGCAGCGCGCGGACCAGATCGGCCGCTGCGGTGGCCCGCGCGGCGAGTGCGGGCGCCGCGTCGCGCTCGGCCTCGCGGATCGCGACGGCGACCCGCGCCGAACGGTCGGCGGCGGCGCGGTGGCGCAGCACGTTCTCCGCCGCCTGCCAGGCCGAGTGGAGCGTACGGGCGTCGGTCAGCTCGCGCCGCTGGGCGGCGGCGCGCTTCTCGGCCACGGTGAGCGCGAGGGACGCATGCCGGTAGGCCAGTTCGGCGGCGATCAGGGAGCTGTGGGCGCGGCCCTGCTGGGCCTCGGTCACGGTGTGGGCCGCCGCTGTGACCCGCTGGGCCAGCTCCCCCGTACGGCCGCGCTCCTCGGTGGCGCGGGCGGCGATGCGGCGCACCAGCGTACGGGCCCTGCGCTCGGCGCCCGCGTGCACGTCACGGGCGTGGGACCTGGTCTCGGCCGCTTCGACGATACGGCCGAGCAGGTCGACGGAGCCCGCTGTGAAGTCGCGCTCGGCGGTCAGTTCGGCGCGCCGGCCGAGCTTGTTGCCGAAGCCTCCGACGAGGTCGGCGAGCCCGTCGGTGTCGCGGGTGTCGGTGACGGCGCGCAGCAGCAGGTCGGTGAAGTCGCTGTCCTTCTTGACGGCGAAGAGTCCGGCCGCCTCACCCTCGTCGGCGTTCATCTCCCGCTGGTAGCGGAAGAGTTCCGGGTCGAGGCCGAGGTCGCCGAGATGTTCGTTCCAGCGGTCGTGGATCTCTTCCCAGTGGATGTCGAGGTGCGGGTAGACCTTGCCCGCCTCGGTGATGGAGTCGCGGAAGCCCTTCATCGTGCGGCGCCTGCCGCGCGCTCCTGACGCGCCTTCGGGCGACCGGTGCACGGCGGACGATTCGGCGACGGGCAGCGAGTCGAGGCTCAGTCCGGGGCCGGGCCGGAAGGAGTACCAGGCCTCGGCGAACTTCCGCGGGTCGTTGGAGACCTGACGGCCGCGCCACTCGCTGGCCTTGCCGACCACGACGAGTTCGCCGGTGAGGGTGTGCTGCCACTCCAGCGCGACATGACCGCAGTCGTCGGCGAGGAGGAACTTGCGCAGCACCCCGGAGCTGGCGCCGCCGAGCGTGTTGCGGTGGCCCGGCAGCATCACCGAGAAGATCAGCTTGAGCAGGACGGACTTGCCGCCGCCGTTCTCCAGGAAGAGCACGCCCGCGGGGGCGGGTCTGCGGGGCGGCCCGACCGGTTCGTCCTCGAAGAACTCCGCCTGGGTGGGAGCGGGGTTGGGCACGGGCGCGCCCACCCCGCGCAGGTCGAGCACGGTGTCGGCGTAGCGCGCACCGGCAGGCCCGATGGAGTAGAGGCGGACCCGGGACAGCTCGTACATGGCGGACTCTCGTCGTGGGGAAGAGCGGCGGAAGGAAGGGCGGCAGCGGTGCGACCGGGGCCCGGAGCGGGGATCCGGGCCCGGGTCAGGAGTGGAACGGCAGTCCCGCGTCGGCGACCAGGTCGAGGTCGTCGTCGCCGGAGGGTGGCAGCAGAGTGGCGGACCCGTCGGTCACCGGCACGACGCCCAGATCGAGCAGTTCGGCCATGGCCGCGTGGCCCGCCATGTCGCGTACCTGGAGCTGGTAGCGGGCGGTGGTGCGGTACGAGCCGCCCGCGTCGTCGCCGGTGCGCTGGAGGAAGCCCGATTCGGTGAGGAAGGCGACCGCCTTGCCGACGATGCCGGTGGTCGAACCGGCGAGCCTGCGGGCGTCCTTCGTCGCGCCCGTGGCACTGCGCCGGGTGTAGATGCGCCAGGACGCCTCAAGACCGGGGGTGTCGGTCTGCGGGTCGGTGTTCTCGCCCTGCTCCTCGGCCCGTTCCTCCAGACGGCGGCAGGCCTGCCGGACGAACGCGTCGACCCCGTTGACGGTGATCCGGCCGATGTAGCCGTCGTCGGCGAGGTCTTCCGGGCGGGGGAAGGCCATGGCGGCGACGGCGAGATGGGCCAGGCCGTGCAGGAACCGGTCGGCGGAGTCGGTGGAGGCGCGGCGGGCGTAGTCGCCCATACGGACGGCGAAGACGGAGTCCTCGCCCGCGGTCACGGCCATCCCGGCACGCGGGGAGACCTCCAGGACGACGAGGCCGAATCCGGTGGCGACAGCGTCGGCGATCCGGGCGAAGGCGGGGTCTTCGCGGTAGCGGCGCAGCAGTTCGGTGTATTCGGCGTCGCGGGCCGGCAGCAGTTTGGGCTGCAGGCCGAAGGAGACGAGCCGCGCGGCGTCGGCCGTGTCGGCGGGCGTGACGGCGGCGCTCACGGCCGGGGCCGCCGCGGCGTCGGAGCTGTCGCCGCCGGGGACGCCCCATGCCGCCGCGTGCTCTGTGTGGTGCTCGCTCACGGGCGTTGCTCCTTACGGCCTGGGGTGGCGGACGGTGCGATGGCGGACAGTGCGATGGCGGACGGTGCGGGGAAAGGTGGGACCGACGGGCGGTTGGTGGTCATGCCGCGTCCGTACGGTCCGCGGCCATGCCGGCCGCGTCGAGGAGCGCCGTGCCCACTATCAGGTCGGCGCCGCCGAACTCGGGGTCGTCCAGCGGGGTGCCGTCGTCGACGGCGAACAACAGCCGCTTCTCGCCCTGCCGGTAGGCGGTGCCGACAGGCGGGCTCGCCGCGTGGACGGCGAGCAGCGCCACCAGATACGGCAGGTCGGGGTCGTGTCTGCGGGCCTCGGCGAGCAGCCCGGACAGCCGTCGTGGCGCGTCGTGTTCGAGATCGAGCAGTTCCATCGCGTGCGCCAGCTGCTCCTCGCTGAAGCGGCTGTCGTCCGGGGTGGCGATGAGATCGGGTTCGGGCATCTCGGCGCCGAGGTGTTCGCGCTCAAGCGGCGGGGTGAGCAGGATGTCGATCAGGTCGCCGACGCGCACGGACGTGGGCGTACGCAGTCCGGTGCCACGGGCGAAGAACGCGTCGGTGACTCTCGTCGCCTGTTCGACGGGGAGCGGCAGCAGCGGGGCGAGCAACTGCCCGTACAGATCGAGGCCGGTACGGGCGCTCGGCCCGGCGAAGGACTGCCGGTCCTGCTCGGCGCGGAACAGCGGACCGGCCTCCAGCAGCCGGGACTGGAGCTGGGTGTGCCGGCGGATGCAGTCCTTGACGATGTCGACCAGCTCGGCGGCGCGCCGCTTGTGCTCGGCCGTCTTGGGGTCGGCGCCGGTCTCGGCCTCGTCGCGCGCCTTGCGGATGTTGTTCAGGATCGCGTTCTCGTGGCGGTACCGGTCGGCGACATGGTCCAGGGCTTCGTCGATCATGTCCGGGACGGCGTTGAGCCAGTCGACCGCGCGGACGTTGCGGCGGGTCGCGTCGAGCGTCCTGCGCAGCGTCTCCGCGTACTGGACGGTGCGGTACCTGGCCTGTTCCGCGGCGAGTTGCGCGTCGGCGAGACGGCCCCGGTTGATCAGCACCTCCAGCTTGACCTCGGCGGCGATCTGCGCGCTCGTGACGTCCGTGTCGAGGGCGCCGACCAGCACGTTGACCGCTTCGTCGGTGGTGCGCAGATAGACGCTGCCGCCGTCGCCCGGCACTTCCTCGATGAGTTTGAAGTCGTAGTCCCTGCGGGTGTAGACGCCGTCCGTGCCGAACGTGCCGTAGACCGCGCGGAAGCCCCGGTCGACGCTGCCCACGTTGATGAGATTCTCCAGCACCCAGCGGGCCACCCGCTCATGCTCGGCCTGCGGGCGCCGGGGTGCCTGGGCCGCCACGCGCGGCAGCAGTCTGGCCACTATCTGCTCATGGTCCGCGCCGGTGTCGAAGTCCATGTTGAGCGTGACCAGATCGATGGCGGAGAGGGCGACCTCGGCCATCGCGTAGATGGAGTACTCACCGGCCAGATTGGCCTTGCGGGTGTCCAGGTCGTGCAGCGGGGCTGTGCAGGCGAGCGCGCGCAGCCGCCGCGCGAGCCCTTCGTCGGCGGCCGGGCCCTGTGCGGGCCGCGGCCCCGCGCTGAGCTGGGGCGGAACGGGTTCCGTCGAGGCAGGCGAAGTCACGCTGAACAGATTAGGTCCTCGCACTGACAACGGTCGAAACGGCGCAGAAGCGACCGGAGTCGGCGACGCGCCGCAGCGGGGAGGCCACGAGGTGGCGGGCGAACCGCCGTACGACCGGCGCACCGCGCGTCAGTTCGCCCGTTTCGCCGTGCCGGCGCGGCCGAGCGGTGCGCTGTCGTCTGGGATCGTTCCTGGGATCGTTCAACGAACCTCTCATGTGTGCCTGTCGGAAGGTGACTCCATGTCCTGGGCGTCCATCGATCTCAACGCCGACCTCGGCGAGGGCTTCGGCCGCTGGAAGCTGACCGAGGACGAGGCGCTGCTCTCCGTGGTCACCAGCGCCAATGTGGCGTGCGGCTTCCACGCGGGCGACCCGGCCACCATGCGACGCGTCTGTTCCTGGGCCGCCGAGCGGGGCGTACGGATCGGCGCCCAGGTCTCGTACCGCGATCTCGCCGGATTCGGCCGGCGCTCCATGGACGTGCCGCCGGACGAGCTGGCCGCCGAGGTCGCCTACCAGATCGGCGCGCTGGAGGTGTTCGCCAAGGCGGGGGGCGCCGGCGTCGGTTACGTCAAGCCGCACGGCGCGCTCTACAACCGCGCGATGCACGACGAGGAGCAGGCCGAGGCGGTCGTCGCCGGTGTGCTGCTGGCCGGCGGGCGGCTGCCGGTGCTCGGCCTGCCCGGCTCGGTGCTGCACGCGAAGGCGGCGGCGGCCGGACTGCCGGTCGTGGCCGAGGCGTTCGCCGACCGCGCGTACACCGCCGGGGGGACGCTGGTGCCGCGCCGCCAGGACGGGGCCGTGATCACCGACCCGGCCGCAGTCGTCGCGCGGGCCGTACGGATGGCGGCGGACGGCGAGGTCACCTCGCTCGACGGGCACACGGTCGCCGTGTCCGCGCGCTCGCTGTGCCTGCACGGCGACACGCACGGCGCCGTCGAACTCGCCCGCCGGGTACGCGCCGAACTTGAGGCGTCCGGCGTCCGGGTGGAGGCCTTCGTATGAGGGCCCTCCCCTTCGGCGACCACGCGCTGCTGGTGGAGCTGGCCGACGGTGCGCAGACGGCCGCGCTCCATGCCGAGCTGCTGCGGCGCAGGGACGACGGAACGCTGCCGGAGGTACGGGAGATCGTCCCGGCCGCCCGCACCGTACTGCTCGACGGCGTCGCCGATCCGGCGGCGCTGGGCGCGCTGTTGACCCGCTGGGAACTGCCGCCCGTCGACCCGCACGCCGGACCCGCCGTCGAGCTGCCCGTCCGCTACGACGGTCCCGACCTGGCGGACGTCGCCGCGCTGTGGGGTGTCGCGCCGCAGGAGGTCGTACGGATCCATACGGCGGCCGAATTCCGCGTCGCCTTCTGCGGGTTCGCGCCCGGCTTCGGTTATCTCACCGGTCTGCCGGAGGGCCGCGCCGTACCGCGCAGGGCCACGCCGCGCACCTCGGTGCCGGCGGGCTCGGTGGGCCTCGCGGGCCCGTACACCGGGGTGTATCCGCGCTCGTCCCCCGGGGGTTGGCAGCTGATCGGCACGACGGACGCCGTCCTCTGGGACGCGGACCGTGAGCCGGCCGCGCTGCTGATGCCCGGCACCCGGGTGCGGTTCGTGGCGGCCGGCCGATGACCGGCGGCGCGACGGCCGGTCGCGATCGGACCGACGGCAGTCTGACCGTCGTACGGGCCGGGGCGCTGACCACCGTGCAGGATCTGGGCCGCCCCGGATACGCCCAGCTCGGAGTGGCACATTCCGGGGCGCTCGACCTGCCCGCCCTGCGGCTCGTCAACCGGCTGGTGGGGAACGACCCGAACGCGGCGGTCCTGGAGACGACCGTCACCGGATGCGCGGTACGGCCGGACCGTCCCGTCACCGTGGCGGTCGGCGGTGCGCCGTGCCCGGTCACCGTGGACGGCCGTCCGGTCGCCTGGGGTACGGCGGTACGGGTCGCGGCGGGCGCCCTGCTGGACGTCGGACCCGCCGTGTCCGGGGTACGCGGTTACGTGGCGTTCGGCGGCGGGATCGCCGTGGCGCCCGTGCTCGGCAGCCGCTCGACCGACCTGCTGTCCGGCCTCGGCCCCGCGCCGGCCGAGGCGGGCGCCGTGCTGCCGCTCGGCCCGGTGCGCCGCCCGGCGCCGCCGGTCGACGCGGCGCCCTGGCCGGCCCCGCCCGCCGAGTTGGTGCTGCGGGTCGGACTCGGACCGCGCGACGACTGGTTCACCGAGGGCGCGCTGCGCACGCTCGCGACCCACGTGTACCGCGTGTCCCCGGCCAGCAACCGCATCGGGCTGCGCACCCTGGGCCCTTCGCTGGAGCGCGCCGTGCACGACGAGCTGCCGAGCGAGGGCATGGTGACCGGCGCCGTACAAGTACCGCCCGACGGCTGTCCGCTGGTGTTCCTCGCCGACCGGCCGACCACCGGCGGCTATCCGGTGATCGCCGTCGTCAGGGCGGCGGACCTGGCGGGTGCGGCACAGGCCGTGCCGGGGACGCCCGTACGGTTCGTGCCGGTGGGGCGCTGAACGGCCGGCAGGGGCGTCAGGGCGGCCAGCGCGCGGGAGAGCGCCAGTTCGGCGCGCCGGTCGAGCCGGGCGCCGGTGCCGCGCGCCCGGTGCCGCACCTCGTCGGCGGCGAGCCGCAGCAGGTCCGGCAGCAGGTCCCGGCACCGGCGTACCACCCAGCCGGTGCCTGCCGTGGCGAGCCAGCGCCAGGCGGCGAGCCGGCTCGGCGGCGGCCGGTCGGTCGTGAGGGCGGGCGGCGCCCCGAGGACGAACCCCCGCCACCGCACAGCAGCGCCGCCCAGCCCCGTCCGCGGCCGTCCGCCAGGGGGTCGCCGACGCCCGAGGTCAGTGAGTCTCCGAGCGCGGCGAACCGTACGGCGCGCGGGGGCCCCGCCGTTGAGGCCGGTGTGGTCATCGTGGTGCCCCGTCCGGGCGGCGTACGGCGCGTACAGCCGGGGCGGTCGGCTCCGGCGGCGCGACGGGCTCCGGTGCGCGCAGCGGCGCCGTGTCGTGGGCGGCGAGGAAGGCGTTGACCGCGTTGCTCCAGCTGAACAGCTCCGCGCGGGTCCTGGCCGCCTCCCGGCGCGCCCGCTCCGGCCGCTCCAGCAGGTCCTGTACGGCGTCGGCGAACGCGGCGCCCTGGTCGGCCGCCGCGAGGCCCGCGTCCCCGATGACCTCGGGCAGCGCCGACGAAGCGCTCGCGACCACCGGCGTGCCGGAGGCCAGCGCCTCCAGGGCCGACAGCCCGAAGGTCTCGGCGGGGCCAGGCGCCAGACAGATGTCGGCCGACGCCTGGAGGTCGGCCATCGATTCGCGGTCCCCGACGTGGCCGAGGAACAGCGCGGGCAGCCGCTGCGCCCGCGCCCTGCGGACGAGTCCCGGCCGCAGCGGTCCGTCGCCCGCGACGACCAGCACCGCGCTCACCCCACGGGCGCGCAGTTCGGCGAGCGCGTCGAGGGCCGTGCCCGGCCGCTTCTCCACCGAGAGCCGGGAGCCGAGCAGCAGGAGCACATCGGCGCCCCGCGCGTACCTCTCGCGCAGCGCGGTGCTGCGCCGGTCCGGCCGGCAGCGGACCAGGTCGACGCCGAGCGGCGCGCGGACCACGTTGCGGGCGCCGATCCGCAGGAACTCCCGCTCGGACCACTCGGTGGTGCACACGATCCGCGAATACGCCCAGGCGCTGCGCGCGTTGATCCGGTCGGCCGTGCGGCCCGCCGCCGCCCCCGGTACTCCCCAGGTGCGCAGGACGCCGTCGGCGGTCTCGTGGGAGACCATGACGGACGGGACGCGGTGCCGGCGTGCCCACTCCCCCGTCCAGCGCAAGGTGGTCCTGTCGGACACTTCGAGCCGGTCGGGCGCGAGTGATTCGAGCAGGTCGCGCACGCCGCGCCGGGCGGTCAGCACCCGGTAGCCGCCGGTGCCCGGCAGTACCGGGCCCGGGACGGTGATCACGCGCCCCTGCACGGTGTTCCGGTCGGAGGCGCGCTCGCCGGGGACGATCAGGACGGGTTCGTGACCGGCGGCGAGATAGCCGCTGCCGAGTTCCTGGAGGGCGGTGCGCAGCCCTCCGGAGGAGGGGGTGACGAAGTTCGCCATGCGTACGATCCGTAGCGCGTTCACGCGACCACCGCCGTGCGGGCGCCGACCACGGCGCCGTAGTGGTCGATGAGCTGGTCCCCGACCGCCGCCCAGGTCCTGCTCTCGACCGTGGCGCGGCCCGCGGCGCCGAAGGCGGCGCGCAGCGCGGGGGCGTGGGCGAGGTCGCGTACCGCCTGGGTGACGGCGTCGGCGTCCTGCGGTGTGACCAGCAGTCCGGTACGGCCGTGGTCGACGAGGTCGAGGGGGCCGCCGGCGGCTGGGGCGATCACCGGCACCCCGCTCGCCATGGCCTCCTGCACGGTCTGGCAGAAGGTCTCGAAGGGGCCGGTGTGCGCGAAGACGTCGAAGGAGGCGAAGACCCGGGCCAGTTCGTCCCCCGTGGTGCGGCCGAGGAACAGGGCCCGTGGCAGCACCCCGCGCAGCGCGGTCTCGCTGGGGCCGTCCCCGACGATCACCACCCGTACGCCGGGCAGTGCGCTGACTCCGGCGAGGAGTTCGACCTGCTTCTCGGGGGCGAGACGGCCGACGTAGCCGACGATCAGCTCGCCGTTCGGGGCGAAGCGCCGGCGCAGTGCCACGTCCCGCAGCTCCGGCCGGAACCGTACGGCGTCCACGCCGCGCCGCCAGAGCCGTACGCGCGGGACGCCGTGCTCGGTGAGGTCACGGACGGCGGCGCTGGACGGGGCGAGCGTGAGGTCGGCGGCGCAGTGGACGGCGCGCAGCCGGCGCCAGGCCGCCGCCTCGCCGGCGCCGACGTAGGTACGGGCGTAACCCGCGAGGTCGGTCTGGTAGACGGCGACGGCGGGCAGGCGCAGCCGGGTGGCCGCTGTCATGCCGCGGGCGCCGAGGATGAAGGGGCTCGCCAGGTGGACGAGGTCGGCGCGGTGGGCGGCAATGGTCGCCGCCACCCGCCTGCTGGGGAGAGCCACCCGCACCTGCGGGTAGCCGGGGAGGGGGACGGAGGGCACACGCACCACGGGGCACGGTGCGTCGAACGCCCCGGCGCCGGCCACGGCGGGGGCGATGACGAGCGGATCGTGGCCGCGTGCGGCGAGGTGCCGCGCGGTCTGCAGGGCGCAGTGGGCTACGCCGTTGACATCTGGCGGGAAGGACTCGGTGACGATGACGACACGCATACCCGTGTTGTCGTCTCACGGGACGTGTCCCTGCCAACGTGGATCTTTCCGCGTGGGGAACGTCCCGTGAGCATTCGCCTTCGACCCCTCAGGGTCTCTTGTCGGCCATCTTCACAGCGCCGCCGCGTCGGGCCCCATTCTGCTGCGGACCGCCGTCTGCACCTCGGCCTCCTCCGCGGGGTCGGCGGCCAGCCGCCTGAGCCGTTCGGCGACGCGTACGTCGCCGGTCTCCGCGTGCAGGGCCGCGACCTCGCGGGTGGTCTCCTCGCAGTCCCACAGGCATTCGACGGCGAAGCCCGTGGCATACGAGGGGTCGGTGGCCGCCAGCGCCCTGGCGGTGCGGCCGCGCAGATGTGAGGAGGCGGTCTCGCGGTAGACGTGGCGCAGGACGGGCGCCGCGCAGGCGATGCCGAGCCGGCCCGCCCCGTCGACGAGGGTCCACAGCGGCTGGGCGTCGGGGCCCTCGGCCCGTACGGTCTCGCGCAGCGCGCCGAGCACGAGCTGGGCGTCCTGGGGGGTGCCGCGTGAGGCGAGCACCCCTGCGGCGGAGGCGCCGAGTGCGTCGGGCCGGTGGATCCAGCCACGGGCCCGGTCGACGGCCTCGTCACCGCACATCCGCTCGAACGCGGAGACGGCCGCGTCGGAGACCGTGCGTTCCAGGCCGCCGGCCGCCGTTTCGATCAGGTCGAGCACGACGGGGTCGGCGATCTGGGCGAGATAGTGGAGCGCGGCGCAGCGGGCGCCTTCGGGGCCGCTGCGGGCGGCCTCGACGATGGCGGGCCTGTCCTCGGGTCCGGCCACGGCGCTCAGGCACCTGGCGGCCGGTACGTGGAGTTCGCTGCCGCGCTCGATGCCCTGCTGGGCCCAGTCGAACACCGCCTGGACGCTCCAGCCGGGGCGCGGTCCGCTGGGGCGCATCTGGCGTTGCCATCGGTCGAAGGAGCCTTGTTCGCCTGCGGCCTTGATCCGGCCGCCGACGGCGGCGCGCGGGTCTTCGGCCCACAGCCGCCAGGGCCGGGGTTCGAAGGCGTCCCGTACGGCGGAGGCCAGCTCGGCGTCGCCCTCGGGGGTGGCGGGGAAGCGGGCGAGCACGGGCACCGCGAGGGAGCGCAGGCCCGTGTCGTCGTCGCGCAGGGCCAGTTCGTCCAGGGCCCAGGCCCAGTTGGCGCCGGTCGCCGCGTAGCGCCTGAGCAGGTCGAGGGCGTCGCGCCGGTCGTACGAGGCGAGATGGCCCAGTACGGCGAGGGCGAGCCCGGTCCTGGTCTCCTCGGTGTCGAAGTGGTCCTCGGCGCGGAAGAGGTGGTGGTCGATCGCGTCGAGCCCGCCGTGGAGATCCAGGTAGAGGCGTGCGTAGTACAGCGAACGGTTCTCGACCTGCCAGTCGTGGCGCGGGTCGTTCAGTACGCAGTGGTTGAGGGTGGCGAGCGCCTCTGTACGCGGCGCCGCCAGCGCGTGCAGGGTGCCGTCGCCGCGGCCCCGCTGCAGCAGGCCGAGCAGCGTGCCGCTCGGCGCTATGACTGGATCAAACATGGGCAAGCCTCACATCAAGCTGTCGACGCGACCGGGGAGCGTTCCTAGGCCACGCGGCAACATGGGAGACCCGCTGTCGTCGTGCGCTTGGTGCAGACCATCTTTCTCAGCCTCTCGTCGGCGGCCCGTTGCGGACCCGCCGTCATGATGACCCAGCCATTTCGCCGACGCGACCACATTTCGACCGCGCGGCCTACCGGCCGGTAGGGGGACGGGTGTCATGCTGCCCGGCTCACCGGGCCCCGAACAGTTCCAGAAGATGCTCTTTCCCGAACATCCGCGCCGTATCCACGGCCGACGGCGTACCGGCCGCAGGATCGGCGCCCCCGGTCAGCAGGGCCTCGATCACCGCGTCCTCACCCTTGAAGACGGCGCCCGCCAGCGGGGTCTGACCGCGGTCGTTGGCGCGGTCGGCGTCGGCGCCGCGCTCCAGCAGGACGCGGACCGCGGGGGCGTGGCCGTGATAGGCGGCGAGCATGACGAGGGAGTCGCCCCTGTCGTTGGTGAGGTTCGCCGAGACTCCGGCGTCCACATAAGCGGCCAGTGTCTCGGTGTCACCACGCCTGGCCAGCTCGAAGAGCTTCGTCGCCAGTTCGATCACACCGGGGTCCGGGACCTCGCTCATCGGTGGACCGCCTCTCCTGTCGTTGGCCTGCTACGGGTACGGCGCGTACGTGCCGTACCGACGAATCGACAGGGTACTGCCCCAGGTCCGCCACCGGAGCGGGACGTTCCTGTACGCCGGTCGGGTGAAATACCCAACAATTCACTCATTTGCACCTTTAGTCGCATTGATACTTTCTGTAAGCATGGAAGAACTCATGGTGACTGTCCCCTCAACCAGGAGAACCTCATGATCCTGTCCATGTCAGGCGTCGTGCTGCTCGGAATCATCGTCTTCCTCTTCTTCAGGAAAGACGGGCTCAAAGCCTCACACGCGATGGTGAGCGCCCTCTTCGGCTTCTACCTGGCGGGCACCGCCATCGCCCCCAGCATCACGGCCGGCGGCGCGAGCCTCGCCGGTCTGCTGGGCGGGATCAAGTTCTGACAATTCCCGCGTCTCTTCATCCCTTCCGCACCTCCAGGAGACAGATGTGGCCCGGCGTCCACTCCCCCGCATTCTGAGCAGCGGCAGCGCCCAGCTCGCTCGCAGTCGCGAGATGGCGCGCACGGCCGCCGACAGCGCCACCGATGTTCTCCATCCGCTGATCACGGTCACGCGTGGTCTGCGGAGGCTGGCCGCCGCAGGGCGCCAGCGGTGGGCCGACACACCCAAGGACCGGCGCGGTCCCGCGCTGTTCCTCGTGGCGGCCTGTGTCCTGGTGGTCGCGCTCATCCCGTACGGGCCGCTGCTGGCCCTGATCACGGTGATGGCCGCGGCCGCCTGGAAGGGACGCGACCGCACGCCGGCGCCGGCCGGCCCCGACGACGCGCAGACCGGCCGCCTCCGGTCCCTCTACGAGGCGCTGGTGCCGTACTTCTCCGTGCCGGACGACCCGAGCCCGCTGTTCTCCCACGGCGGCGAATGGGGAGCGGCCTTCGGCGCCCACGAGTTCGACGCCGACGGACGGCTCAGCCGGCTGGAGCTGACGTACCCCCCTTACTTCACGGACGGCGAGCCCGAGGCCCGCGCCCGGATCGAACAGCTGCTGCACGCCAAGTCGGGGCGCGGCAGGGAGTACCTCTTCGACTGGAACCACGAAGCCAACCACCTGGTCATGACCGTGCTGCCGGCGCTCCCCACCGCCATCGCCGCCCAGCGTTTCGTCACCGCCCCCGGCGAGACGGTGCTGGGCTTCACCGACGGCGGGGCCGTGCAGCGTACGGTTCCGGTGACAACCGGCGACGAGACCAGTGACGCGCCGCCGGTCGTGTGGCGCACGGGCCAGCGCTCGACCGAGCCCCATCTGCTGATCGTCGGCCAGCCCGGCAGCGGCGCCACGAGCCTGCTGCGCTCCCTCGCCCTGCAAGCTCTCCAGCACGGTGACGTGCTGATCGTGGAGGGCAGTGGGAACGGCGAATTCGCCTGTCTGACCGGCCGGACCGGCGTGCTCGCCGTGGAGTGCGCGCCCGCCGGGGCCGCCTCCAGCCTCGAATGGGCGGCCCGTGAGACGGAGCGGCGGCTGATCGCCGCCAACCGCGCCAGGCAGTCCGGCCATCCCGCGCCGGACGACATCAAGCGGCCGCTGTGGATCCTGCTGGACCGGCCGAGCGTCTTCGGGCATCTCGCCGCCGTGGAAGGGCGGCCCGACCCGCAGGAACAGCTCCAGGTGCCGCTGCGGCACGGCAGGGCGGCGAATGTGACGGTGGTCGTCGCCGACCAGTTCGACGGCGTCCAGGATCTGACCGAGAGCGTGCTGACCCACACCCGCGCCCGGGTCGTCCTCGGCGCCGCCACCCCCGCCCAGGTGGAATGGGTGCTCGGGGCGCCGCCGCACACCACCCCCACCCCGGACGTCCCGCCCGGCAGGGGCTACGCGCGGCTCGGCACGGGCCCGGTGCTCAGGCTCCAGGTGCCGGCCACCCCCGACCCGTACGACGACGCGACGAGCGAGGCGCACCGCAGGGCCGTCCTCGACCTGCTGCCCGACCGGCACCCCTCGCTGGACGAGGCGCCCGCCGAGGAGCACCTGCCGGACGAGATCCCGGACCAGGCCGTGGAGCGCGTCGTGGAACCCGCACCGCCCGGCGTCCGGCCGGCCGGCCGGACGCCGGGTCCGATCGCCGACGCGGTACCGGCCGAGGGCTGACGTCCCGTCGGGTGGGGCGGGTTCCACGCCCCGCTCCACCCGACAGGCCGTACTCGTCAGGCGACGAACGTACGGGGCGCGTCCGTGCCGTTGCTCGCCCCCGTCGTCACCAGGCGCGCCGCTGCGGCCAGCCGGGCGGCGGCCTCGACGGCGACCGGGCCGCCCACGGTGAACGGCAGCCGCACATACCCCTCGAACGCGCCGTCGACCCCGAAGCGCGGCCCGGACGGCACCCGCACCCCGACCCGCTCACCGGCCTCGGCCAGCCGTGAACCGGACAGGCCCCCGGTGCGCACCCACAGCGTGAGCCCGCCGCGCGGCACCTCGAACTCCCAGCTCGGCAGGGCCTCACGGACCGCGGCCACCAGCGCGTCGCGGTTCTCCCGCGCCTGGGCGCGGCGCAGCGCGACCGCCTCCTCCCAGCCGCCGGTCCGCATCAGCCAGTTGACGGCGAGCTGTTCCAGCACCGGTGTGCCGAGGTCGGCGTAGGCACGCGCCGAGACCAGGGACCTGATCACATCGGGCGCTGCGCGCACCCAGCCGATGCGCATGCCGGCCCAGAACGCCTTGCTCGCCGAGCCGACCGTCAGCACCGTGCTGCCGGCGGGGTCGAAGGCGCACACCCGCCGGGGCATCTCGACGTCAGGGTCCAGCCGCAGTTCGGACATGGTCTCGTCGACCACCAGGACCGTGCCGGCCGACCGCGCGGCGTCCACGAGCTGTCGGCGCTGGTCCTCGTCGGCCAGGGCGCCGGTCGGATTGTGGAAGTCGGCGACGACATAGGCGAGCCGGGGCGCCGCCTCCCGCAGCACCTGGCGCCAGCGCGGCAGGTCCCAGCCGCCCAGCCCCTCGGCCATCGCGACGGGCACCAGCCGGGCGCCCGACTCCCGCATCAGCTGGAGGATGTTGGCGTACGAGGGCGACTCCACGGCGATGCGCTCGCCGCGGCCGGCGAAGAGATGACAGATCGCGTCCATGGCGCCCATCGCGCCGGTGGTCACCATGATCTGCTCCGGCATGGTCGGGATGCCGCGCTCGGTGTACCGGTCGGCGAGCATCCGCCGCAGCGAGGGCAGTCCGGCCGGGTAGTCGCCGTGGGTGTGCGCGTACGGCGGCAGCTCCTCCAGCGCCCCGTGCACCCCACGGGTCAGCCAGGGCTCGGGCGCCGGCAGCGCGGCCGTACCGAGGTCGATCATGGAGCCCAGCGACTCGGGCGGCAGCGGTTCGAGGCCCCGCGCGGGCAGCGGATTGCCCGCCGGTACGGCGGTCCAGCTGCCGGCGCCCCTGCGGGACTCGAGGAAGCCCTCGCCGCGCAGCGCCTCGTAGGCGGCGGCGACCGTCGTACGGCTCACCGAAAGGGCCAGCGCCAGCTCCCGTTCGGCCGGGAGCCGGGCGGCGACCGGGACCCGGCCTTCGAGCACCAGCAGCCGGATCCCGTCGGACAGCGCACGGTAGGCGGGCGGCTTGCGCGTGCCGGGGCCCGCAGGACGGGACTGCTGTGCCTTGAGCTGGCGGGCGAGCTGGGCGGCGCCCACCGCCGATGTCCACTGGGTCATGAAGTCGGTCCACCTTCCCCGAATTGGCCATGGCCGGTCAGTGCCGACCAGCCACAGAGTGACATGAGCCGGTCCACCATCGCCACCAGGGAGCACCACATGGCCATCACCGCCCGTCTGCGCGGAGCGCGGCTCGGCCGCCGGCTGACCCAGCTGTACGTGGGGCTCGCCCTGTACGGGGCCAGCTCGGCGCTGCTGGTCAGGGGCGGTCTCGGGCTTGAGCCGTGGGGTGTGCTGCACCAGGGGCTCGCCGAGCTGACCGGGCTGACCATGGGGGTGGTCTCGATCATCGTGGGCGCCGCCGTCCTGCTGCTGTGGATACCGCTCCGGCAGCGGCCGGGGCTCGGCACCGTCTCCAACGTGTTCGTCGTCGGGATCGCGATGGACGTGACGCTGGACCTGGTGCCGGACGGGCACGGAGCGGCGACCAGGATCGCGCTGCTGGTCGGCGGCATCGTCGTCCAGGGCGCGGCGACGGGTCTCTACATCGCGGCCAGGCTCGGCCCTGGTCCGCGCGACGGTCTGATGACCGGGCTGCACCGGGTGACCGGACGCTCGATCCGGCTGGTCCGTACGGCGCTGGAGGTCGCCGTCGTCGCCACCGGGTTCGCGCTGGGCGGTTCGCTGGGCGTCGGCACCGTCGTCTACGCGCTCGCCATCGGCCCGCTCGCGCAGCTGTTCCTGCGCGTCTTCGCCATTCCCACGGCCCCCACCGGCAGCGCGCTGGTCGCCGCGGGGACACCGGAGGGCGCGATACTGCCGCGGTGAACCGTCACCCCTACCTCGACCATCCGACCCCGATCCCCTTCGCACACCGCGGCGGAGCGGCCGACGGGATCGAGAACACGGCAGCCGCCTTCCGCAGGGCGGCCGCGCTCGGCTACCGGTACTTCGAGACCGATGTGCACGCCACCGCCGACGGGCGGCTCGTCGCCTTCCACGACGCGACCCTGGACCGGGTCACCGACGGCACCGGCCGGATCGGGGACCTGCCGTGGCACCAGGTGCGCCGGGCCAGGGTCGACGGCCGGGAGCCGCTGCCGCTCTTCGAGGAACTGCTGGAGGAGTTCCCCGACGCGCGCTGGAACGTGGACATCAAGGCGGCTCCCGCGCTGGAGCCGCTGGTCGAGCTGATCCGGGCGACCGACAGCTGGGACCGGGTGTGCGTCGGCTCGTTCTCCGAGGCGCGGGTGGCAGCGGCCGCGCAGCTCGCCGGGGACCGCCTCGCCACCTCGTACGGCATCCGCGGGGTGCTCGGGCTGCGGCTGCGCTCGTACCGGATCCCGGTGCCCGTACGCGCGGGCGCGGTGTGCGCGCAGGTGCCGCCCGCGCACAACGGCATCCCGGTGGTGGACGAGCGGTTCGTACGCACGGCCCACGAGCGCGGCCTGCAGGTCCATGTGTGGACGGTCAACGAGCCCGCCCTGATGAACGAACTCCTCGACCTTGGCGTGGATGGCATCATGACCGATCATCTTGAGACGCTGCGCGCGGTGTTCGCCGGGCGGGGAGTCTGGCACTGACGAGGGGGCGCGGTGACCGCGGAGACCGTGGACCTGACGGAAGGTCCTGGTGACGGTGACGGCGAGGACGAGGCCGCCGGCGCGGCGCGGGAGCGCAGACGCGAGCAGCACGGCTGGTACTTCTACGACTTCGCCTGCTCCGTCTACTCGACGAGCGTCCTCACCGTCTTCCTCGGCCCCTATCTGACGTCCGTGGCCAAGGCGGCTGCCGACGCCCGCGGCTATGTCCATCCGCTCGGGATACCCGTGCGCGCCGGGTCGGTCTTCGCCTACACCGTCTCGGTCTCCGTGGTCGTCGCCGTGCTGCTGATGCCGCTGGCCGGCGCTGCGGCCGACCGTACGGGCCGCAAGAAGCCGCTGCTGGCCGCCGCCGCCTACACCGGCGCCGCGGCGACGACCGGCATGTTCTTCCTGGACGGCCACCGCTATCTGCTGGGCGCGCTGCTGCTGATCGTGGCGAACGCGGCGCTGTCGGTCTCGACGGTGGTCTACAACGCGTATCTGCCGCAGATCGCGGGCCCCGAGGAGCGGGACGCGGTCTCCTCGCGCGGCTGGGCCTTCGGCTACACCTCGGGCGCTTTCGTCCTCATCCTCAATCTCGTCCTCTACTCGGGCCACGACTCGTTCGGCGTGAGCGAGTCGACGGCCGTGCGGATCTGTCTGGCCTCGGCCGGGCTGTGGTGGGGCGCCTTCACGCTCGTACCGCTACGCAGACTGCGGGACCGGCGGGTACCGCAGAGCGGTGAGGGCGCGGTCGGGACCGGCTGGCGGCAGCTGACGGCCACGCTGCGGGACATGCGCAAGCGCCCGCTGACGCTGTCCTTCCTGCTGGCGTATCTCGTCTACAACGACGGCATCCAGACGGTCATCTCACAGGCGTCCGTGTACGGCTCGGAGGAGCTGGGGCTCGGGCAGACCACGCTGATCGTGGCGGTGCTGCTGGTGCAGATCCTCGCCGTCGCCGGTGCGCTGGCCATGGGGCGGATGGCGCGGACGTACGGCGCGCAGCGCACCATCCTGGGATCGCTGGCGGTCTGGACGCTGATCCTGGTCGCCGGGTACTTCCTGCCGGCGAAGGCGCCGGTCTGGTTCTTCGGGCTCGCAGCCGCGATCGGTCTGGTGTTGGGCGGCAGCCAGGCGCTGTCGCGTTCGCTGTTCTCGCATCTGGTGCCCGCGGGCAAGGAGGCGGAGTACTTCTCCGCGTACGAGATGAGCGACCGGGGGCTTAGCTGGCTCGGGCCGCTGGTCTTCGGGCTCGCCTACCAGCTCACCGGCAGCTACCGGGACGCCATCATCTCGCTGGTGGTGTTCTTCGTCATCGGCTCGGTGCTGCTGGCGCGGGTGCCGGTCAGGCGTGCGGTGGCCGCCGCGGGGAACACGCTGCCTGAGCGTATTTAGACGCGGGACGTCAAAGGGCGGTAGTGTACGCGTTTGGCCTGCCAGCCGGAGCGTTCCTGCATGCCTGAGAAGCCACAACGACGGGTGACATCTCCTGCAAGACGTGACAAACCGGGCACTGGTGGGTACAACAAGGGGCGGCACACGGACGACGCACGACCCGGAGCGGGAATCTTTACCGCCGACCGGACGTTGACCGGATGACGACGACAGCGACATTTGTCCTGTGGGCGACAAGCCCGGGAGGCACGATTCATGAGTGAGCGAGCTCTCCGCGGCACGCGACTCGTGGTTACCAGCTACGAGACGGACCGCGGCATCGATCTGGCCCCGCGCCAGGCGGTGGAGTACGCATGCCAGAACGGTCATCGATTTGAGATGCCGTTCTCGGTAGAGGCGGAAATTCCGCCGGAGTGGGAGTGCAAGGCGTGCGGCGCCCAGGCACTCCTGGTGGACGGGGATGGTCCCGAAGAGAAGAAGGGCAAGCCTGCGCGTACGCACTGGGACATGCTCATGGAGCGGCGCACCCGCGAGGAGTTGGAGGAGGTGCTGGCCGAGAGGCTGGCCGTCCTGCGCTCCGGCGCCATGAACATCGCAGTGCACCCGCGCGACAGCCGGAAGTCCGCCTGATCGCGTAATCACCGCATAGCGCCAGTCAAGACAACAACACAAAAGCCGCGGGCCGCGACACAGATCATGTGTCGCGGCCCGCGGCTTCTGCCTGTTCCGGCGCCTGCGGTCTTTGCCTGCTCAGCCGGTGAGCGGCGGGCGGGGGCCGTCGTCGCGCGGTCCGCCGCGCTGGTCACGCTCGTCGTTCTTGATGACCTCGCCCTGGACCACCTTGCCGTCCGGCTGCCGCATCCGCGCCTGCTCGAACGCCTCGCCAAGACCGCCCGGCTGTGCGGCGGCCGTCGCCCGGAGCCGCCGCTCCAGCGTGCGTTCCGTGTAGTCGCCGAGCCGGGTGCGCAGAGCGGGTACGAGCAGCAGCAGGCCGAAGACGTCGGTGATCAGCCCCGGCACCATGATCAGCAGCCCGCCGAGCATCAGGAAGCCGTTGCGGTCACGGCCGGGCACAGGCTCGGGCTCCACGTCCTCGCCCTGCTGTCTGCGCTGCTGCCGCTGGAGGGTCCCGGTCAGATTGCGGAACGCCCGGCGGCCCGCGCGCTTCATCACCAGGGCCCCGACCACGATCTCCGCGAGGATCAGCAGCCAGACGGTCAGCCCGCCGGCCGCGCCGGCGACCAGCACCAGCAGCCAGATCTCCAGAGCCAGCCAGACAGCGATGCCCAGCGGCACGAGCGTACGGGCGCGCGAGCGCCTGGGTGCGGTCCGATGCGTGGCGGTCGTCATACGTCCAGTGTGCCTGGCCTGGCCGCCCGACGGCGTATGAGGGCCGTTATGAGGCCCCTGCGACGGGCGGGAACGCACGGGGACGGACCGGAATCAGGAAGGCTTACGTCCCAGCAGCCGGTTCGCCCTGGACTCCACGCCCCAGGCGGTGACCCGCCAGAGCGCCTCGACGAAGATGTCGCGGCTCATCTTGGAGTCGCCCAGCTCGCGGTCGACGAAGGTGATGGGCACCTCGACCACATGGAACCCGGCGTCGATCGCGCGCCGGGCGAGGTCGACCTGGAAGCAGTAACCCGCCGACGCGACGGCGTCGAGCCCCAGACCCGCCAGGGTCTCCGCGCGGAACGCCCGGTAGCCCCCGGTCACGTCACGCATCGGGACACCCAGCAGGAGGCGCGAGTAGGTGCTGCCGCCACGGGAGATGAGCTCCCGGCTCTTGGGCCAGTTGACGACCCGGCCGCCGGGCATCCAGCGCGAGCCGAGCACCAGGTCGGCGCCCTTGAGCGCGGTCAACAGCCGGGGCAGTTCCTCGGGCTGGTGCGAGCCGTCGGCGTCCATCTCGACCAGGACGCCGTAGCCGTGCTCGATGCCCCAGCGGAAGCCCGCCATGTAGGCGGCGCCGAGCCCTTCCTTGCCCTTGCGGTGCAGCACGTGCACCTGCTGGTCGGCCGCCGCCAGTTCGTCGGCGAGCTTGCCTGTGCCGTCGGGGCTGTTGTCGTCGGCGACGAGGATGTCGACCTCCGGCACCGCGGCCCGCACCCGGGCGACGATCGGCTTGATGTTCTCGGCCTCGTTGTAGGTCGGAATGATCACCAGGGCCTTGCCCAGCGGGCCGAACCGCCTCTGACCGCCGTCGTTCACTACTGCCCCTTAGTCGCCGTACGCCGATGCACCAGCTTAGCGAGCGCGGGGAGGCCCGATGCCCACGCGGTGCGCGGGTGTTGTGCGGCGCGGGCCGAATCGGACCGGTGTCGTACGGAAAGGGTGATCTTGCCCGCGACGCGGTTGCGGGGCCGGCGCCCGGCAGGGCGGGGCAGCCGTGCTGCGGATCGGGTCCCGGCGTCCTTCGGGCCGACCTGGGGCCCGCTGGCTGCGGGCCAACCGAAAGCCGTTGTCTACTGAACGCCGGGGCCCCACCCGGGTCACACCCGCCGGCCGGCTGAAACCTTCCCTCGCCCCCGAGGCGCGGGTGCTGGACCTGGCTCCCAGTGGTGGTGCGCCGGTGCGGCACACCGCCCCATGGCCCAGCGGCGTTCGACGACTGCGTGGAGGTTGCCGGACGGACGTACGGTGGTGGACCTGGCCGAACCTACCCGCCTCCGGCCGCTCACTGTCAACAGCCGTTTGACCTGCGACGTTCGGCTAAATCAGCAGGTCAGCGGGGAGGCGCCGGAGGCGTTCGCACGGCCGGGGAAGCATCGGTCGGCGGTACGAAATATCCGCACGTCACTCGTTCGGTCGCATGAAGACCGTTTGACCACCGACCACGGTCCGCAGACATTCGGGCAGCGGGCGGCCCGGAGTCAGGTCCGGCAGACCCGGTGTCCCGGAGCGCGGATCGGTCGACCAGCGGGCCACCCGGTCGTCGGGCGCCTGGACCACCAGCTCCTCCGTCCGCCACACGGCGTAGTCCGCGGGGGCGCCGGGGACGAGCGTCCCGGCGTCGTCGCGGCCGACGGCGCGCCAGCCGCCGCGGGTGTGGGCGGTGAAGGCCGCGCGTACGGAGACCCGGTGCTCGGGCGTGCGGTGGAAGGCGGCGGCCCTGACCGTGCCCCACGGGTCCAGCGGGGTGACGGGGCTGTCGGAGCCGAGGGCGAGCGGCACCCCGGCCCGCAGCAGCGCCGCGTACGGGTTGAGGGTGCGGGCCCGGTCCGCGCCGAGCCGTTCCACGTACATGCCGTCCTCGCCGCCCCAGGCAGCGTCGAAGCCCGGCTGGACGGACGCGGTCAGGCCGAGGTCGGCGAAGCCGGCGATCGTCCCCGCTGTGAGCATCTCGGCGTGCTCCACCCGGTGCCTGGCAGCCCGCACCCGCGCCACCCCGAGCCGGTCGGCCGCCGCCCGTACCCCTTCGACCACGGCGTCCACCGCCGCGTCGCCGATGGCGTGGAACCCCGCCTGGAGTCCGGCCTCTGTGCACGCGGTCACATGGGCGGCGATGGCGGCCGCGTCGAGGTGCGCGCTGCCCGTGTGGGCGGCGTCGGCGTACGGCTCGCGCAGACAGGCCGTGTGGGAGCCCAGCGAGCCGTCCACGAAGAGATCACCCGCGGCGCCCACGGCGCCGAGCTCACGGACCCGCCTGGCGCCCTTCTCGTCGCTGATCAGCTCGGCCCAGTACCCGGACACCCGGGGGCCGGGCTCCCCCGCGGCCAGAGCCAGCAGCGCGGCGAAGTCGTCCTCGTCGGAGATGTCGGGTCCCGCGCACTCGTGGAGCGAGCCGATACCGAGCGAGGCCGCCCGGCGCAGCGCGGCCCGCTGGGCCTCCGCGCGCTGGGCCGGGGTGACGGCGCCGTAGGCAGCGGCGCGTACCGCGTGGTGGGCGGCGGCGGTCAGCGGCGCTTCCGGCTCGTAGCCGGTGAGGCCACTGACACCGGGGACCAGGTCGAGCAGCGCCGTGGTCACCACGGCCGAATGGACGTCGATCCGGGTCAGATACAGCGGCCGGCCGCCCGTCGCCTCGTCCAGCTCGGCGCGGGACGGCGGACGCCGCTCGGGCCAGCGGGCCGAGTCCCAGCCGTGGCCCAGCAGGATCCGGTCGCCGGGGCGGGCCGCCGCGTGGTCCCGTACGAGCCGCAGCGCCTCGGGCAGGGTGGCGGCGCCGGACAGATCGAGCCCGGTGAGGGCGAGCCCGGTGGCTGTGGTGTGTACGTGGGCGTCGGTGAACGCCGGGGTGACGAGAGCGCCTTCGAGGTCGACGGTCTCGTCGACTCCGGTGGCGAACGCGTCGGCCGCGCCCTCGGAGCCGACCCAGGCGACATGGCCGCGCTCCACGACCATCGCCGTGGCGAAGGGGTCGGCGGGGCTGTGGACTTCTCCGCCGCGCAGCAGGACGGTGCGGTGTTCGCTCTGGGGGGCGGTGCTCTCGTTCATGGGCACAAGTCTCGCGCCTCGGGCGGCGTGGTTCGCGCCCGGGTGGGGGCGGCTGCCCCGGTGGGTCAGAAGTGCGGCGGCCGTGCCTCGTACGGCGTCGACAGCACGACGGTGGTGCGGGTGGAGACGCCGGCCAGGGTGCGGATGCGGGTCAGCAGGTCCTCCAGCTCCAGCGGGGTGGCGACCCGGACCTTGAGGATGTAGTTCTCGTCGCCCGCCACGCTGTGGCACGCCTCGATCTCGGGGATGCCGGCGAGCCGTTCCGCGATGTCGTCGGGGGCGCTCGGGTCGAACGGTTTCACCGAGATGAACGCCGTCAGCGGCAGCCCGACCGACTCGGGGTCCACGACGGCGGCGTATCCCCTGACCACTCCGCGTTGCTCCAGCCGGCGTACCCGCTGATGCACCGCCGACGTGGACAGGCCGGTGGCCTTGCCCAGGTCGGTGTAGCTCATCCGGCCGTCCTTGACGAGCAACTCCACGATCTGACGATCCAGCTCCTCCATGCCGATCAACCTATTCCCCCGGGCGTGCTCCGGCACAGTCGTCTGCGGCGACCACCGGCACCTGCGACGGGCATGTGACGAAGACCACAGGGCCCGGGACCGGTCCGTCGGTGCCGCACGGTTACTCGGCGCGCACGCAGGGAAGTGCTTGCTGTGGTCGAGACCACAAGTGCCTGGTCGGCCCACCCGAGGGGGAATGTCTCCATGCAGAAGCTGAACCGCGCCGGAAATACCGGACCGGAGCCCGTCGAGCTCGTCGAAACGGACGAGTTCGACTCGTACGACACCTTCGAGATGTACCGCGTGGTCTGCCCGGACTGTGCACAGCCGATCGCGCTGCTGGCGGACGAGGACGCCCTGCCCGAGCACGCGCTGTGCCCCTCCCCCTGGAACCCGTTCGTGCTGTCGGTGTGTGCCGGTACGGGTACGGCGGCGGCGCAGGCGCGGCCGGCCGACGACACGTTCGACGCCCAGGAGCAGGACACGGCACTGCTGTTGACGCTGCCTCAGGGGCTCGACTGGCGGACCCAGCCGTTCTCGCACGTCGGCGGCCCGGCCTCCCGGCCCGTCAAGATCGCCCGCGCGGCGTAAGCCCGCTCTGCGGCTCAGCCTCTTCCGGCGGCAACACACCTGTGGCACCCATGCCATGACGGTTCGTCATGACATGGGTGCCGTCGGTGGTTTCAGTGTGTCTCGGGCCCCACCAGATGACGGGCGATCACCATGCGCTGGATCTGGTTGGTGCCCTCGACGATCTGCATCACCTTGGCCTCGCGCATGTAGCGCTCCACCGGGAAGTCGGTGGTGTAGCCGTAGCCGCCGAGCACCTGCACCGCGTCCGTGGTGACCTGCATCGCCGTGTCCGTGCAGAACAGCTTGGCCATGGCGGCCTGTTGGGAGAACGGCCGGCCCATGTCCCGCAGCCGGGCGGCGGAGAGGTAGAGCGAGCGTCCGGCCTCGACGCGGGTCGCCATGTCGGCGAGCAGGAAGCGCAGCCCCTGGAAGTCGGCGATCGGTCTGCCGAACTGCTCACGCCCCGTGGCGTATTGGACGGCCTCGTCCAGCGCCGCCTGGGCGAGTCCGACGGCGGCGGCCGCGATGCCGAGCCGGCCCGAGTCGAGGGCGGACAGCGCGATCGCGAATCCCTGGCCCTCGTCGCCGATCCGGCGGCTGTCGGCCACCCGTACGCCGTCGAAGTGGAGTTGGGCGGTGGGCGAGCCCTTCATCCCCATCTTCTTCTCGGGTAGGGCGGCTTCGAGCCCCGCCGCGTCGCCCGGCACCAGGAAGGCCGTGATGCCCCGGGCGCCGTCGCCGCCGGTGCGGGCGAGCACGGTGTAGAAGTCGGCGATCCCGCCGTGGGTGATCCACGCCTTGGTGCCGGTGATGACCCAGTCGTCGCCGTCGCGCACGGCCTTGGTGCGCAGCGAGGCCGCGTCGGAGCCCGAGGCGGGCTCGGAGAGGCAGTACGCGCCCAGCAGGCCGCCGCCGAGCATCGCGGGCAGATGCTCGCTCTGCTGCTCCTTGCTGCCGTAGTTGGCGAGGGCGTGGCAGGCGAGGGAGTGCACGCTGACGCCGAGGCCGACGGTGAGCCGGGCGGCGGCGAGTTCTTCGAGTACCTGGAGGTAGACCTCGTAGGGCTGGTCCCCGCCGCCGTGGGCGGAGTCGTAGGGCAGGCCCAGCAGTCCCGATTCGGAGAGCAGGGTGAAGAGTTGGCGTGGGAAGTGGCCGGCTTCCTCCTCGTCGGCCGCCGTGGGCGCGATCTCGCGCTGGACAATCTCGCGGGTCAGCGTGACGAGGTCGCGGGACTCCTCGGTGGGCAACTGACGATCCACCGGCTGCGGTGCGCGGTCGGACATGGTTGCGCTCTCCTCCCTGTTCGGGACGCTACGGCTGTCCGCACGCGCAGGGTAGGGCGGCGGCGCCGACTGGGGCCCGGGGATGTCCCCGGGCCGATGTTCTCCCCGGCCGATGCTGCCCTCCCGGATCGCGGAAGATGCTGACCAGCGGCTGTGGCGCGTCGAGTATGCCCGATCGGCCGCCATACGTCACCGGTCGGCCGTCCGCGCGGGCCGCGCCGGAAGTGGCGAACGGATTGGTCCGAACCATTGACTCACTGGTCTAGTCCTTCTAACGTCCATCGGAACAACTTTCGTGCCCATGCCAAGTCATGTGCTTCTTCCTCCCCCACGAGGAGACCCCGTGCTGAGATTCCCCCACATCCGCCCCCGCGCCCGGGGCCGGGCGCTGCTGGCCACCGCGTGTACCGCCGCGCTCGGCCTGGCCCTGCTCTCCGGAGCGGGCAGCGCGTCCGCGCAGGTCGCGCCCGCCGGCGCCGCCCCCGCCGCCGCACCGGCTGCGGCGGCCGCGCCCGCAGCCGCCGGCAACAAGGTGGTCGGTTACTTCACCGACTGGGGCGTGTACGAGCGGAATTACCACGTCAAGAACATCGAGACGTCGGGCTCCGCCGACAAGCTCACCCACATCAACTACGCGTTCGGCAACGTGACCGGCGGCAAGTGCGCCATCGGTGACGCCTACGCCGACTACCAGAAGACGTACACCGCCGACCAGAGCGTGGACGGCACGGCCGACACCTGGGACCAGCCGGTGGCCGGCAGCTTCAACCAGCTGCGCGAGCTGAAGAAGCTGCACCCCGGGCTCAAGGTCCTCTGGTCCTTCGGCGGCTGGTCCTGGTCCGGCGGCTTCGGTGAGGCAGCCAAGAACCCGGCCGCCTTCGCCCAGTCCTGCCACGACCTGGTCGAGGACCCGCGCTGGGCCGATGTCTTCGACGGCATCGACATCGACTGGGAGTACCCCAACGCCTGCGGGCTGAGCTGCGACACCAGCGGTCCCGATGCGTTCAAGAACGTCGCGTCGGCGCTGCGCGGCGCCTTCGGCTCCGACCTCGTGACGGCCGCCATCACCGCCGACGGTTCGGACGGCGGCAAGATCGACGCCACCGACTACGCGGGCGCGGCCCAGTACCTCGACTGGTACAACCCGATGACGTACGACTTCTTCGGCGCCTTCAGCGCGCAGGGCCCGACCGCCCCGCACTCGCCGCTCACGTCGTACGAGGGCATCCCGACCGAGGGCTTCAACTCGGACGCCGCTATCACGAAGCTCAAGGGCCTCGGCATCCCGTCGGAGAAGCTGCTGCTCGGCATCGGTTTCTACGGCCGCGGCTGGACCGGGGTCACCCAGAAGGAGCCGGGCGGCACGGCGACGGGCGCGGCGCCCGGCACGTACGAGCCCGGTATCGAGGACTACAAGGTCCTCAAGGACAGGTGCCCGGCCAACGGCACGGTCGCCGGTACCGCTTACGCCTTCTGCGGCAACGAGTGGTGGAGCTACGACACGCCCGAGACCATCGCGGGCAAGCTGCAGTACGAGAGCCAGCAGGGCCTGGGGGGCACGTTCCTCTGGGAGCTCAGCGGGGACACCGCCAACGGCGAGCTGATCAACGCCATCGGCTGACCCACGCACAGCCGACCCGGGCGGGGAGCCGTGAGGCGGCTTCCCGCCCGGTGTCATGCACCGGGCGGATCGGCCTCCGCGGCCCCTGCGGCCTCCGCCGGCACCGCTTCACGGCCGGTGTACGGCCGCCAGGCGAGGTCCGGCGGGGGTGCGGGGCACTCCGGCGCGAACTCCTCGATGGTGTTGAGCGTATGACGCAGCATCCGCACCAGCAGATCACGCGGGACGGCCAGTTCGATCTCCTGGTGACCCAGCCATTCCAGCGTGAGCCACTCGACACTGCTGAGCCAGCCGAGCAGCGCGAGCCGGGCGATGGGCGGGATGTCACGGTGGCCGTAGGCGCCCTCGGCGAGGGTCGAGACCAGTTCCGTCCGCACGGCGTCGCGGATGGCCTGGACCTGGGTGTCGAAGCCGACACCGCCGTTGATGATGGTGCGGTACGCGGCGCCGTTCTCCTGCGCGAAGCGGAGGTAGGCCTCGACGGTGCGCTGGATCCGCTCGGTGCGCGGCAGTCCCGGCTCGCTCGCCGCCAGCATCACGAGTTCGCCGACGGAGTGCTCGACGATGGCCAGGTAATAGCCGCGCTTGTTCTTGAAGTAGTAGTAGATCAGCCCCTTGGCCACCCCGGCGTGCTGGGCGATGTCATCCATCGACAGCGCGTCGTACGACGTGTCGGCGAACAACTTCCGCCCCGTCGCGATCAGTTCGGAGCGCCGCAGTTGCGATCGTGCGGATTCGCCACGCTGTTGAGAACGACTCAAATTCGCATCCTGGTCTCCGGGCTGCCACAGAATCAACGCAGTATGGCAGAGAGGCCGGGCACGGCTCACAAGGGGTTACCCGCGGACACCCGCCGGTGGCCGACGCGCCTGAGCACGCCGACCACCGGCCTACGGGGTCGGAAGTCGGCCGGTCCCCGTCAGAGCAGACCGACCTTGCGCAGCGCGCGGCGCTGCGCGGCCGTCGGGTTCGTCGGCCAGTACACGTAACAGACACCGCCGGTGCCGGAGACGACGTCTCCCGCCGCGTTGTACCGCTTGGTCCTGAGCCAGATCGTCTCCCACTCATGGCGGCGGTAGACCCTGCGCACCGCGTCGTCGTCCGGCGACGCCGGGTCGTTCGCGATCACGTCGCCGTCCGCCGTGAAGCCGATGACGGTCATCAGATGGCCGGACGTGCCGTAGCCCGACCCGGTCAGCTCCTTCTCCAGGAACGACTGTGACGTTATGACCGGGATACCGGCGCCGACCAGCGTCTCGACGTCGCCGAGCGAGCCGAGCCGGGTGACGGCCGAGCTCATGTCCTTGTACGTGGCGGCGTAGGCGGCGTTGAAGGGCCAGTTGCCACAGCCGTCGTACTGGTAGTCGAACGTGTAGCGCGCCGAGTGGCAGACCTGGGGGTCCGCGTACTCCGGATTGACCCAGGCGAGGTCCTTGGCGGACGGGCCGCGGCCCCAGTACTGAATGATCATCGCCGAGCTGGTGGGGCTGCACCACGCCTCACCGCCGCCGTCGTACTCCGGATACTGCCCCGCGTGGATGTCCTGCGAGAGGCGCGGCACCGGCAGCTCGCGGACGAGCCCGGGGCTGGAGGCGGGGACCGTGAACCGGTCGGGGATGTCCGAGGCCATCGCGCCGAGGCGGTGGACCGTGGGGGTGAGCCCGCTGCCGGGCTTGCGGTAGAGGGTCAGCCGCAGCTGGTACGACACGACGCGCAGCCCCGTCGTCGCGTCGTCCACGGCGAAGGTGTCGGTCCAGATGCTGCTGCGGCCGTCGCTCTGCCCGTCGACCGAGGTGCGCCGGATGTCGGCGTCGGTGTCGCCGGACGTCCAGCGCCCCAGCACGTACCACGGGGTCTTGGTCCGGTCGGAGTAGCTGCCCTGGAACTCCACCTGGAGCCAGGTGCCGGCCGGAGTCTCGGCGTTCCAGGAGGCGATCACCTCCGTCGCGGGCACGGCCGAGCGGTGCACCGGCGAGGTCCAGGTGCCGTACTCCCAGCTGGCCGTCTTCCCGGTGTGCGGGTCCGCGTAGTCGCTGCGGCCCGCCGGGGTGGAGAGCACGAGACCCGGCCGGGCGGCGGCCACCGCGCGGGTGCCGTCGGCGGCGCCGGCGTGCCAGTCGGCGTACGAGGTCCAGAATCCGTTGTCCACGAGGGCCTTGGCGCGCGGGCGGGGGCCGGGGCCGCCGCCGGCGCTGTGCGAGGGGGCGGCGGAGGCCGCGGGGACGGAGGCGGCGGTGGCGGCTGCGGCCACCGTGGCGATCGCGGCGGCGAGGACGGTTCTGCGGGAGGTGGGCGTGGTCATGTGACCCCCGGTCGGAGACGGAAGGGTGACGGGCGGGCGGGTGACAACTGGTCAATCGCCGGTTCGGCCGTGCTCAACTATTGCCGCTCGGGGCCGTCTTCTGCCAGCGAAAGGCGACGACTCACCAAAAGCAATATTGGTCTCGACCACTGGCGTGACCTGCGATGCCTCGTAAAGTAGGCCGAATGGACGACCCGAAGGAAGCGCCGGCCCCGACCGATCTGACCCGGTTGGGCGACACCCTGCGCGCCCTGCCGCCGTCCTGCGGTCCGGTGCGGCTCGTCGCGGTGGACGGGCACGCGGGGTCGGGGAAGAGCACCTTCGCCGACCGCCTCTCGGCCGCCCTCGGCGGCGCCCCTGTCCTGCGCCTGGACGACCTCGCCAGCCACGAACAGCTCTTCGACTGGACCGACCGGTTCGCCGAGCAGGTGACGGGCCCGCTCTCGCGGGGCGCGAGCGCGCGGTACGCGCCGTACGACTGGACCGCGCGCCGGTTCCTCCCCCCACGCACCCTGGCGCCCGCGCCGGTGATACTCGTCGAGGGGGTCGGTGCCGGGCGCCGGGCGCTGCGGCCGCTGCTCGCCCGTCTTTTCTGGATGGACCGGGACGCCCAGGCGTCCTGGCAGCGCGGCATGCGCCGGGACGGACCCGAGCAGTCCGCTTTCTGGGACGGCTGGATCAGGGCGGAGACAAGCCATTTCGCGGCCGATCCGTCCGTATCCTTCGCCGATGCCCTGGTACGGGAGACACCAGAGGGATATGTGGTGTCTTCGGGAACCGATGTGACACCAGGAGAGCACAGCGGCATCACGTAACGTGATCAGCCCTTCGCTCCATACTGAGCAGTCGGAAATCAGCCGGGCGAGTGCGCCAACTCCGCTTGACCGAGGGGCCGGACAGGTCTTACGTTCTCAATGTGCGGCTTTTCGGAGCCGCCGCAGACGCGAAGCCCCCGGTTGTTCCCCCGTGATCGGGGGCTTCGTTCTGCCCTCAACGCCCCTTTTCCGGCGCCACACACTCCTTTCTGATCACTTTGGGTCACCGCCGGAGTGCTCAGCGGGGTCCCACGCTCCCTTAGTCGCACACCCCCTGCGCAGGTACGATGCATCCCGGTGCGGTCAATTCCCGTCCGCGAAGAGGTGTTTCGGTGGGGGACCAGATGAACATCGGCTCGCAGGGCGTGGGAGGCCCGGCCGACCTCGCCTGGATGCGCGGCGTGGACGCGTACACGATGGGCGCGTACCCGCAGGCGGAGGAAGAGTTCAGAACCGCCGTCCGGCTCGATCCGGCGATGGCCGACGGCTGGCTCGGACTGCACGCGCTGCGCGTCGACACCACGACGGCATTGCTGCGCATGTACAGCAACCGCGACCGCTTCGGCGAACAGCGCGCCCGGCACCGGCGCACCCTCAACTCCTGGTACTGGCTCGGCTGGTGGGTGCAGCCGGTGCTGGAGAGCGGGCGCGACCTGCTGCTCGCCCACGCGTCGCACTGGCTCGACGGGCGCCATGTCCCCGAGCTGGACCGGGCGCTGGCCGGGCTGCCGCCCGTGGACGCCGATCCGCAGGTGCGCTTCCTGCACGCCTGCCGGGCCTATCTCGTCAAGGACTGGGACCAGTTGGTCCGCCACACCGAACCGCTCGTCGACGACCCGCTGCTCGGCACCGAGGCCGGGCTGTTCGGCGGGATGGCCCGGGTCAGACTCGACATGTTCGGGCAGGCCGAGCCGCTGCTGGCGACCGCGCTGATGCGCTGCCGCAGCGAGCAGCCGCAGCGCAAGGAGCTGCGCTACTGGCTGGCCCGCGCCCATGAGGGCACCGGCCGCAGCGCCGCGGCCTTACCCCTCTACCGTGCGGTGCACCGGCTCGATCCCGCCTTCATGGACACGGCGGCCCGGCTCGCCGCGATCAACGACTCCGACGGGTACGAGACCTCGTACGACCCGGCCGACCCCGACGACCCGGCAGGACTCGCCTCGGTGGCGCTGGCCGGCTTCGGCCAGGACGTGGTGGAGGCGCAGAGCGACACCGACAACCCGCTCGGCGGCGACACGCGGTTCGGGGGTGAGGCGCCGCCGCTCCAGCCCCCGCTCGGCGGCGTGGGACCCACCGCCGTCACCCCCGACGACATACGCGAGAAGACGGGCCCGCCGAACCGGCACGCCGCTCCCCCACGGTTCCCCGAAGGCCCCACCGACCCGGAACTGCTCGCCGACGCACTGGCGGAGCTGGAGCGGATGGTCGGACTCGAACCGGTGAAGCGCCAGGTCAAGGCGCTCTCCGCGCAGTTGAACATGGCCCGGCTGCGGGCGGGCGAGGGACTGCCCGTACAGCCGCCGAAACGTCACTTTGTCTTCTCGGGCCCCTCCGGCACCGGCAAGACCACCGTCGCCCGCATCATCGGCCGGGTCTTCTACGCCTTGGGCCTGCTCGGCGGCGACCATCTGGTGGAGGCCCAACGGGCCGATCTGGTCGGCGAGTTCCTGGGCCAGACCGCGGTCAAGGCGAACGAGCTGATCGACTCGGCGATCGGCGGGGTGCTCTTCGTCGACGAGGCGTACAGCCTCTCCAACTCCGGCTACAGCAAGGGCGACGCGTACGGCGACGAGGCCCTTCAGGTGCTGCTCAAGCGCGCCGAGGACAGCAGGGACCATCTCGTGGTGATCCTCGCCGGCTACCCGGAGGGCATGGACCGGCTGCTCGCCACCAACCCCGGGCTCTCCTCCCGCTTCACCAGCCGGGTCGACTTCCCCAGCTACCGGCCGCTCGAACTGACCGCGATAGGCGAGGTGCTGGCGGCGGAGAACGGCGACGTGTGGGACGAGGAGTCGGTGGACGAGCTGCGCTCCATCAGCGGCCATGTCGTCGACCAGGCCTGGATCGACGAGCTGGGCAACGGCCGGTTCATCCGCACGCTGTACGAGAAGAGCTGCGCCTACCGGGACCTGCGGCTCTCCGGCTACACCGGCACACCCACCCGCGACGACCTGGCCACCCTGCGGCTGCCCGACCTGATGCAGGCGTACGGCGAGGTGCTGTCCGGGCGCGGCCCGGTCAACCGGCCGCAGGACCCGCCGGGACTGTGATCCCGGCGGGCACCCACGGCCACACGGCGCCAGACCTCAGCCGGCCAGCACCTGCTCGCTCTGGTCGGCGCGCTGCCCGGGCTGGTCGGCACGCTGCTCGCTGACGACGGCCTGCTGCGGCTCGCCGTCCCGGTGCGACGGGTCGCGCACCTCACCGACCAGCATCTCCAGGACGTCCTCCAGGGCGACCAGGCCGAGCACCCGGCCCGAGCCGTCCGCGACCTGCGCGAGGTGCGTGGCGGCGCGGCGCATCACCGTCAGGGCGTCGTCCAGCGGCAGTTCGGCCCGCAGCGTCGCCATCGGCCGCCAGACGTGCTGCGGCACGGCGCGCTCCCGCTCCTCCAGGTCCAGGACGTCCTTCACGTGCAGATAGCCCATGAAGGCGCCGTTGCCCTCGGCGCACACCGGGAAGCGCGAGTAGCCGGTGCGTACCGTCAGCTCCTCGATCTCCCGTGGCGTGACCGCGGGGGTGACCGTGATCAGTCCCGCCCGGGTGAGCAGCACATCGGTGACGGGCCTGCTGCCCAGCTCCAGGGCGTCCTCCAGGCGTTCCTGCGCCTCAGGTTCGAGCAGTCCCGCCTGGCCCGAGTCCTCGACGAGCCGGTTGAGCTGCTCGCTGGTGAAGACGGCCTCCACCTCGTCCCTCGGCTCGACCCGGAAGGCCCGCAGCACCAGCCGGGCGCAGGCGCCCAGCGCGGCGGTGACGGGACGGCAGAGCCGGGCGAAGCCGACCAGGCCGGGGCTGAGCCACAGCGCGGTCTTCTCGGGGGCCGCCATGGCGAGGTTCTTGGGGACCATCTCACCGATGACCAGATGCAGCGAGACCACCAGGGCCAGCGCGATGACATAGCCCAGCGGGTGCACCACACCGTCCGGCAGCCGGGCCGCGTGGAACAGCGGCTCCAGCATCCGCGCCACCGTCGGCTCGGCGACGGCGCCGAGCGTCAGGGAGCAGATCGTGATGCCGAACTGGGCCGCCGCCATCATCTGCGGCAGATGTTCCAGCCCGTGCAGCACCTGCCGGGCACGCGCCGAGCCACGGGCCGCGTGCGGCTCGATCTGGCTGCGGCGCACCGAGACGAGAGCGAACTCGGCCCCCACGAAGAACCCGTTGGCGAGGACCAGCAGCACGGCGAAGAGGAGTTGCAGGGCGCTCATCGCACACTCCCCGCCGTGGCGCGTACGTCGTCGTTCTCGGTACGGGCGTCGGCCGCCACGTCACCGATACGGACCAGCCGGACGCGCTCGGCGCGGTACCGGTCGACCTGGCGTACCGACAGCCGCCAGCCGGGCAGCTCGGCGCGGTCCCCGGGGGCGGGGATCCGGCCCAGCAGGTCGGCGACGAGGCCCGCCAGGGTCTCGTACGGCCCGTCGGGGACGTCGAGGCCGATCCGCCGCAGGACGGGCACCCGGGCGCTGCCGGAGGCCTCCCAGGCGGGGCTGCCGTCCTCGGACGGCGCGGGCGCCAGCTCGGGCCGCCCGTCGCCCTCGGCGTCGTGCTCGTCGCGCACCTCGCCGACCAGCTCCTCGATGATGTCCTCCAGCGTGACGACGCCGGCCGTACCGCCGTACTCGTCGACCACGACGGCTATCGGCTGCTCGCTGCGCAGCCGCGCGAGCAGCTGCTGCACGGGCAGTGTCTCGGGCACCAGCAGCGCGGGCACCGCGATCCGGCCCGCCGGGGTCCGCAGCCGTTCGGTCTCGGGTACGGCGAGCGCGTCCTTGAGATGCACCATGCCCACGATCTCGTCGATGCGTTCGCGGTAGACGGGGAAGCGGGAGAGCCCGGTGGCCCGGGTGAGGTTGAGGACGTCCGCCGCCGTCGCGTCGGACTGCAGGGCGCTCACCTTCACCCGGGGGGTCATCACGTGCTGGGCGGTGAGCCCGCCGAGCGAGAGGGTGCGTACGAACAGGTCGGCGGTGTCCTGTTCGAGGGTGCCCGCCTGGGCCGAGTGGCGGGCCAGGGAGACCAGTTCGCCGGGCGTACGGGCCGAGTCCAGCTCGTCCGTCGGCTCGACGCCCAGCATCCGGACGAGCCGGTTGGCCACCGTGTTGAGCAGGGAGATCAGCGGCCGGAACGTGGCGGTGAAGACATGCTGCGGTCCGGCCACGAACCGGGCGACCTGGAGCGGTCGCGAGACCGCCCAGTTCTTGGGTACGAGCTCGCCGATCACCATCTGCACGGCGGAGGCGAGCAGCATGCCGATCACCACCGCGATCCCGGACGCCGCCCCTTCGGGCAGCCCGGTCGCCGTGAGCGGTCCGTCGAGCAGGCTCGCGAGCGCGGGCTCGGCCAGCATGCCGACGACGAGCGAGGTGATGGTGATGCCCAGCTGGGTGCCGGAGAGCTGGAAGGAGAGTTCCCGCAGCGCCTTGACGACGGTCAGGGCGCGCCGGTCACCGGCGGCGGCGGCACGCTCGGCGTCCGGCCGGTCCACGGTGACGAGGCCGAATTCCGCCGCCACGAAGAAGCCGTTGGCGAGGATCAGCAGGAGTGCCGCGGCGAGCAGCAGAAGGGGGATGGTCATGCCGCCGCCTCTTCGAAGGGGGCGGCGCAGGTACTACCGGACGATCCGTCCATTGCTGGAGGGAGTCACTCCTCGGGTCGCAGGTGCCCCGCCGGCCGGTCGCGGCCGTGGGTGCGGGGCGGGGCGCACTTCGGCGCCCGTGCCAACAGAGTAATCAAGTCGGCGGCGTGGGCGTCAGGGGCTCAGCCGGTCTCTGTTCCCGTGCCGTGCGATTCGGTGAGCGCGCGCAGGGCGCGGGCGTCCCTGATGGCGTGCTGCCTGGCGATCCCGGGCTGGATCCCCAGCGCCGGCATGCTGCTGCCGTCGCTGAGGTCGAGGAAGACCCACGGGTCGCCCTGGCGCAGATTGACCCGCAGGATCTCGGCCCAGGCGAGGCGCCGGGTGCGGGTGAGATTCACGACAGTGACGCCGGTCTCGTCGGCGACGACCTTGGGCCGGCTGAGCACGGCGAGCACGGCGCAGAACAGCGCGGCCGTGACGATGAAGCTCAGCCGTTCCGCGGGGCGCACCTTGTCCAGGAGCAGCGAGACGGCCGTGATCACGGCGAACAGGACGACACCGACGCTCAGCAGCACGACCCGGGTGCGGGTCGGCCGGAACGTGACGGGCAGGGCGGGCGCCCCCGGCTGGTCGCTCATCACAGGCGGCAGGCGTGGATGGCGGTGGTCAGGATGGCGCGGGCGCCCAGCTCGTACAGATCGTCCATGATCCGCTGTGCCTCCTTGGCGGGGACCATCGCGCGGACGGCGACCCAGCCCTCGTTGTGCAGCGGGGAGACGGTCGGTGACTCAAGACCGGGGGTGAGGGCCACGGCGCGCTCCAGGTGCTCGGCGCGGCAGTCGTAGTCCATCATCACGTAGCTGCGGGCCACCAGGACGCCCTGGAGCCTGCGCAGGAACTGGCGCACCTTGGGCTGGTCTCCGTCGGCGCCGGTGCGGCGGATGACGACCGCCTCCGAGGTCATGATCGGCTCGCCGATCACTTCGAGTCCGGCGTTACGCATCGACGTACCGGTCTCGACCACGTCCGCGATGACCTGCGCGACGCCCAGCTCGATGGCGGTCTCGACGGCCCCGTCGAGGTGGATCACGGCGGCGTCCACCCCGTTGTCCGCGAGGTGCTTGGCGACGATGCCCTCGTACGAGGTCGCGACGGTCATCCCGCCGAAGTCGGCGAGGCCGGTCGCCGTGCCGGGCTTGGCGGCGTAGCGGAAGGTGGAGCGGGCGAAGCCGAGCGGCAGGATCGCCTCGGCGTCGGCGCCGGAGTCCAGCAGCAGGTCGCGGCCCGTGATGCCGATGTCGAGCCGGCCCGAGCTGACGTAGATCGCGATGTCGCGGGGGCGGAGGTAGAAGAACTCGACGTCGTTCTCCGGGTCGACGAGGACGAGTTCCTTGGATTCCTTGCGCTGCTGGTAGCCGGCTTCATGGAGCATCGCCGACGCAGGCCCGGAGAGTGAACCCTTGTTGGGAATGGCGATGCGCAGCATGAGATCGGCTTCCTTTGGTGCGAAGGGGTGGCGACGGGGCTGTGGCGGGGACGCGGGAGGGTGCGGTGGCGGCGGTGCTCAGAGATGGGCGTAGACGTCGTCGAGGGAGATCCCGCGCGCGACCATCATCACCTGGACGTGGTACAGCAGCTGCGAGATTTCCTCGGCGGCGGCGTCGTTGCCCTCGTACTCCGCTGCCATCCACACCTCGGCCGCCTCTTCGACGACCTTCTTCCCGATGGCGTGTACGCCTTTGCCCACCAGCTCCGCGGTGCGGGAGGTGGCGGGGTCGGCGGTCGCGGCCTTGTGCTGGAGCTCGGTGAAGAGCTCCTCGAACGTCTTCTTCGGCATGGTGACGCTTACTTTACGCGGCTTACGGAGGGGTCCTGGCGCCAGGTCCTGACGCCGGGACCTAACGCCAGGGTTCGGCGACGGTACGCAGCGTGGCGGCCGTGGCGACGGCGGCGGTGACCGCCTCGTGCCCCTTGTCCTCGCGGGACCCCTCGATACCGGCGCGGTCCAGCGCCTGCTCCTCGGTGTCGCAGGTGAGGACGCCGAAGCCGATGGGGACGCCGGTGTCGACCGAGACCTGGGTGAGGCCCTGGGTGACGCCCTGGCACACGTACTCGAAGTGCGGGGTGCCGCCCCGGATGACGACGCCGAGGGCGACGACGGCGTCGTACCCCCGGCCGGCCAGCACCTTGGCCACGACGGGGAGTTCGAAGCTGCCGGGGACGCGCAGCAGCGTCGGCTCGTCGATGCCCAGCTCGTGCAGGGCGCGCAGCGCGCCGTCCACGAGGCCGTCCATGACCTTCTCGTGCCACTGCGCAGCGATCACGGCGACTCGCAGATCGCCGCAGTTCTTCACACTCAGTTCGGGTGCGCCCTTGCCGCTCACGTCTCTCCTCGGTGCTCTTGTCTTCGGTGGTGGTTACTGGTTCTTCTGTGGTGGTAAGTGGTCGCGCGGTGCTTACTGGTTGCCGCAGGCGGCGGCGCCCGCGGGGTCGAGCCAGGGCAGGTCGTGGCCCATCCGGTCCCGCTTGGTGCGCAGATAGCGGAGGTTGTGCTCGCCTGCCTGTACGGGCATCGGCTCGCGCCCGGTGACCGTCAGGCCGTGGCTGACGAGCGCCGCCGTCTTCTCCGGGTTGTTGGTCATCAGCCGCAGGCTGTGCACGCCGAGGTCGTCGAGGATCTGCGCGCCCGCCGCGTAGTCGCGTGCGTCGGCGGGCAGGCCGAGTTCCAGATTGGCGTCGAGGGTGTCGCGGCCCTGCTCCTGGAGTTCGTAGGCGCGCAGCTTCGACAGCAGCCCGATGCCACGCCCTTCGTGGCCGCGCAGATAGACGACGACGCCGCGGCCCTCCTCGGTGACGCGCTCCATGGAGGCGTGCAACTGCGGGCCGCAGTCGCAGCGCTGGGAGCTGAAGATGTCACCCGTCAGGCATTCGGAGTGGACCCGTACGAGCAGGTCCTCGCCGTCGCCGATGTCGCCGTGCACCAGGGCGACATGCTCGACGCCGTCGACCGTGGAGCGGTAGCCGTACGCGGTGAACTCGCCGAAGGCGGTGGGCAGCCGGACCTGCGCCTCGCGCCGTACGGTCGGCTCCGAGGTGCGGCGGTAGGCGACCAGGTCCTCGATGGAGATGATCGTCAGGCCGTTCTTGCGCGCGAACGGGATCAGTTCGGGCAGGCGCAGCATCACGCCGTCCTCGCCTGCGATCTCCACGATCGCGCCCGCCGGGCGCAGTCCCGCGAGCCGGGCGAGGTCGACGGCCGCCTCGGTGTGTCCGTTGCGTACGAGCACACCGCCGGGCCGGGCGCGCAGCGGGAAGACATGGCCCGGCCTGACGAAGTCGCCGGCCTGGGCGGCGCCGCCGGCCAGCAGCCGCAGGGTGGTGGCCCGGTCGGCGGCCGAGATGCCGGTGGTGACGCCGTGGGCGGACCCGGCGTCGACGGAGACCGTGAAGGCGGTGCGCATGGACTCGGTGTTGTGGTCGACCATCTGCGGCAGTTCGAGCCGGTCGAGTTCGTCGCCCTCCATGGGGGCGCAGATCAGTCCGCGGCACTCGCTCATCATGAAGGCGACGATCTCGGGGGTGGCCTTCTCGGCCGCGATGACCAGGTCTCCCTCGTTCTCGCGGTCCTCGTCGTCGACGACCACCACGGGGCGGCCCGCTGCGATGTCCCTGATGGCCTGCTCGACCGGGTCGAGGGCCAGGTCCTCGACGTTGTCGGTGGAATACCAGGTGGGCAGTGCGGTCATGCTGCTGCTCCTTCCAGAGCCACGGTGGTGCTACGGCGCGAGCGCAGCCACCAGTCGCGCATCCCCCACAGGACGAGGGCGAGATAGATCACGTACACAAGACCGGAGAAGGCGAGTCCGCTGTTGAACGCGAGCGGTACGCCGACCACGTCGACCAGCAGCCAGGCGAACCAGAACTCCACGAGCCCGCGCGCCTGCGCGATCATCGCGGCGAGCGTGCCGACGAAGATGTACGCGTCGGGCCAGGGATTCCAGGACAGTTCGGGAACGGCGACGAACAGTCCGCCGACGGCGAGGGTGCCCACGGCCGTGCCGCCGGCGAGCAGACCGCGTTCGCGCCAGCTCGCGAAGCGGATGGCGATGGCCCCGTCCTGGGCCTGCCGACTGCCGCGCTGCCACAGCCGCCAGCCCCACAGCGCGACGCCTATGACGAGGAGTTGCTTGCCGATGCCGCCGCTGAGGTTGGCCTGGGCGTAGGCGGCGACGAGGATGACGCCGGAGACGAACTGCGCGGGCCAGGTCCAGATCGAGCGGCGCCAGCCGAGCGCGAGCGCGATCAGGCCGATGGTGTTGCCGATCATGTCGGACCAGAGGATGTGCTGGCCGAAAGCGGTGAAGGCCTCGCTGTTCAGCCACGAGACGGTGTTCACGGGGCGGACTCCTCGGCTCGGTCGCCGAGCAGCCGCTCGACGTACTTCGCGATGACGTCGACTTCGAGGTTGACCGGGTCGCCGGGCCCCTTGATGCCGAGGGTGGTCGCTTCGAGGGTGGTGGGGATGAGGCTGACGGTGAAGTAGTCGGGTCCCGCGTCGACCACCGTGAGGCTGACGCCGTCCACGGTGATGGAGCCCTTCTCCACGACGTAGCGGGTGAGTTCGGCGGGGAGCGAGATCTTGACGATCTCCCAGTTCTCGGAGGGCTTGCGCTCCACGACGGCGCCCCTGCCGTCGACATGGCCCTGGACGATGTGCCCGCCGAGCCGGCCGCCGAGGGCCATGGGCCGCTCCAGGTTGACCCGGGAGCCGGTCGTCAGGGCGCCGAGGCTGGAGCGGTTCAGGGTCTCGGCCATCACGTCGGCGGTGAACTCGCCGTCGGCGAGGTCCACGACGGTCAGGCAGACGCCGTTGACGGCGATCGAGTCGCCGTGTTTCGCGCCGTCGGTCACCAACGGGCCACGCAGCCGGAACCGACAGGAGTCGCCGAGGTTGTCGACGGCGGTGACCTCACCCAGCTCTTCGACGATTCCGGTGAACACTCAGATCTCCTTCGTGGCGTGGTCGGTTGTGGCGTGCGCGGCTGTGGGCCGCGCGGTTGTGGCGTGGGGTTCGGTGGCGTCGGCCGGGGTCGCGGTGATCCGCAGATCCGCGCCGACGCGTACGGACTCCGTCATCCGCAGTCGCAACGCGTCGCCGATCGTGGTGATTCCGGCCTCGCCGAGCGCGTGGGGTCCGGCGCCGAGCAGGACGGGGGCGAGATAGCCGACGACCTGGTCGACGGCGCCCGCGGCGACGAAGGAGCCGGCCAGGGTCGGGCCGCCTTCGAGGAGTACGGAGCGCACACCGCGCTCGTACAGGACCGCCAGCAGCGCCGGTACGGACAGGCCGCGGGCGGCGCGCGGCAGCCGGACGACGTCCTTGAGGTGGCCGGCCGCGCTGAGGTCGGCGTCCTCGGCGACGGCGATCAGGGTGGCCGCCGTGTCGTCCAGGATCCGGGCACCGGGGCGTACGGCGGTGGCCTCGGTGTCCACGACCACCCGCAGCGGCTGGACGGCGCCCTCGATGTCACGGGCGGCGAGGTGCGGGTCGTCGGTGCGGGCGGTGCCCGAGCCGACGATCACGGCGTCGGCCTCGGCGCGCAGCCGGTGCACGTCGGCGCGCGACTCGGGTCCGGTGATCCAGCGGCTGGTGGTGTCGGCCGCCGCGATCCGGCCGTCGAGCGTCGCCGCGTACTTCCAGCGGACGAAGGGCCTGCCGCGCCGTACGGACGTCAGCCAGGCGATGTTGCCGGCCTCGGCCTCCTCGGCGAGCAGCCCGCACCCGACGCTGACCCCGGCGGCGCGCAGGGTGTCGGCGCCGCCGGTGGCCTGCGGGTTCGGGTCGGCGACCGCGTGCTGGACGCGGGCGACGCCGGCCTCGACGAGGGCCTGGGCGCACGGCCCGGTGCGGCCGGTGTGGTTGCAGGGTTCGAGGGTGACGTACGCGGTGCCGCCCCTGGCCCGGTCGCCGGCGGCGCGCAGCGCGTGGATCTCGGCGTGCGGTCCGCCGGCCCGCTGGTGGTAGCCCTCGCCGACGAGGCGGCCCGAGGCGTCGAGGATCACGCATCCGACGACCGGATTGGGGCTGGTGGAGCCGAGGCCACGGGCGGCGAGCTCGACGGCTCGGTGCATGGCGGCGATGTCGGCCTGGTCGGCCACCGGGTCCTCCTGCCTCTTCGGGCACGGACTCCGGGGCCTGTCGATGACGACAGAGAAAACGAGACAACCACGGCAACGCCAGGTCCGGTGACTGGGACCGTCCGAGGACGGTCCGCCTGCGGCGGCGTACCGATGCCGACTCGCCGCGCACTGCCTCCCATCCGGACTTTCACCGTCGGTCCAGGAATCTCACCTGGTCAACCGGCCGCTGGCTGCGGACGGGTCGCGGACTGTAACCGCCGGTTCGGAATTACACCGACCCCGGAGTGCGCTGCTTCTGGTACGCACCCAGTGTGCCACGTCTGATCGTCGGCCATACGGGTGGTGGTCTGTGCACTGGATCACAGGCGGTCACCCGGCAGGCGCGAACAGTGCGTCCTGCGCCGCGTCGCGCGCCGTGAGCAGCGCCCCGCGCAGCACGGCGGCCCCGCCGAGCGACCCGGCTCTGACCTCGGTGCGCAGCGGGGACATGAGCGCGAGCCTGGCCTCGACGCGGGCGGCCAGATCCTCGCCGCCCGCGTGGCCGGTCTCGCCCGCGAGCACGACACGGCCCGGGTCGAGTACGGCGCTGACCGCCGCGGCGCCGACGACCAGCCGGTCGGCGAGCGCGTCGAGGAAGGGGTCGCCCGCCGCTCCCGCCGCGCGTGCGGCCCGTACGAAGGCGGCGGCCGGCGGCTCCTGCCGCGCCCCGGGCAGCGCGGACAGGCCGTATTTCACGGCGAGTTCACAGACGGCGACCGAGCCGCCCAGGCTGTGGAAGCCGCCTTCGCAGGAGATCGCCGACGGCAGTTGAGAGGTGCCGGGCACCGGCAGGAAGGCGACCTCGCCCGCGCCGCCCGAGATGCCGCGCCGGAGTTTCCCGTCGAGCATGACGGCGGCGCCCACGCCGTGGCCGAGCCAGAGCAGGACGAAGGTGTCCAGGCCGCGCGCGGCGCCCAGCCGCTGTTCGGCGAGGGCGGCGAGATTGGTCTCGTTCTCCACGAGGACGGTGGCGGGCAGCCGCTTGTGCAGGGCGGCGACGAGGCTGCGGTGCCAGGCCGGCAGCCCGGTGGTGTCGCGCAGTTCGCCGGTCGCGGGGTCGACGAGGCCGGGCGCGCCGATGCCCACGCTGTGCAGCGGCGCCGCCCCCGCTTCGGCGGCGGTGCGCTCCAGTACGGCGACGGCCTGTTCGACGGCGCTCTCGCCGCCCGTACCGCTGTCGATCGGCAGGACCGCCTCGGCGAGCGTGCTGCCGAGCAGGTCGGCGACGACGACGGAGACGCTGCCGGTGCGGACGTCGAGGGCCGCGAGATGGGCCCGGTCGGCGACGATCCCGTACACGCGCGCGTTCGGGCCACGCCGCCGGTCACCGGTCTCGCCCACGACCTGGATCAGCCCCGACTCGATGAGCCGTTCCACGAGATCGGCGACGCTGGGCCGGGAGAGGCCGGTCAGCACCTTGAGCTGACCTGCCGTCAGCGGCCCTTCCTGCTGGAACAGTCGCAGGGCGAGCCGGTCGTTGATGGCTCGGGCGGTACTCGGGGATGCGGCCATGGCGGCGATCCTTCCACGTCCCTGGCGCATTAACGCGCTATTTATCAGGCAGGCTTCCTGATAGTTTACGCATCGCAACGGGGACCAGGCGTGCGCCACACGCTTCTCAGGGGGAGGACGGAACGAAATGACGAAGGAAGCGGTCGACAACAGGCAGCGGCTGCGGAGGGCGCGGTTCGCCGTGGCCGCGGTGTTCTGCGTCCATGGCGCCGTCACCGGCAGCTTCGCCACCCGTATCCCCTGGATCCAGGACCACACCGGGGTCAGCGCGGGCCAGCTCGGGCTCGCGCTCGCCTTCCCCGCCATCGGTTCGGTGACGGCGATGCCGCTGGTCGGCACGATCGGTCACCGGCTCGGCGCCCGCGCCGCGCTGCGCATCCTGCTCGCCCTGTGGACCCTGGCGCTGATCCTGCCCGCGCTCTCCCCGAACCTCGTCACGCTCTGTCTGGCGCTGTACGTGTACGGCGCGACGTCCGGGATGTCGGACGTGGTGATGAACGGCATCGGGGTGGAGACCGAGAACCGGCTCGGTAAGTCGATCATGTCCGGGCTGCACGGGATGTGGAGCGCGGGCGCGCTGATCGGCTCGGCCTCGGGTGCGCTCGCCGCGCATCTCGGCAGCGACGCACGGCTGCACCACCTGCTGGCCGCGCTCGTGCTCACCGCGCTCGGACTGATCTTCTGCCAGGGCGTGCTCGACGTCCGCAGCGCACCGGAGGCCGACGCGCCGCCCAGCTTCGCGCTGCCGCCGAAGAGCGCGCTGATCATCGGCACGATCGGGTTCTGCGCGGTGTTCGCCGAGGGCGCGAGCCTCGACTGGTCTGCGGTCTATCTCCGCGACGTGCTGCACACCTCCCCCGGTCTGGCGGCGGCCTCGACCACCGCCTTCACGCTCACCATGGCCATCACCCGGATCGCCGGGGACCGGGTGGTCGACCGGTTCGGCGCGGTGAAGACCGTACGGGTGGGCGGGGTGTTCGCCGCCGCGGGCGGTCTGCTGGTGGTGACGGCGCCGAATCCGGCGCTCGCCATGACCGGCTTCGCCTTCATCGGGCTCGGCGTCGCCGTGGTCGTACCACTGGCCTTCGCGGCGGCGGGCCGCAGCGGGCCGAACGCCAACCAGGCCATCGCCGGGGTCGCCACCATCACGTACACCTCGGGGCTCGTCGCCCCTTCGGCGATCGGCGGCATCGCCAACGCGACGTCCCTGACCACGTCGTTCGGCCTGGTGACGCTGCTGACCTTCGGACTCGTCGCGGGCGCGGGCGTGTTGCGCGCGGGACGCACGGCGAAGATCGCCGACGCCGCCCTGCCCGGCGCGCTGGAGAGCCCGCAGAAGTAACCCGGCCCTCGCGCATCGCGCTCAGCCGGTGGCCAGCTCGTAGGCGTAGTCGGCGGTGAACGATCCGGCCGCGCCCTTGCAACCGTCCGACTCACCCGGCGACTTGACCCACAGATAGGCGTCGATCCGGGCCTCGCCGGTCCGGGTCGTCGGCGCCTGCCCCAGCGCCCGGCCGGCCGGGTCGCACCACTGGTCCCCCGGCGGCGCGCCGTTGCCGTTGCGGCTGGTGTCGATCACGGCGCCGAGCCGTGCGGGGCCGCCGAGCGCGGCGAGCACCGCGCGTGCGTACCGCGCCTCGTCGGTCGTGCGGTGGAAGTTGGACACGTTGGTGAAGATGCCGTCGCTGCTCCCGGCGGCGTCGGCGGCCCGCAGCAGACCGGCCTGTTTCGTGGCGGAGTTCCAGCCGGAGTGGCCGCCGTCGAAGTACACCTTCGCCGCAGGGTCGGCGGCGTGCAGCGTACGGCCGGCCCGTGCCAATGAGGCGTAACGGGCGGCGCGCTGCGCCGCGTCGAGGCATTCGTTCTCGGCGATCGCGTCGGGTTCGAGTATCACGATGACCTCGCGGGAGCCGAGGCCGCGCGCGAAGTTCCGTATCCACCCGTCGTAGGCGGCGAGATCGGGCGCACCGCCGTCCGAGGCGCCCCCGCAGTCGCGTTGCGGAATCACGTACGGCACGAGCACCGCGGTCCGGCCGGCCGCCGCGGCGCGCGACGTGACGGACCGCACCTCGCCGGTGATCGAGCCGGGGTCGTACGCGTCGAACCAGACCGCCTCGGGCCGCGCGGCGATCCGGGACTCGATCACCGGTCGGCGCGGGTCGTCGCGGTGCGCGCCGACCCACTCGCGGACCTGGGTGTCGGGATGGCGGTAGAGCGCGGTCGCCGGGCGCGCCTTGGGGGCGGGGCGCTTGACCGGTTTCTTCGACGGCGAGGCCGTGGGCGACGGCGAGGGGGACGGCTCCGTGGCGACCGGTGAGGGCGAAAGGGGCGGGAGCGAAGGCGCGGGAGCGACACGGGAAGCGGAACTCGCCGTGTCCGCACGCCCCGGCCCCGGCCCGCCCGTGGCGACCAGCGTCCCGACGAGCGCGCCCGCGGCCACGACGGCGGAGGCGGCGACCAGCGCGGCCCGGCGCCTGCCGGCCCTGCGCTGTTCGAGCCGTTCTGCGCGGCGTCCCCCGCGCGGACCGGACACCATGCACTTCTCCCTCGTCGGGTGACTTTCCGGCATGAGGTGACTTTCCGGGAGCTTACGTCGCGTGCGTGACATCCGAGGTGCGGAAAGCGGAGTCCGTCGGGGCCGCGGCGCCGGGTGTCCTGTTACAGCCGGTCGGTTGAGCGCTCAACAACCCATTGGCCTACGGTGGTTCTCCTCTTCACCCGCACGAAGGAGTGCCCCTATGCCGCTCAAACTCGGTCTCGGACTGCCGCAGATGCATCAGTACGACCTGGCCCATGATGTGACCACCGTCGCGCGGGCCGCCGAGGACACCGGCTACGAAAGCCTGTGGGTCTTCGAGCGCATTCTCTTCCCGACGCCCGCCACCCAAGGCCTGTACGGCGTACCCGGCTTGGCCTGGCCCGACCACTACCGCGGCGTGGCCGACCCGATGGTGACGCTCGCCCTGGCCGCCGCCGTCACCGAGCGGGTCCGGCTGGGCACCAGCGTGCTGGTGGCTCCACTGCACGTCCCGTTCCAACTGGCCCGTACGTTCGCCACGCTGGACGCGGCGAGCGGTGGCCGCGCCGTCGCCGGTATCGGCACCGGCTGGTCGCTGGACGAGTACGCGGCGGCCTCCGTTGCGCCGTTCGAGAAGCGCGGTGCGGCCCTGGACGAGCTGCTCGACGTCTTCGCCGCCGTCTGGGGCCCCGACCCGGTCGCGTACCAGGGCGAGTTCACCACCATCGCGCCCGCCGAGGTGGGCCCCAAGCCCGCCCGGCCGATTCCGGTCTTCCTCGCCGCCGGCGGCGGCCCCGCCGTGCGCCGGCTCGTCGACCGCGCCGACGGCTGGATGCCCGTGGGCTTGGGCGCCGACAAGCTGGCGGAGGAGCTGCGCACGGTGCGGGACGTCGCGGCCGAGCGCGGCCGTGAACGGCCGCTGGAGGTCTGCGTCCGGGCCAACTCCGTGTACAGCGCGAAGCCGTTCGAGGGTGCGGGCCGGCAGCCGTTCCAGGGGAGCGCGGGCCAGATCGTCGAGGACGTCGTGGCACACGCGCAGGTCGACGGAGTCACCGAGCTGCTGATCGACCTGTCCACCACGATGCGCGACGCGCAGGAGCTGGTGGACGTGGCCGCCGAGGTGTACGCGGGCGTCCGCGCGGCCGGCGTCTGAGCCTGCGGCCGGTCAGGGCCCTGCTCCGGCCGGGCCCTGACCGGTCGCCCGGTGCCTGGCCCTCAGTCCTCGGGGAGTTCGACGGGTGCCAGGTCGTCGTACAGATCGCCGGGCCCCGGGTTCGTCGGGTCCGTGGCACCGCCGAAGTGGTGCATCACGCCCCACACCGCGTTGAGCGCGGTCTGCACGGCGCCCTCGGCCCAGCCCGCCGTCCACGAGATGTCGTCGCCCGCCAGGAAGATCCCCCGCTTGTCCGCGGGCAGCCGGTCCTGCATGAAGTGGGTGAACAGCCGCCGCTGGTAGCGGTAGTGGCCCGGCAGGTTGGCCTTGAACGCGCCCATGAAGTACGGCTCGTTCTCCCAGGACACGGTCACGGGGCTGCCGATGATGTGCCGCCGGATGTCCACGCCCGAGTAGATCTCCCGCAGCGAGCTGAGCATGACCTCCATCCGCTCCTGCGCCGACAGGGGCAGCCACTTGAGGCTGTCGTCGCACCATGTGTACGACAGGCAGATCACCGCGGGCTTGTCGGGCCCGTCGTCCAGCAGATACGTGCCCCTGGTCATCCGGTCGGTGAGCGTCATCGACATCACGTCACGCCCGGTGGGACGCCCGGCGCCGTCGACGGCCGGGTCGAGCCAGAACGGCCGGTCGACCGGCACGAACAGCTTGGACGACTCCATGTAGTGGGTGCGCTCCATCGCCGTCCAGTGGTCGATGGGGAACAGCGCGTCGTCGCAGGCGATCTTCGACAGCAGCAGCCAGGACTGGGCGGTGAAGACGGCCGCGCGAAAGGTGCGGATCCGGCCCGAGGCGTCGGTGACCGTGACGCGGTTGCCGGCCGTACGGTGCAGCCGGGTCACGGCGGGCAGCGGCTCACCTCCGTGCAGCGAGGCCAGCGACGTGCCCGCGGGCCAGTGGGTGATCTTGCCAGGCGCCCGTTCCCACAGCCGGACCGGGAGCTGCTGGCTGCCGCCGACGATGGAGCGGTGGTGGTCGTCGGCCTCGGTGTAGACGACCCGCAGGATCTCCAGGATGGAGTTGGGGAAGTCGGTGTCCCAGCCGCCGGTGCCGAAGCCGACCTGGCCGAAGATCTCCCGCTTGCGGAACGAGGCGAACGCCGGTGACTCGCAGAGGAATCCGTAGAAGGTCTGGTTGTCGAGCTTCTCCACGAGCCGCGCCCAGATCTCCCTGATCCGTGGGATGTCCCGCTCGCGCAGGGCGCTGTTCATGTCGGAGAAGTCGGCGCCCTCCTCCAGACAGGTGTTCCAGGCGGTCATCACCTCCCGGTAGACCTCGGGCAGTTCGTCGATGGTGCGGGCGTAGTGCGACTCGCCCTTGAGGTCCACGACCGTCGAAGGGGTGCCGGGGGCAAGCGGGTTGGGGAAGGGACGGGTCTCAAGTCCCACCAGGTCGATGTAGTGCTGGAGCGCCGTGGAGGACGGCGGGAAGCGCATCGCGCCCAGTTCCGCGGTCAGTTCGGGGTCACAGCCGTCGAAGCCGATGGTCCGCAGCCGGCCGCCGATGCGGTCGGCCTCGTAGACGACCGGCTTGAGCCCCATCTTCATCAGCTCGTACGCGGTGACGATCCCGGAGAGACCGCCGCCGATGACGGCGACCTCGGCGCCGTGCTCGGTCGCCGGTATCTGGCCGAGCCCCGCCGGATGCGTCAGGAAGTCGTCGTACGCGTAAGGGAAGTCGGGGCCCGACATGGTGACCCGTGGCAGGGCGCCGGACTCCGGTTCGGGGGTGTGCGGAACGGCAGGGGGCGGCACCGTGGTCATGGCGGCGGGAACTCCTTGCGAACGAGCGGGGATTACGGTGCGGGGCGCCGGTCAGACGAGCGAGCCGTACAGCCCGGGGCGGCGGTCCCGCAGATAGGGATTGGCGGCGCGCGACGCGGCGAGCGGTACGGGATCGACATCGCCGACGACCAGTTCCGTGTCGCGCCCTGCGCGTACGACGGCGGCGCCGTCAGGTCCCGCGAGGCAGCTCAGCCCGACGAAGTCGAACTCGCCTTCCCAGCCGGTCCTGTTCACGTACGCGATGTAGAGCTGGTTCTCGAAGGCCCTGACCGGTACGAGGGATTCGGCGACGAACTCGAAGGGCCGCATCTGCGCCGTGGGGACCAGCAGCAGATCGGTGCCGGCCAGGGCGTGGGCCCGCACGTTCTCCGGGAACTCGACGTCGTAGCAGATCATGACGCCGAGCCGGATCCCGTCCAGCTCGGCCAGGACGACCGGCTGCTCCCCCGGGGTGAACCAGGCGCGTTCGAAGTCGCCGAAGAGATGCGTCTTGCGGTAGTGCGCGCCGCGCGCACCGTCCGGGCCGACGAGCTGGGCGGCGTTGAAGATCCGCTCACCGTCGCGCTCCGGGTAGCCGTACAGCACGGCGAGACCGTGCCGGGCCGCGATCCTGGCCACGGCCTGCGCCCCGGGACCGTCGGCGGGCTCGGCGAGCCTGGCCACATCGGCGCCGATCGCGTACCCGGTCAGGAACATCTCCGGGCACACCAGCAGCCGCGCACCGGCGTCCGCCGCACGTCCGGCCGCCTCGTCCAGCACCATCAGATTGCCCTCGACGGAACCGGGGTGGCCGGAGCTCTGGAGCAGGGCGGTACGCAGCGACGGCATGACGGACCTCGGGGTGGTGCGTAAGGGGTGGGGGTGACGGTTAGACGCTACGGTCCGGGCGACGGGCGCGGCAAGACGCGTCTGTTGCGTCGTGGTGTGCGTTTTGTTGCGCCTCTCGGCCACTGGGCGGCGATTCGTTGCGCGACCGGTGGAGCGAGCCCGTCAGGAGGGCACGACGGCCCGTCTGAGCAGCGGCGACAGCACGAGGACCGACTTGGTGCGCTCCACGAACGGCTCGCCCGCGATACGTTCCAGCACCTGCTCGAAATGGCGCATGTCGGCGGCGAGTACCTGCACGAGCGCGTCCGCGTCGCCGGTGACGGTGGAGGCCGCCACGATCTCCGGGTAGCGCTCCAGGCCCTGCCGGATCGCTTCGGGGGAGGTGTTGCGGCCGCAGTAGATCTCGATGAATCCCTCGGTCTGCCAGCCCATGGCCGCCGGATCGACCCGGACGGTGAAGCCGGTGATCGCCCCTTCGGCGCGCAGCCGGTCGACGCGGCGCTTCACGGCGGGCGCCGAGAGGCCGACGAGGGAGCCGATGTCGCTGAAGGAGCGGCGGGCGTCCTCGGCGAGGGCGTGGACGATGCGTTCGTCGAGATCGTTGAGGCGCACGGCTGAAGTAGAACACGGCCCGACGGCAGGAGCCGCCGGGCCGGTCAGCCGGAAAGGTCTGTTCTACGGCGAGGTCTGTTCTACGGCGAGGTCTGCTCGACGCGGGTCTACTCGACGGCGAGCAGTCCGGCCCGCAGCTGTCCGGTGATCCGGGTCAGCAGCCGGGACACATGCATCTGGGAGACGCCCAGCTCGGCGCCGATCTCCGCCTGCGTCATCTCGTCGCCGAAGCGCATCCGCAGGATCTGCCGCTCCCGGGCGTCCAGGCACTCGATGAGCGGCTTGAGCGCCTGCACGTTCTCCGCGGTCTCCAGGTCGGCGTCGAGCGCGCCCAGCCGGTCGGAGAGCGGGGCGGCGAACTCGGAGGTGTCGTCGGTCGGCATGTCGATCGAGCCCGCCGTGTAGCCGTTGCTCGCGACGACACCCTCTATGACCTCGTCCACCTCGATGCCGAGGTGCTCGGCCAGCTCGGCGCTGGTCGGCGTGCGGTCCAGCCGCTGGGACAGCTCGTCACTGGCCTTGGCCAGATCGATCCGCAGCTCCTGGAGCCGGCGCGGCACGTGCACCGCCCAGCTGGTGTCGCGGAAGAACCGCTTGATCTCGCCGATGATGTACGGGACGGCGAAGGTCGCGAACTCCACCTCACGGGTGAGCTCGAACCGGTCGATCGCCTTGATCAGGCCGATCGTGCCGACCTGGACGATGTCCTCCATCTGGTCCGACCGGTTGCGGAACCGCGTCGCCGCGTACCGGACGAGCGCCAGGTTCAGCTCGATCAGGGTGTTACGGACGTACTGGTGGTCCGCCGTGCCCTCTTCCAGCTCGGCGAGCCGGGTGAAGAAGAGCCGGGAGATCTCCCGGGCGTCCTTGGGTGCCACTTCGCTCGGGCACGGAACATGAGGAAGCTCCAACTGGGCCGCGCTCGCCGTGGACACTGCCGTGGACACTGTGGTCCTCCCCTGATCGTGGACTGTGCAGAGCCCGTTTACCCCGGTCTTCCGCACTCATGCCTGCCAATTCGAGATTGTTGGCACCACTGATGAGACTACGCCCAGCTGTCGTGCAAAGGCTTGCCCTCGGCGTACCCGGCCGCGCTCTGCACGCCCACGACGGCCTTCTCGGCGAACTCCTCCAGCGAGTTCGCACCGGCGTAGGTGCAGGACGAACGCACCCCGGCGATGATCGAGTCGATCAGGTCCTCGACGCCGGGCCGCGCGGGGTCGAGGAACATCCGGGACGTCGAGATGCCCTCCTCGAACAGTGCCTTGCGCGCGCGGTCGTAGGCCGACTCCTCGCTGGTGCGGTTACGGACGGCGCGGGCGGATGCCATGCCGAAGGACTCCTTGTAGTACCGCCCGTCGGCTGACTGCTGGAGGTCGCCCGGCGACTCGTACGTACCGGCGAACCAGGAGCCGATCATCACGTTCGACGCGCCGGCGGCGAGCGCCATGGCGACGTCGCGCGGATGGCGCACCCCGCCATCGGCCCACACGTGCTTGCCGTACTTCTTCGCCTCGGCCGCGCACTCCCTCACGGCGGAGAACTGCGGCCGGCCGACGCCGGTCATCATGCGGGTGGTGCACATCGCGCCGGGGCCCACCCCGACCTTGACGATGTCGGCGCCCGCCTCGATCAGGTCCCGTACGCCGTCGGCGGCGACGATGTTGCCCGCCACCAGCGGCACCTTCGGGTCGAGCGCGCGGACCGACTTGATCGCGGAGAGCATCGACTCCTGGTGGCCGTGGGCGGTGTCGACCACGAGCGTGTCGACCCCGGCGTCCAGCAGCTGGGCGGCCTTGCCCGCCACGTCGCCGTTGATCCCGACGGCCGCCGCGATCCGCAGCGCGCCTTCGGCGTCCGTCGCCGGGGTGTAGAGCGTCGCCCGCAGGGCGCCCTTGCGGGTGAGGATGCCGACCAGCCGTCCGTCGGCGTCCACGGCGGGCGCGAGCTTGCGGTTGGCGGAGTCGAGGGTGTTGAACGCCTCGCGGGGGTCCATGTCGGCGGCGATCAGGACCAGGTCCTTCGACATGACCTCGGACAGCTGGGTGAAGCGGTCGACGCCGGTCAGGTCGTGGTCGGTGACGATGCCGACGGGCCGTCCGACGCCGTCCACCACGACGCCCGCGCCGTGCGCCCGCTTCGGCAGCAGGGACAGCGCGTCGCCGACGGTCTGCGCGGGCGCGAGGGTGATCGCCGTGTCCAGGACGAGATGGCGCTTCTTCACCCAGGAGATGACGTCCGTGACGACCTCGATCGGGATGTCCTGGGGGATGACGACGAGCCCGCCCCGCCGGGCGACGGTCTCCGCCATGCGGCGGCCGGCGATGGCGGTCATGTTGGCGACGACGAGCGGAATCGTCGTGCCGGTCCCGTCGGGGGACGAGAGGTCCACCCCCTGCCGGGAGCCGACGGCCGAGCGGCTCGGCACCATGAAGACGTCGTCGTAGGTCAGGTCGTAGGGAACCGGTGACGACTCGACGGAACGTCCGGTGCCGGGCTCAAGGAAGCGCATAAGTCTCACATTTTCACGCGAAACGGAGCAGGTCACTTCCGCGAGGACACAACAAAACGGCCCCACATTCGTGTGTTCCTCCAACGAGGTGGGGCCTTGCTGTGTCAGGCGGTGGAACCTTGCCTTACTCAGGGAGTCTACGGCACGGCGCCCCGCCAGGACCTGGCCCGGTCAGTCGCCGTCCGGGTCGGAGCGCTCCAGGGCCGGCCGGGGCGCCGGGGTGAACTCCGTCAGCAGGAAGTCGGCCGCCGCCGTGTCCGTGACCAGGCTGGTGACCAGACCTGAGCGCAGGACGGCGCCGATCGCCTCGGCCTTGCGCAGCCCGCCGGCGATGGCCACGACCTCCGGGATACGGCGCAGCCGGTCGGCCTCGACCGTGATGCACCGCTCGCCGAGATCCCGGCCGACCCGGCGGCCCTCGGCGTCGAAGAGATGCGCCGACATCTCGGCCGCGACACCGAGCGACGCGTAGTGGGTGCGGTCCTCGTCGGTGAGCATGTCGTGGACGGTGGAGATGCCCGCCTCCCAGGACCCGATGGAGACGGCGGCCACCGTCACCTTGTCGAAGTACTCGAAGGCGCGGGCGATACCGGGCTGGCTGCGCAGCGCGGCCGCGGTCGCCGGGTCGGGCAGCAGCATCGGGGCGTAGATGGGGTGGGCCTCGCCGCCGGACACCTGGGCGGCGCGCCGTACGGCCTCGACCGAGCCGCGCTCAGCGGTGCCCGCGTCGTACACGCCGGTCAGCTGGACGACGGTGCAGGGCGGCAGCCGGTCGAGGGCCGCGGCCATGTGGATGGTGGAGCGGCCCCAGGCGAGCCCGAGCACATCGCCCTCGGTGACCAGCTCTCCGAGCAGATCGGCGGCGACCTCGCCCAGGTTCTCCGGGTCGGGCGACTCGTCGGCGCCCTCGGCGGGCGACTCGACGACCACGGCGTGCCGCAGCCCGTAGCGGGCGCGCAGGGCGTCGGAGCGCTCGGCGTCCAGCTCGGAGGGGACGCGGATCTCGATCCGTACGAGATCCCGCTCCAGCGCCGTCTCCAGCACCCGGGCCACCTTGAAGCGGCTGACGCCGAACTCCTCGGCGATCTGGATCTTGGACTTGCCCTCCAGATAGAACCGGCGGGCCATGGCCGCAGCCTGTACCAACTCCGCGGGTCCCATCCGCAGGGCTGGCCGTCCTGCCGACATACCAGACACCGCGATCTCCTCACTTCTGCGCACTCCGGACTCCCTGTTCATCCTGTCAGATGCAGCGGTCCTTGATCAGCCCTGCTGGGCTCCGTTCATGTCCCCGTGGCCCGGTGGCCGACTCAGTGACGGCAGGCCCACGGCGCGCCCGCCGTCGTCTCATCCGCCTGGTGCCGCAGCATCCGCACCGCGGCCGCCGGATCGTCCGTCCCGTACACGGCGGACCCGGCGACGAACACATCGGCGCCGGCCTCGGCGCACTGCTCGATGGTGTCGGCCGAGACCCCGCCGTCGACCTGGAGCCACAGCTCAAGTCCGTGCTTGGCGATCAGCTGCCGGGTACGCCGGATCTTGGGCAGCATGATGTCGAGGAACGCCTGACCGCCGAAGCCCGGCTCCACGGTCATGATCAGCAGCATGTCCAGCTCGGGCAGCAGATCCTCGTACGGCTCGATCGGCGTCGCGGGCTTCAGCCCCATCGACGCCCTCGCCCCCTTGGCCCTGATCTCCCTGGCCAGCCGCACGGGCGCGGCGGCGGCCTCCACATGGAAGGTCACCGAACCGGCCCCGGCCTCCACGTACTGCGGGGCCCACCGGTCCGGGTCCTCGATCATCAGATGGCAGTCGAGCGGCGTGTCCGTGGCCCGCCCGAGCGCCTCGACCACCGGCACCCCCAGCGTCAGATTGGGCACGAAGTGGTTGTCCATGACATCGACATGGAGCCAGTCGGCACCCTCGACGGCCTTCGCCTCGTCGGCGAGCCGGGAGAAGTCGGCGGACAGGATGCTGGGGTTGATCTGAGCCATGGCCCAAGCCTGCCATGCTCCACGGGGGTCACAGGACACGGTCCGCCCATCGATACGGACGAATCGCCCCGCGGGGCCCGCGTCAGCCCCTGCGTCACGCCGTGCGGCGCAGCAGGGCCAGGTACATGGCGTCCGTGCCGTGCAGATGCGGCCACAGCTGGACGTCGGGGCCCTTGCCCAGGGCCGGGACGCCCGGGAGGAGGTCGCGGGCGTCGATGAGTTCGGCTTCGACCGACGAGCCGCCGAGCGCCTTCAGCACGTCGTCCACGACGACGCGGGTCTCGGCGAGGTGCGGGGAGCAGGTCGCGTAGCCGACGACGCCGCCGACCCGTACCGCGTTCAGCGCCTCGCGGAGCAGGCCGCGCTGGAGCGGGGCGAAGCCCTCCAGGTCCGAGGCGCGGCGCCGCCAGCGCGCCTCCGGCCTGCGGCGCAGCGCGCCGAGACCGGAGCACGGCACATCGACCAGCACCCGGTCGAAGGAGCCAGCCACCCACGGCGGGCGGGTGCCGTCCGCCGTGATCACCTGGTACGGGCCCGGGTTGCCGGCCAGCGCGCGCTCGACGAGCCGCGCCCGGTGCGGCTGCTTCTCCGCCGCCAGCAGGGTCGCGCCGCGCTCCGCCGCCAGCGCCGCCATCAGCGCCGCCTTGCCGCCGGGCCCCGCGCAGCCGTCCAGCCAGCGGGCGTCGGACCCCTCGATCGGCGCGTTGGCGACGGCCGTCGCGACCAACTGGCTGCCCTCGTCCTGGACGCCCGCCCTGCCGTCCCGTACGACGTCGAGAGCGCCCGGCTCGCCGCCCTCGGCCATCCGTACCGCATACGGCGACCAGCGTCCCGGCAACCCCGAGTCCTCCCCCAGGACCTCCATCAGCTCGTCCGTCGTGGAGCGGCCGGGCCGGGCCACGAGGGTCACCTCGGGCCGTTCGTTGTCGGCTTCGAGCAGATCCTCGATACCGGCGCGGCCACCGCCCAGCGCGTCCCACAGCGCGGAGACCACCCAGCGCGGGTGCGAGTGGACAACGGCCAGATGCTGCTCGGCGTCCTCGTCGTACGGCGGGGCGACCTGATCGAGCCAGGTGTCCAGATCGTGCTGCGAGATCTTCCGCAGCACGGCGTTGACGAACTTGGCCCGCCCGTCCCCGAGCACCACCCTGGCCAGCTCGACACTCGCCGAGACCGCCGCGTGCGTCGGGATCCGGGTCCCCAGCAGCTGGTGCGCACCCAGCGCGAGCACGTCGAGCACCGGCGGATCGACCCGGTGCAGCGGCCGGTCGACGCAGGCCGCGATGATCGCGTCGTACGTCCCCTGCCTGCGCAGCGTCCCGTAGACCAGCTCGGTGGCCAGCGCCGCGTCACGCGCCTCGAACGCGGGATTCTCCCGCGCCTTCTTGAGCAGCGGCGGCAGGACGAGATTGGCGTAGGCGCCGCGCTCGTCCACCGCCCGCAGCGCTTCGAAGGCGAGGATCCGGACCGGGTCCTTCTTGGGACGACGGTGCGGCTTGGGGGGACGGCGACCGGCCTGCTCGTTCAAAGGTGCTCCGCGTGTGATGAAGAGAAGAACCCGTCCAGCCTACGTCCGTCCCGCCGGGCCGTTCGCAGCGCCGTCAGCCGAGCCGTTCGCCGGGCGTGATCCGCACGCCACGCGCCCAGTCCGCCGCCCGCATCGGCTTCTTGCCCTGCGGCTGAACCCACAGCAGCTCCACCGCGTGCGAACCGGTCCCCACGTACACGTTGTTCTTGCCGACGGCGAGCGCCCCCGGCGCCGGGCCGGTGTGCTCGGGCCGCGGCGTCACCTGGATCAGCTTCAGCCGCTCCCCCCGGAACACGGTCCAGGCCCCCGGCGCGGGCGTACAGCCCCTGACCACCCGGTCCACCCGCAGGGCCGGCTCGGCCCAGTTCACCTGCGCGTCCTCGACCGTGATCTTCGGCGCGAGCGAGACACCGTCGGCCGGCTGCGGTACGGGAATCAGGCTGCCGTCCTCGATGCCGTCCATGGTCGCGGCGAGCAGCCCTGCCCCCGCGAACGCGAGCCGCGTCAACAGGTCGCCGCTCGTGTCAGTCGCCCGCACATGCTCGGTGATCACGCCGAAGACCGGGCCCGAGTCCATGCCCTCCTCGATCAGGAACGTCGAAGCGCCCGTCATCTCGTCACCCGCCATCAGCGAGTGCTGCACGGGCGCGGCGCCCCGCCAGGCCGGCAGCAGCGAGAAGTGCAGATTCACCCAGCCACGCGTGGGTACGTCGAGGGCGACCCGGGGCAGCAGCGCGCCGTACGCGACGACCGGGCAGCAGTCGGGCCCGATCTCCCGCAGCCGCGCGAGGAAGTCCTCGTCCCGGGGCTTCGCGGGCCGCAGGATCTCGATCCCCGCCTCCTCGGCCCGCTGGGCGACCGGGCTGGCCACCAGCCTGCGCCCGCGCCCCGACGGCGCGTCGGGTCGCGTCACGACGGCGGCGACCTCGTGCCGGTCGGAGGCGATGAGTGCGTCCAGGGCGGGTACGGCGACCTCGGGGGTGCCGGCGAAGACGAGCTTCATCGGTGGCTGACTGCCTCTCGGGCGGGGCGGATCGGATCATGCGGCGCACCAGTCTATGGGCGCGCACCACAGGGGGCGTACGTCCCTCTGCGCGCCCCGCGCACCTATGGATACGCCCCCGTAGCGTGACCCCAGGGCCAGGTAAAGCGTTGTCAAGGGAGATTGACCCCCACACGGGCCGCACCGGTGCGGCCCGGATCCTTTTCAACGCCGGTTCGAGAGGCTTGTTCATGGCCGACCACGCAACCCACGACGCACAAGCCCGTGCGAGTCTGCACCTGCTGGTGCGGGACATCGAGCGGGTCCGCCGTCAGGTGGACGCGCTGCGCACCCTCACCGCCCAGCTGGGCAACGTCTACCGCCCGCGGCGCTCGGGCCCGTCCGCCGGGTTCGTCGTCTACGGCAGAGCCCCGGCGCCGACGGTACGACTCGCGCAGGAGCTGCGGGACAGCGTCGAGACGCTGGTGACGGCGGCGGTGGACTTCGACCGCTCGCTGGGCTTCTCGTGGGACGCGGTGGGCTCGGCGCTGGGCGTCACGAAGCAGGCGGTGCACCGCCGCTACGGGGCGCGCCGCGCGCCGGTGCCGCCGCCGCAGCCGGGCGCGGACGCGGCGCCCGACGCGACGCCCACGCCTACGCCGTCGGTCCCGGCGGCCCGCCAGCCGACGACCCAGTCGCTACGCGAAGACCCCCGCCCGAACGCGTTCCCGGGCCCCCGAGGCGGCTGAGCCGCCGTCCGGCGCGGTGTCGCCGTCCGGCGCGGTGTCGCCGTCCGGCGCGGTTCGGGGTTGCGGGTCTTGGTTGCGGTTGTTGCCGGGTGCCGTTCCGGGGAGGCGTCCTGCGCTGCATGATTTACGGCGCGTACTCGCCAGACGCGGAGCCACCGCCGAGATGCGCCACAAATCACGCTCTACGCTCCGGACACCACCCCTGCACGACCCCCTTCACCCCCCGGCCGATCGGCTCGGCTGCGCCGCGACCCGCGAGGGAACGCGGCCGGGCGTCCACGCCAGGGACGTACCCCCGGCCCGCAGGGCACCGCTCACCCGCGCTGACGCGGACGGGGTGCCCGACCACCGGACGGGAGGGGGCCGGGGCCGGAGGAGGGGGGTGTCCGGACGTAAAGCGAAGGAGCTCATGCGACAAGCAGTCCGGACACCCCCCTCCGCAGGACCCGGAACCCGCCACCAGACAGCGACACCGCAACCCAGACCCGCAACGCCGGACGGCGACTAGCCGATGTCCGGGGGGTCGATTCTGATGCGGACCGGGTCCGCCGAGCCCCGGGCCAAGCGGCTCGCCTGCGTCTCCTTCAGCGCGCTCGCCAGCGCCGCCCCGCTTCCCGGCGGTACCCGCAGCAGCGCGCGGTCCCACGGCTCCCCCGGGGGCGGGTCGCCGGGGCGGCGGGGGCGGGCCGGGTCCGTGACCGGGAGCGGTACGGGGCCCAGGACCTGCGCGTCGGGCGGCAGCCGGGCCGCCGACAGGAACGCCTCCACCGCGGCCGGGCGGCCCGAGACCGCCGCCATCCGGGACACCGGCGGAAGCCCCAGCTCGCCCCGTTCCGCCAGCTCGCGCTGCGCGTGGCCGACCGGGTCCCAGCGGACCAGGGCCTGGACGGGGCGGAGGGTGGGCTCGGCGATCACGACCACCACGCCGCCCTCGTCCTGGCCGCGTACCAGCGCCGCCGCCTGCATCCAGCGGCGCAGCGCCTCCTCCCCCGCCCGCAGGTCGGGGCGGCCGAGCATCGCCCAGCCGTCGAGGAGCAGCGCCGCCGCGTACCCGCCGTCGGCGACGGGTTCGGCGCCGGGGGTGCTGACCACGAGCGCCGGGCGGGCCGGGACCGAGTCGAGGATGTGGTCGCGGCCCGAGGTGCGGACGGGGACGGCCGGGAAGGCCCGGCCCAGCTCCTCGGCCGTGCGGCGCGCGCCGACGACCTGGGCGCGTAGCCGGGGCGAACCGCACGCGACGCACGTCCAGTCGGGCTCACCCCGGCCGCACCAGCCGCAGCGCAGCTCCCGCTCCTGGGGGGCTTCCAGCGGGCCCGCGCAGTGCCGGCAGCGCGCGGGGGTGCGGCAGCGTTCGCAGGCGAGCCTCGGGACGTAGCCGCGGCGCGGCACCTGGACCAGTACGGGGCCGGTGCGCAGGCCGTCCCTGACGGCCTGCCAGGCGAGGCTGGGCAGCCGAGCGGCGCGCGCGGCGCCGTCGCGGGCCAGCTCGCCGTCGCCGACGGTGCGGACCAGCGGGGCCGAGCCGCGTACCTGTTCCCGGTCGGCGCCGAGCGGCAGCGCCCAGCCCGTCTCGACCAGTTGGGCCGCCTCCACCGTGCAGCCGGTGCTGCCGAGCAGGAATCCGCATTTGTCGTGGGCCGCGCGCAGCAGCAGGACCTCGCGGGCGTGCGGCTGGGGCGCGTGCTGTTCGCTGTGGCTGCCGTCGGCGTCGTCCCAGATGGCGACGAGGCCGAGGTCGCGTACGGGGGCGAACATCGCGGCGCGGGTGCCGACGACGGCCCGGACGGCGCCGCGCCGTACGGCGAGCCATTCGCGGTAGCGCTTCTCGGGGCCCGCCTCGGCGGTGAGCAGGGCGTGCTGTCCCTCGCCGAGCTGCGTGGTGAGCGCCGCGTCGAGCCGGGCGGCGACCCGGCCGTCCGGTACGACGACGAGCGCGCCCCGGCCGGAGGACAGCGTCGCCGCTACGGCGCGGGCCAGTTCGTCGGCCCAGTGCGGTCCCGGCAGCGCCGTCCACACGGCGCGTGGCGACGCGCCGTCGGCGAGTGCGGTGAGGAACGCCGGGCCCTGGGCGTACCGCTGCCAGGTGCCGGGCTCGGGTGCTCCGGGCGGCGGCAGGGGTTCCGGGGACGGTTTGGCCTCGGCGCGGGCGTTCCTCGGCGGGATCGCGAGCTGGAGTACGTCGGCGAGGCTGCCCGCGTACCGGTCGGCGACGGCGCGGGCGAGGGTGAGCAGTTCGGTGCTGAGGACGGGTTCCGGTGAGACGACGCCGGCCAGGGCGGCGAGCGGGCCCGAGTAGTCGGAGTCGGCGCGGCGCTCGATGACGAAGCCGTCGATCAGCCGGCCGCCCTCGCGGCGCCCGCCGCGTACCTGATGGGCGCCGGCGCCGAACCTGATCCGGACCCGGACCCCCGGCTGTGCCTCGTCGGCCAGCTCCTCGGGGACGGCGTAGTCGAAGAACTGGTCGAGGTGCAGGACGCCCTTGTTGACGACGACGCGGGCGACGGGCAGCTCGGCGGCGAGGGCGGCGCCGCGCCAGGTGCGCGGTTTGGCCCGGGGGACCTTGGCGGTGCGGACGGTCTCGCGGATGAGCGCGAGCTGTTCCGCCTCGGGCTGCTGCCCGGGTTCGGTCCCCCGCTCGTCGTCGCTGCTCACGCCCCCATACCTACCAGAGAGAACTGACATCGGCCGATCAGGACCGCGGCTGCTCCCGGTACTCGGCCAGCCCGGCCGCCGTCTTGGTCGCCACGAATTCGGTGATGCGGTACGCGCAGACTCCGGCGACGGTGAACGGGTCCTCGGCGGCGAGCTGTTCGACGGCCGCCCGGTCGGTGCCGGCCGCGAGGATCACGCCTCCGTCGCGCGGGACCTTGCGGCCCGACGCGATGAGGAGCCCGGTGGCGTACCCCTTCTCCAGCCAGGCCACATGGTCGGCCATGGCGGCGTCGACGCGGTCGAGGGGCGCGGTGTAGGTCAGCTCAAGTACGAACATGGGGGAAATATATGCGGCGGCGGCAACGCGCCGGGCCCGGCCCCTCCTTGGCGGAGGAACCGGGCCCGGGGAAGAACTCCGTCAGTTGCCCGCGGCCTTGCGCAGGGCGTCCACGCGGTCCGTGCGCTCCCAGGTGAACTCGGGCAGCTCGCGGCCGAAGTGGCCGTACGCCGCGGTCTGGGCGTAGATCGGACGCAGCAGGTCGAGGTCGCGGATGATCGCGGCCGGGCGCAGGTCGAAGACCTGACTGATGGCCTGCTCGATCTTCTCGGTGTCGACGGTGGCCGTGCCGAAGGTCTCGACGAACAGACCGACCGGCTCGGCCTTGCCGATCGCGTAGGCGACCTGGACCTCGCAGCGGGTGGCGAGGCCCGCCGCCACGACGTTCTTGGCGACCCAGCGCATCGCGTACGCGGCGGAGCGGTCGACCTTCGACGGGTCCTTGCCCGAGAAGGCGCCGCCGCCGTGGCGGGCCATGCCGCCGTAGGTGTCGATGATGATCTTGCGGCCGGTCAGGCCGGCGTCGCCCATCGGGCCGCCGATCTCGAAGCGCCCGGTCGGGTTGACCAGCAGCCGGTAGCCCTCGGTGTCCAGCTTGATGCCGTCGTCCACGAGCTGCTGCAGGACGTGCTCGACGACGAACTCGCGGATGTCGGGGGCGAGCAGGGAGTCGAGGTCGATGTCCGACGCGTGCTGCGAGGAGACGACGACGGTGTCGAGGCGGACGGCCTTGTCGCCGTCGTACTCGATGGTGACCTGCGTCTTGCCGTCGGGGCGCAAGTAGGGGATGGTGCCGTTCTTGCGGACCTCGGAGAGCCGGCGGGACAGCCGGTGCGCGAGGTTGATCGGGAGCGGCATCAGCTCGGGCGTCTCGTCGCAGGCGTAGCCGAACATCAGGCCCTGGTCGCCGGCGCCCTGCTTGTCCAGCTCGTCCTCGTCACCCTCGACGCGCTTCTCGTACGCGTCGTCGACACCCTGGGCGATGTCCGGGGACTGCGCGCCGATCGAGACGGAGACACCGCAGGAGGCGCCGTCGAAGCCCTTCTTCGAGGAGTCGTAGCCGATCTCCAGGATCTTGTCGCGCACGAGCTGGGCGATCGGGGCGTACGCCTTCGTCGTCACCTCACCGGCGACATGCACCTGGCCGGTGGTGATCAACGTCTCCACAGCGACCCGCGATGTCGGGTCCTCGCGCAGAAGCGCGTCAAGAATCGTGTCGCTGATCTGGTCAGCGATCTTGTCGGGGTGACCTTCGGTCACAGACTCCGAGGTGAAAAGACGACGGGACACAACGCTCCCTGGGGTTGCAGCGGCTGCTGGCTGATCATGGGCGGGCAGGCCGGGGGCTGCGCCCCACGACGTTCCTGGGCCAGTTTATCGGTCATACCGGGCCACAGGTCCAGGTGTCTCGGTCCGTGGGAGTTCCGTGGCGCGCGGTCCGGGCAGTGCGATACGACGATTCGGCCAGAGTACTGGGCGTTATGCCGTTTTTGTTGGCTTTCGGTCGGACCGGAGCGGCGAAATGGCGGTGACTTGACCGGCGAGAAGCAATAAAGATTTCATCTCGCGTCCGTTCAGTGCCGCGTTTCGACGTCTTCGAGCCGGGGCCCGACAAGGTCCCAGACGATGTCGGCGAGCGCTTCCTTGGGCCCGTACGGCACCGGCGTCTCCGCGCCGTCCGCCGCCAGCACCACGGCTTCGTTCGAAGCGGCCCCGAAGGTCCTGCTCTCCCCCACCTCGTTGACGACCAGCAGGTCGCAGCCCTTGCGGCGCAGTTTGCGGCGGCCGTTGTCGAGGACGTCGTCGGTCTCGGCGGCGAAGCCGACGACCACCTGGCCCGGGTGCGGCCGGTTCGCCGAGATCTCCGCGAGGATGTCCGGGTTACGGATCAGGGTGAGCGGGGCGGGCTCCTCGTCGTCCTTCTTCTTGATCTTGCCTTCGGCGTAGGCCGCCGGGCGGAAGTCGGCGACGGCCGCCGCCATCACGACCGCGTCGGCGTCGGCGACGGCCTTCAGCACGGCCTCGCGCAGCTGCCGCGCCGTCCCCACATGGACGACGTCGACTCCGGCCGGGTCCGTCATCCCGGTGTTGGCCTCGATCAGGGTGACCCTGGCGCCCCTGGCCGCGGCCGTGCGGGCGAGGGCGTAGCCCTGCTTCCCCGAGGAGCGGTTGCCCAGGTAGCGCACCGGGTCCAGGGGTTCGCGGGTGCCGCCGGCGCTGACCACGACATGGCGGCCGGCGAGATCGGGCGCGGCGACGCCGCGTGCCAGCACCCGGCGGCAGACCTCGTAGATCTCCTCGGGGTCGGGCAGCCGGCCCTTGCCGGTGTCGACGCCGGTGAGCCTGCCGACGGCCGGTTCGACGACGACGGCGCCCCTGCGGCGCAGCGTGGCCACGTTCTCCTGGGTGGCGGGGTGCTCCCACATCTCCGTGTGCATGGCGGGGGCGAAGACCACCGGGCAGCGGGCGGTCAGCAGGGTGTTGGTGAGCAGGTCGTCCGCGAGTCCGTGCGCGGCCTTGGCCAGCAGGTCGGCGGTGGCGGGGGCCACGACGACGAGGTCGGCCGACTGCCCGATCCGTACGTGCGGCACCTCGTGGGCCCCGGACCAGACCTGGGTGGCGACGGGGTGTCCCGACAGCGCGGACCAGGTCGCCTCACCGACGAAGTGCAGGGCGGACTCGGTCGGTACGACCTGGACGTCATGGCCGGACTCGGTGAGCCGGCGCAGCAGTTCGCACGCCTTGTAGGCGGCGATCCCGCCGGCCACTCCCAGTACGACCTTCGGCTTGTCCACCGTGTCTCCCCGCCTCGTCTTCGCTTCTCGTACCTATGACACACCACAGGCCCGGCAGTCGCGCTGCCGGGCCTGTGCTGAAAGCGTCTGTGCGGGCGGGTCTACTGGGCCGGGCCCTCGATGGCCTCGGAGGTCAGCAGTCCGGCGTTGATCTCGCGCAGGGCGATCGAGAGCGGCTTCTCGTGGACGTGCGTGTCCACCAGCGGGCCGACGTACTCAAGCAGACCCTCGCCGAGCTGCGAGTAGTACGCGTTGATCTGGCGCGCGCGCTTGGCCGCGTAGATCACGAGGCTGTACTTGGAGTCGGTGGCCTCAAGCAGCTCGTCGATCGGCGGGTTGATGATGCCCTCGGGTGGGGTGATGGAAGAGGACACTCTCTAGCCTTCCGAAGATAAATCAGGGAATTTCAGGAAACACCAATGATCATGCAACTGCCATCAAGGCTAGCAGCTCGCGCGCGACGTCCTCGACCGAGGTGTTGACCAGGGTCGTGTCGAACTCCGACTCGGCCGCCAGCTCCACCTTGGCCGCCGCCAGCCGGCGCGCGATCACCTCGGGTGCTTCGGTGCCCCGGCCGGTGAGCCGGCGTACCAGCTCGTCCCAGTCCGGCGGCGCCAGGAAGATCAGCTGGGAGTCCGCCATGGAATCCCTGACCTGTCTGGCGCCCTGGAGGTCGATCTCCAGCAGTACGGGCTCCCCCGCTTCGAGCCGTTCGAGCACGGCTCTGCGGGGCGTGCCGTAGCGGTTGCCCGCGAACTCCGCCCATTCCAGCAGCTCTCCGTTGGCGACCAGCTTGTCGAACTCCTCGTCGCTGACGAAGAAGTACTGGACGCCGTGGCGCTCACCGGGGCGCGGCTTTCTTGTGGTGGCCGACACCGAGAGCCATACCTCGGGGTGGGCCTTGCGCATATGGGCGACGACCGTGCTCTTGCCGACCCCGGAAGGGCCGGAGAGCACGGTCAGCCGCGGACGTACCTCTGCTGCCATGCAGCGATTATCCAGGTTCCCGGGAGTGCCCGGGAACGTCAGGCCGGAGAGCCGCCGAACTCGCGTTCCAGGGAGGCGATCTGGTTGGAGCCGAGACCGCGCACGCGGCGGCTTTCGGAGATCCCGAGCCGCTCCATGATCTGCTTGGCGCGGACCTTGCCCACGCCGGGCAGCGACTCGAGCAGGGCGGAGACCTTCATCTTCCCGATGACGTCGTTCTCCTGACCCTGCTTGATGACGTCATGGAGGGAGGCGCCGGAGTGCTTGAGTCGATTCTTGACCTCGGCCCGCTCCCGGCGAGCCGCGGCGGCCTTTTCGAGCGCGGCTGCGCGCTGTTCAGGGGTAAGGGGCGGAAGAGCCACGCCTACGTCACCTCGGATGTCGAACTGTCGGATACGGACCGGCGAGGAAGCTGGTCGCCCCCCACCTGGTGAGCCGTGAACAACGGATTGCTCGTTGGCTCTCGACGGAGACTAGCGTTGAAGGCCGCCGGAGTCAGCGAGAACAGACGAAAAGTCCTGGTCAGCATCGCACGACCGGTACATTCCTGGCATTTCACCCCGCTTTTCTGTCCAGAACGCGCTCAACTCCCTCAACGAGCGGCGTCGACAGCCGCCTTCACCTCGTCGGTGAAGCGCTCGGCTCCGTCCCGAAGAGCCCTGATGTCCGGTCCGTACCGCAAGACGCCACGGCTCACGCTCGGCAGTACGTCGTTGATCGCGGGGCCGAACACGCCGGACAGATCGGCGGGGGTCGCGCCCTGCGCGCCGATGCCGGGAGCGAGCAGCGGTCCGTTGACGGCGAGATCGACCCGTACGTCGCCGAGCGTCGCCCCGACGACGGCGCCGACCGAGCCGAGCGGCGTCGCCCCGGCGTTCTCCGCCGCGATGTGGTCGAGGATCAGCTGCGCCACCGGACGGCCGTCGGCGGCGGTCGCCCGCTGCACCTCGGCGCCCTCCGGGTTGGACGTCAGCGCGAGGACGAAGACCCCGGCCCCGGAGATCGCCGCGGCGTCCAGGGCCGGCCGCAGGGCGCCGAAGCCGAGGTACGGCGAGACGGTCACCGCGTCGGAGAAGAGCGGCGAGTCCTTGTCGAGGTAGGTGGCCGCGTACGCCTGCATCGTCGAGCCGATGTCGCCGCGCTTCGAGTCCATGAGGACCAGCGCGCCCGCCGACCGCGCCTCGGCGACCGCCGTCTCCAGGACGGCGACACCGCGCGAACCGAAGCGTTCGAAGAACGCGGACTGCGGTTTCAGCACGGCGACCTGACCGGCCAGCGCCTCGACCGTGGTCCGGGCGAAGCGTTCGAGCCCCGCGACGTCGTCGGCCAGGCCCCAGGCGGTGAGCAGCCCCGGGTGCGGGTCGATACCGACGCAGAGCGGTCCCCGGGTGTCCATGGCGGCCCGCAGCCGGGCGCCGAACGGGGCGAGCGGGGTGCCGGGGGTCGCGGTGTCGGAACTCATACGGTCACCTTCCTGGTACCGGCGCCCACGGCGTCGGCGAGTGTGGCGTACGGGCTGCTCGCGAGGCGCGCGGCGAGCCCCTTGTGGACGGCGCGGCTCCAGAACGGCCCCTGGTAGATGAAGGCGCTGTAGCCCTGCACCAGGGTGGCGCCCGCCAGGATGCGCTGCCAGGCGTCCTCGGCGTTCTCCACGCCGCCGACGCCGACCAGCGTCAGCCGGTCGCCCACGCGCCCGTACAGCCGCCGCAGGACCTCCAGGGAGCGCTCCTTGAGCGGGGCGCCGGACAGGCCGCCCGTCTCGGCGACGAGGGCGGGGTCCGAGGTGAGGCCCAGACCTTCCCTGGCGATGGTGGTGTTGGTGGCGATGATGCCGTCGAGCCCGAGTTCGACGGTGAGGTCGGCGACGGCGTCGATGTCCTCGTCCGCGAGGTCGGGGGCGATCTTCACCAGCAGCGGGACCCGGCGTCCCTCGACCGTGCGGTCGGCGGCTTCCCGCACGGCGACGAGCAGCGGGCGCAGCTGGTCGACGGCCTGGAGGCTGCGCAGTCCCGGGGTGTTGGGGGACGACACGTTGACCACGAGGTAGTCGGCGTGGGCGGCGAGCCGTTCGGTGGATGTCACGTAGTCGGCGACGGCGGCGCTGTCGGGGGTGACCTTGGTCTTGCCGATGTTGACCCCGAGGGTGGTGCGGAAGACCGCCTTGCGGGCCGCCAGGCGGCGCGCCACGGCCGCCGAGCCTTCGTTGTTGAACCCCATCCGGTTGATGAGCGCGCGGTCGGCCACGAGCCGGAAGAGGCGGGTCTTGGGGTTGCCTGGCTGGGGTTCGGCGGTGACGGTGCCGATCTCGACGTGGTCGAAGCCGAGCATCGCCATCCCGTCGACGGCGACGGCGTTCTTGTCGAAGCCGGCAGCGAGCCCGAACGGGCCGTGCATCCGCAGCCCGAGGGCCTCGGTGCGCAGTTCGGGGTGGCGCGGCGCGAGGGCGGCGGCGAGGAACGTGCGCAGGACGGGGATCCGGGCGGCGAGCCGGATCCAGCGGAAGGCGAGGTGGTGGGCGGCTTCGGCGTCCATCCGCCGGAAGGCCAGCCGGAAGAAGATGCGGTACATGGGGTGGGGTGATCCTTCGCAGTGATCCGTCGTGGACCTCATGAGGAGGTCGTGGACCTCATGAAGAGGGGGACACCGCTTCCGGTGTCCCCCTGCTGGTTACTTTTCCTCGCGTGCCGCGATCAGATGTCGGGCGTGTTCCTGGAGGGAACGGACCCCGACCCCGCCGTGGTTGAGGGCGTCGATGCCCTGGACGGCTGCGGCGAGCGCCTGGACCGTCGTGAGGCAGGGGACGCCGCGGGCCACGGCGGCCGTGCGGATCTCGTAGCCGTCGAGCCGGCCGCCGGTGCCGTAGGGGGTGTTGACGATCAGGTCGATCTCGCCGTCGTGGATGAGCTGGACGACGGTCGGCTCGCCGTTCGGCCCCTCCCCCTCGCCCAGTTTGCGGACGACGGTGGCGTTGATGCCGTTGCGCTTGAGCACCTCGGCCGTGCCGGAGGTGGCGAGCAGTTCGAAGCCGTGGGCGACGAGTTCACGCGCCGGGAAGATCATCGAGCGCTTGTCACGGTTGGCGACGGAGATGAAGGCGCGGCCCTTGGTGGGCAGCGGGCCGTAGGCGGCGGCCTGCGACTTGGCGTACGCCGTGCCGAAGACGGTGTCGATGCCCATGACCTCGCCGGTGGAGCGCATCTCAGGGCCGAGGACGGTGTCGACGCCGCGGCCGTGGATGTCGCGGAAGCGGGACCACGGCATCACGGCCTCCTTGACGGAGATCGGCGCGTCCATGGGGAGCGTGCCGCCGTCGCCCGTCGAGGGGAGCAGCCCTTCGGCGCGCAGTTCGGCGATGGTGGTGCCGAGCGAGATCCGGGCGGCGGCCTTGGCGAGCGGTACGGCGGTGGCCTTGGAGGTGAAGGGCACCGTGCGGGAGGCGCGCGGGTTGGCCTCCAGGACGTACAGGATGTCGCCGGCCAGCGCGAACTGGATGTTGATCAGTCCGCGTACGCCGACGCCCTTGGCGATGGCCTCGGTGGAGGCGCGCAGCCGCTTGATGTCGAAGCCGCCGAGCGTGATGGGCGGCAGGGCGCACGCCGAGTCGCCGGAGTGGATGCCGGCCTCCTCGATGTGTTCCATCACACCGCCGAGGTACAGCTCGGTGCCGTCGTAGAGGGCGTCCACGTCGATCTCGATGGCGTCGTCCAGGAAGCGGTCGACGAGGACCGGCCGGGTGGGGCTGATCTCGGTGGACTCGGCGATGTACGTGGCGAGCCGGTCCTCGTCGTAGACGATTTCCATGCCGCGCCCGCCGAGGACGTAACTGGGCCGGACGAGCACGGGGTAGCCGATCTCGTCCGCGATGGCCTTGGCCCCGGCGAAGGTGGTGGCCGTGCCGTGCTTGGGCGCGGGCAGCCCGGCCTCGGCGAGCACCTGGCCGAAGGCGCCGCGGTCCTCGGCTGCGTGGATCGCCTCGGGGGGTGTGCCGACGACCGGTACGCCGTTGTCCTTGAGCGCCTGCGCGAGGCCGAGCGGGGTCTGGCCGCCGAGCTGGACGACGACCCCGGCGATCGGGCCCGCCAGGGACTCGGCGTGCACGATCTCCAGGACGTCCTCCAGGGTGAGCGGCTCGAAGTAGAGCCGGTCGGAGGTGTCGTAGTCGGTGGAGACGGTCTCGGGGTTGCAGTTGACCATGACGGTCTCGTAGCCGGCGGCGCTGAGCGCGAACGAGGCGTGGACGCACGAGTAGTCGAACTCGATGCCCTGGCCGATCCGGTTGGGACCCGAGCCGAGGATGATCACCGCGGCCTTCTCGCGCGGCGCGACCTCGCTCTCCTCGTCGTAGGAGGAGTAGAAGTACGGGGTCTTCGCGGCGAACTCGGCGGCGCAGGTGTCCACGGTCTTGTAGACCGGCCGGACGCCGAGCGCGTGCCTGACCTCGCGTACGACGTCCTCGCGCAGCCCGCGGATCGCACCGATCTGGGCGTCGGAGAAGCCGTGCCGCTTCGACTCCGCGAGCAGTTCCTGGGACAGCTCCGCGGCGCCGGCCAGGTCGTCGGCGTACTCCTTGATCAGGAACAGCTGGTCGACGAACCACGGGTCGATCTTCGTCGCTTCGAAGATCTCTTCGGGGGTGGCGCCCGCCCTGATGGCCTGCATGACGGTGTTGATCCGGCCGTCGGTGGGGACGGCGGCGGTACGCAGCAGCCCGGCCTTGTCACCGGGGTCGCCGGTGAAGGCGAACTGGCTGCCGGCCTTCTCCAGGGAGCGCAGCGCCTTCTGCAGGGCCTCGGTGAAGTTACGGCCGATGGCCATGGCCTCGCCGACGGACTTCATGGTGGTGGTGAGGGTCGCGTCGGCTGCGGGGAACTTCTCGAAGGCGAAGCGCGGCACCTTGACCACGACGTAGTCGAGCGTGGGCTCGAAGGACGCCGGGGTCTTCTCGGTGATGTCGTTGGGGATCTCGTCCAGCGTGTAGCCGACGGCGAGCCTGGCGGCGATCTTGGCGATCGGGAAACCGGTGGCCTTGGAGGCGAGGGCCGAGGAGCGGGAGACGCGCGGGTTCATCTCGATGACGATGATCCGGCCGTCGTCGGGGTTGACGGCGAACTGGATGTTGCAGCCGCCGGTGTCCACGCCGACCTCGCGGATGATCGCGATGCCGACGTCCCGCAGGGTCTGGTACTCCCGGTCGGTGAGCGTCATGGCGGGCGCGACGGTGATCGAGTCGCCGGTGTGCACGCCCATCGGGTCGAAGTTCTCGATGGAGCAGACGACCACGACGTTGTCGTTCCGGTCGCGCATCAGCTCCAGCTCGTACTCCTTCCAGCCGAGGATCGACTCCTCCAGGAGGACCTCGGTGGTCGGCGAGAGGGTGAGGCCCTGGCCGGCGATCCGGCGCAGCTCGTCCTCGTCGTGCGCGAAGCCGGAGCCCGCGCCGCCCATGGTGAAGGAGGGCCGGACGACGACGGGGTAGCCGCCGAGCGTCTCGACGCCGGCGAGCACGTCGTCCATGGAGTGGCAGATGACCGAGCGCGCCGACTCGCCGTGGCCGATCTTGGCCCGTACGGCCTCGACGACGCCCTTGAACAGCTGGCGGTCCTCGCCCTTGTTGATGGCCTCGACGTTGGCGCCGATCAGCTCGACGCCGTACTTCGCGAGGACACCCTGCTCGTGCATGGAGATCGCGGTGTTCAGCGCGGTCTGGCCGCCCAGCGTGGGCAGCAGCGCGTCGGGCCGCTCCTTGGCGATGATCTTCTCGACGAACTCGGGGGTGATCGGCTCGACGTACGTGGCGTCGGCGATCTCCGGGTCCGTCATGATCGTGGCGGGGTTGGAGTTGACGAGGATGACCCGCAGGCCCTCGGCCTTCAGGACCCGGCACGCCTGGGTGCCGGAGTAGTCGAACTCAGCTGCCTGGCCGATGACGATCGGTCCTGAACCGATGACCAGGACGGACTGGATATCGGTGCGCTTAGGCACGCTGGTCCTCCATCAGGGATGTGAAGCGGTCGAAGAGGTACGCGGCGTCGTGCGGGCCCGCGGCCGCCTCGGGGTGGTACTGGACGCTGAAGACCGGCCGGTCGAGCAGCCGCAGCCCCTCGACCACGTTGTCGTTGAGGCAGACGTGCGAGACCTCGGCGCGGCCGTAGGGGGTCTCGGAGACCTGGTCCAGCGGGGCGTCGACGGCGAAGCCGTGGTTGTGCGCCGTGACCTCGACCTTGCCGGTCGTCCGGTCCTGGACGGGCTGGTTGATGCCGCGGTGGCCGTACTTGAGCTTGTACGTGCCGAAGCCGAGCGCCCGGCCGAGCAGCTGGTTGCCGAAGCAGATGCCGAACAGGGGCGTGCCGCGCTCCAGGACGCCCTTGACGACGGTGAGGTCGGCGGTGGCGGGGTCGCCGGGCCCGTTGGCGAGGAACACGCCGTCGGGCGCTGTCGCGTAGACCTCGTCGAGCGTGGCGGTCGCGGGCAGGACGTGCACCTCGATGCCGCGCTCGGCCATCCGGTGCGGGGTCATGCCCTTGATGCCGAGGTCGAGCGCCGCGACGGTGAAGCGCTTGGTGCCGATGGCCGGGACGACGTACGTCTCGGCGGTGGTGACCTCGGCGGACAGGTCGGCGCCCGTCATCTCGGGCGCCTGCCGCACCCGGTCGAGCAGCGTGGCCTCGTCGGCGAGCGCGTCGCCGGAGAAGATACCGACCCGCATGGCGCCGCGCTCGCGCAGATGGCGGGTGAGGGCGCGGGTGTCGATGCCGCTGATGCCGACGACGCCCTGGGCGACGAGTTCGTCGTCGAGGGAGCGCTGCGAGCGCCAGTTGGACGGCACGCGCGCGGGGTCGCGTACGACGTAGCCGGAGACCCAGATCCGCCGGGACTCCGGGTCCTCGTCGTTGACGCCGGTGTTGCCGACGTGCGGGGCGGTCATCACGACGACCTGGCGGTGGTACGAGGGGTCGGTGAGGGTTTCCTGGTAGCCGGACATGCCGGTGGAGAACACGGCTTCGCCGAAGGTCTCGCCGACCGCTCCGTAGGCGCGGCCGCGGAAGCTGCGGCCGTCCTCCAGGACGAGTACGGCGGCAGACGCCTTCTCACGGGCTGTTCCCCGGGGGGAGGTCGTCATGATGCGCCTTCCGTGGTGGTGCTGGACGTGGGGCTCGTGGTGGAGTGGTTCATGGAGTTGATCGCCTCGACCCAGTCGGCGTGCTCGGCCGACCGGTCGGAGCGGAAGCCGGAGTCGAGCAGCTTGTCGCCGTGCTGCCAGGTGACGATCAGCAGGCCGCCCTCGGTGAGGACCTTGCCGGCGATGCCCTTGTCGAGCCGCGCCTCGCGCAGCTGGGCGGCGGGGACGAAGAAGTCGTTCGCACCGGGGCGTACGACGTCGAGGCCTGCGTCGGTGAGGGTCAGCTCGACCCGGCTGCGGGTGCCGAGGCCGTGGGCGACGACGCGGTCGAGCCACTGTCCTGCCGTGGTCGAGCCGTGGTAGCGGCCGGTCAGCTCCAGCTTCGCCGTACCGCTGCGCTCGGGCAGCGGGTGCAGCTCCGGCACGTCGGACTGGAGGGTGCCGCGCCACTTCCAGCCCTGGCGCATCAGCCAGTACACGAGCGCGATGAAGATCAGCAGCCCGACGACCCAGCCGATCCGGGCGGACCAGTCGGTCACGTCCGCCGATTTCTGCTCGGCGGCGAGCGGCAGCAGCCGCAGGGGGTTCGCAGTTGTCACGCCAGATTCCCGTCGACGACCGTGGCCTTGCCCCGCAGGAAGGTGTGGGTGACGCGCCCCGGCAGCTCACGGCCCGCGTAGGGGCTGTTACGGCTGCGGGAGGCGAAGTCCGCGGGGTCCACGACACCACGGTAAGCGGGATCGACCAGGGTGAGGTTGGCGGGCTCGCCGACGGCGACCGGGCGGCCGTGCCCCGCGAGCCTGCCGATCGCGGCCGGCCGGAAGGACATCCGGTCGGCGACGCCCGCCCAGTCGATGAGGCCGGTGTCGACCATCGTCTCCTGGACCACCGACAGCGCCGTCTCCAGGCCGACCATGCCCATGGCGGCCGCGGCCCACTCGCAGTCCTTGTCCTCGTGCGGGTGCGGCGCGTGGTCGGTGGCGACACAGTCGATGGTGCCGTCGGCGAGCGCCTCGCGCAGCGCCATCACGTCGGCGTCGGTGCGCAGCGGCGGGTTCACCTTGTAGACGGGGTTGTACGACCGTACGAGCTCGTCGGTGAGCAGCAGGTGGTGCGGGGTGACCTCGGCGGTCACGTTCCAGCCCTTGGACTTGGCCCAGCGGACGAGGTCGACGGAGCCCGCCGTGGAGAGGTGGCAGATGTGGACGCGTGAGCCGACGTGGGCGGCGAGGAGGACGTCGCGGGCGATGATCGACTCCTCGGCCACGGCCGGCCAGCCGCCGAGGCCCAGCTCGGACGAGACGACGCCCTCGTTCATCTGGGCGCCCTCGGTGAGCCTGGGCTCCTGGGCGTGCTGGGCGACGACGCCGTCGAACGCCTTCACGTACTCCAGCGCGCGGCGCATGATCACGGCGTCGTCCACGCACTTGCCGTCGTCGGAGAAGACCCGCACCCCGGCCGCCGAGTCGTGCATGGCGCCCAGCTCGGCGAGCTGCTTGCCCTCCAGGCCGACGGTGACGGCGCCGACGGGCTGCACGTCGCAGTAGCCGGACTCCTTGCCGAGCCGCCAGACCTGCTCCACGACGCCCGCGGTGTCCGCGACGGGGAATGTGTTGGCCATGGCGTGTACGGCCGTGAAACCGCCGACAGCGGCCGCCCTCGTACCGGTGAGGACGGTCTCCGAGTCCTCGCGGCCGGGCTCGCGCAGATGGGTGTGCAGGTCGACCAGGCCCGGCAGCAGGATCTTGCCGCCCGCCTCGACGACCGTCGCGCCCTCGGCCTCGATCGCGGTGTCCACGGCGGCGACGCTCTCGCCGTCGATCAGGACGTCCCGTACCTCGCCGCCGAGCACCTTCGCGCCCCGGATCAGGATCTTGCTCATGGTTACTTGTTCTCCTCGGTGCGCGCGTGGCTGACGGCGGGCTCGTTGCCGCCCAGCAGCAGGTAGAGCACGGCCATCCGGATCGAGACGCCGTTGGCGACCTGTTCGACGGCGGTGCAGCGGTCGGAGTCGGCGACCTCGGCGGTGATCTCCATGCCGCGGTTCATCGGCCCGGGGTGCATCACGACGGACTTCTCCGGCATCCGGGCCATCCGCTCGCCGTCGAGGCCGTAGCGGCGGGAGTACTCACGCTCGGTGGGGAAGTAGGCGGCGTTCATCCGCTCGCGCTGGACGCGCAGCATCATCACGGCGTCCGAAGCGGGCAGCACGTCGTCCAGGCTGTAGCTGACCTCGCAGGGCCACTCCTCGACGCCGATCGGCACGAGCGTGGGCGGGGCGACCAGCGTGACCTGCGCGCCGAGTGTGTGCAGCAGCAGCACGTTGGAGCGCGCGACCCGGCTGTGCAGGATGTCGCCGACGATCGTGACCCTGCGGCCCGCGAGGTCGGCGCCGATGCCGGCGTCCGCGCCGACCAGCCTGCGGCGCAGGGTGAAGGCGTCGAGGAGCGCCTGGGTGGGGTGTTCGTGGGTGCCGTCGCCCGCGTTGACGACGACACCGTCGATCCAGCCGGAGGTGGCGAGCCGGTACGGGGCTCCGGACGACGGGTGCCGGATGATCACGGCGTCGGCGCCCATCGCCTCCAGGGTGAGGGCGGTGTCCTTCAGCGACTCGCCCTTGGAGACCGACGAGCCCTTCGCGGAGAAGTTGATGACGTCGGCGGACAGCCGTTTGGCGGCGGCCTCGAAGGAGATCCGGGTGCGGGTGGAGTCCTCGAAGAACAGGTTGACGACGGTGCGGCCGCGCAGCGTCGGCAGCTTCTTGATGGGCCGGTCGGCGACGCGCGCCATCTCCTCGGCGGTGTCGAGGATCAGTACGGCGTCGTCGCGGGTGAGGTCGGCCGCTGAGATCAGATGGCCGGGGGTACGGGGGCTTGCTCCTGGCAGACGCAGCATCTGGGTGTGCTCCGGTGGGTCTAGTGAGGGCGTGCGGGCGCGCTTGCGCAGCCGTACGGGACTGGCGGCGTACGAAGCGGCTGCCGCTACCGCTCGTCGGAGGCGGCGGGCTGGCGCAGACCGAGCAGGACCGTGTCGCGGCCGTCCTCCTCGGCGAGCTGGACCTTGACCGTCTCGCGCAGCGACGTGGGGAGGTTCTTGCCGACGTAGTCCGCGCGGATCGGCAGTTCCCGGTGGCCGCGGTCGACGAGGACGGCGAGCTGGACGGCGCGGGGCCGGCCGATGTCGCCGAGGGCGTCGAGGGCGGCGCGGATGGTGCGGCCCGAGAAGAGCACGTCGTCGACGAGGACGACGAGCCGGCCGTCGACGCCGTCCGCCGGGATGTCGGTGCGGGCGAGCGCGCGGGCGGGCCGCAGGCGCAGGTCGTCGCGGTACATGGTGATGTCGAGCGAGCCGACCGGGATCGCTCTTCCGGTGATCTCTTCGAGCTTGTCGGCCAGCCGACGGGCCAGGAACACACCGCGGGTCGGGATACCGAGCAGGACCACGTCGTCGGCGCCCTTGGCGCGTTCGACGATCTCGTGGGCGATACGGGTCAGGACCCGTGCGATGTCGGGCGCCTCCAGAACGGGGCGCGGGCCATCAGGACTGATCGAGCTGTCTGTCTCCATAAGAAACGGACCTCCTTCTCCGCCTCACGGGACGGTTTTTAAAGGACGTCTGGATTGCGCCATCCACGGTAGCAGGAGTGTCCGGAGCGCCTGGTGTCGCCCCTGGCGGGAGGGGTTGCGGAGCCCCCGGCTTGACGCATCCAAGTAACGCTGCGTAACCTCACAGTGAGTTACCAGACTTCGTCCGGGGAGCTATATGTCCAGCGAATACGCAAAGCAGCTCGGGGCCAAACTCCGCGCCATCCGCACCCAGCAGGGCCTCTCGCTCCATGGCGTTGAGGAGAAGTCGCAGGGCCGCTGGAAGGCCGTCGTCGTCGGTTCGTACGAGCGCGGCGACCGTGCCGTGACCGTGCAGCGGCTCGCCGAGTTGGCTGATTTCTACGGGGTCCCGGTGCAGGAGCTCCTTCCCGGCACGACGCCCGGCGGCGCCGCCGAGCCGCCGCCGAAGCTCGTCCTGGACCTGGAGCGCCTCGCCCACGTACCGCAGGAGAAGGCCGGCCCGCTGCAGCGCTACGCGGCGACGATCCAGAGCCAGCGCGGCGACTACAACGGCAAGGTGCTGTCGATCCGCCAGGACGACCTGCGCACGCTGGCCGTCATCTACGACCAGTCGCCCTCGGTCCTGACCGAGCAGCTCATCAGCTGGGGTGTGCTGGACGCGGACGCGCGCCGCGCCGTCGCCCACGAGGAGGTCTGAGCGCGCGTAAGGCGCGCACCAGCAGAAACGTCACCTCCGGAGGGCGGGCCCGGCAGTACGGGGGCCGCCCTCCGGTGCGTGTGGCGTGCGGGGCGTGGACGGCCGTGTGCCGGGCCGTGCCCCGCCCCGTCGGCCAGGACCTAGACGCGGCGCAGGCTCGGCTTGAGGTCCTTGAACCGGCCGAGCAGGCCGTTCACGAACGACGGCGAGTCGTCGGTGGAGAATTCCTTGGCGAGCTGTACCGCCTCGTCGATCACCACGGCGTCGGGCGTCTCGTCCACCCACACCAGTTCGTAGGCGCCGAGCCGCACGATGTTCCGGTCGACCACCGGCATCCGGTCGAGGGTCCAGCCCACCGCGTAGGTGGCGATGAGGTCGTCGATGCGGTCCGCGTACTCCGCGTACCCCTCGACCAGCTCCATGGTGTACTCGCCGACCGGCGGCTGGCGGTCGTCGGTCCGGGCATGCCGTATCCAGTCCGCGAGGACCGTCTGCACGGACGCCCCGCGCTGGTCGGCCTCGAAGAGGATCTGGAAGGCACGCTTGCGGGCCTTGTTCCGGGCAGCCACGGTTAGCTGTTCACCCGGCCGAGGTACTCGCCTGAGCGCGTGTCGACCTTGATCTTCTCGCCGGTCGTGATGAAGAGCGGCACACCGATCTCGTAACCGGTCTCCAGCTTGGCCGGCTTGGAGCCGCCGGTGGAACGGTCGCCCTGCACGCCGGGGTCGGTGTGCTCGATGACCAGCTCGACGGCCGCGGGCAGCTCGACGTAGAGGGCGTTGCCCTCGTACATCGCGACCGTGGCCTCGAACCCCTCCAGCAGGAAGTTGGCGGCGTCGCCGACGACCTCCCTGCTGATGTGGATCTGCTCGTAGGTGCCCATGTCCATGAAGACGAAGTACTCGCCGTCCATGTACGAGAACTGCATGTCGCGGCGGTCGACTACGGCGGTCTCGACCTTCACGCCTGCGTTGAAGGTCTTGTCGACGACCTTGCCGGAGAGCACGTTCTTCAGCTTGGTGCGCACAAAGGCCGGGCCCTTGCCCGGCTTGACGTGCTGGAACTCGACGACGGACCAGAGCTGGCCCGAGTCGAGCTTGAGAACCATGCCGTTCTTGAGGTCGTTCGTGGAAGCCACGGTTGCGGAATCTCCTGGACTGATGCTGGTGGGACCACGGGTGCGCGCTAGAGCGCGAGCAGCTCCTTGGTCGTGATGGTGAGTAGCTCGGGTCCGCCGTCCGCTTCGGGGCGGACGACGAGCGTGTCAGCGATCCGGACACCGCCCCGGCCCGGAAGGTGGACCCCCGGTCCTACGGTGACAGGCACGCAAGCGTCCAGTTTACCCATGGCGGCGGGGGCCAACTGCGGGTCCTCGTCATTTTCGAGCCCCACACCGTGCCCGACGCGGGCGCCGAGCCCCTCCGCGTACCCCGCCGCCGCCAGCGGCTGACGGGCGGCGTGGTCCACGTCCCGGTAGCCGACTCCGGGCAGCAGCCCCTCCCGACCTGCCCGTTGTGCCGCGAAGACCAGCTCGTACAGCTCGACCTGCCAGTCGGCGGGGGACGTTCCGATGACGAACGTACGGGCGATGCCGCACCGGTATCCGCGGTATTCGGCGCCGAGCCCCACGGTGAGAAAATCGCCCTCCTCGACCCGCCGGTCCGACGGACGGTGCGCCTCACGGCCCGAGTTGGGGCCGGTGGCGACGGAGGTCGGGAACGCGGGGCCCTCGGCGCCGTGGTCGATCAGCCGGCGTTCCAGTTCCAGCGCGAGATGGCGTTCGGTGCGGCCCACGAGGATCGACTCCAGCAGTTCGCCCAGGGCCTGGTCGGCGATCTCGGCGGCGATCCGCAGACAGCCGATCTCCTCCTCGTCCTTGACGATGCGCTGCTGCTCCACCGCGCAGCCCAGGTCGGTCAGCCGCAGCCCGGGGGCGACGGAGCCGAGGGCCCGGTGCCGGGCAACGGTCAGATGGTGCTCCTCGACGGCGAGCGGTCCCGCCGTCCGGTCCGCGCCGTCGGCGGCGAGTGCGCCGACGGCGGCGATCGCCGGGTCACCGTCGCCCGACGGGAGGACCGACAGCCGCAGAGCGCTGTCCGGACGGCCCTCGGCGGGGTCGCCGGCCGGGGTACGGGGGCACAACAGCAGGTCGTCGTCGGGCCGGGCGCCGAGCAGCAGCACGGCGCCGGGCGGCGCGCCGCCCGCGAGATAGCGGACGTTGGCCGGCCGGGAGACCAGGGCGGCGCCGCTCCCTGCCGCTGAGCATCGCTCGCGCAGCCGCGCGCGGCGGTCCGCATACACCTCTGCCATGTCCCGAGCGTATGAGCGGTCGCGGCGACCGGCCGGTTCAGCGCGTCCGACCGGGGTGCCGCCGCGCGGCCCCGGGGCTACCAGGCGGGCGGGGATGCTATGGAGCGGGCGAGTACGTCGTCCAGCAGCCTGGCCGTCGTCTCCACGTCGAGCGTCGTGTTGTCGATGATCGGCAGCCCGGAGCCGTACCAGCCCGCCATCCGGCCGTGGATACCGGCGACCTCCTCGTCGGAGAGCCGCCGGTTGCCGCTGCGGGCCGCGTTGCGCTCCAGGACCGCTTCGAGCCCGGGGAGCAGGACGACGGGCAGCAGCCCGGGGCCGACGTGCCGCTTCCAGCCGCCGAGGCCGACGGCCGGGCGGTCGGGGAAGACGGCGTCGTCCAGGATGCAGGAGATGCCGTTGGCGAGGAAGTTGCGGGCGGCGAAGCCGCAGGTGCGGCGGGCCAGCCGGTACTGCGCCTCGGAGTGGTCGTTCCAGCCGGACTGCGGGTCGGCGAATCCGGAGCAGACCCACTCGCGTACGTCGTCCAGGCTGATGTGGGCCGTGGGCACCCGGCGGGTCCGCGCCCAGTGCCGGGCGACGGTCGTCTTGCCCGCGCCCGCCGGGCCGATCAGCAGGACGGCGAGGGTCGCGACGCCGGTGCCGCCGTCCGCGCCGGGCGGCGCGGGCAGCGCCACCGGGCCGCCGGGCGGCAGCTGGACGTGGCCGGTGCTGTCCGGGGGCGGCACGAAGGCCCCGGGGGCGCGCCGGGCACCGGGGGCGCCATGGGGGCCTGCGGGGCGTGCGGCGTCTGCTGCGGGCCCTGGGCATGCTGCGGCGGCTGCGGTGCCTGAGGCGGCTGCGGCGGCGCCCAGTGCGCGGGCGGCGGCCCGGGAGCCGCTCCGGGGGGCGGCGGTTCGGCCGCCCACCCGCCGGATCCGTCGACCGGTCCCCGGTGAGGCGGCAGCGGACCACCCACTGCGTGCTGCATGCGGTGCCACTCCGTCTCGTACGACTAAGCCGGCCTCACGGCCGATTGCTACCGAACGGTACCGCCTCGGCCGGGTCAGCCGGTCAACTCCTCGGCGAGCGCCCGGAGTGCGAGCCGGTAGGAGCCGATGCCGAAGCCGGCGACCGTACCGCTCGCCACGGCGGCGACCACCGAGGTGTGGCGGAATTCCTCCCGTGTGTACGGATTCGAGATGTGCACCTCGATGAGGGGCGCCGTGCGCTGCGCCGCCGCGTCACGCAGCGCGTACGAGTAGTGCGTGAACGCACCCGGGTTGAGAACGACCGGAATTGATCCGTCCACCGCTTCGTGCAGCCAGCGGATCAGCTCGCCCTCGTCGTTCGTCTCGCGTACGTCGACGTCGAAGCCCAGCTCCTTGCCGAGGGTGCGGCAGGTGTCGACCAGACCCGCGTACGAGGTCGCGCCGTACACGTCGGGCTCACGGGAGCCGAGCCGGCCGAGGTTGGGGCCGTTGATGACCAGGACCCGCCGGGTCACCTGCTCGTCGCCCGCCTGCTCGTCGCTCACCTGCTCGTCGCTCACGCCGACACCTCGCCGTAGGCGGCGAGCAGCACCGCCGGGTCGGGGCCTTCGAGGACGGTCGGCTTGGCAAGGCCGTCGAGGACGATGAAGCGCAGCAGGTCGCCGCGCGACTTCTTGTCGACCTTCATGGTCTCCAGCAGCTTGGGCCACTGGTCGCCGCGGTAGGTCAGCGGCAGTCCCACCGACTCCAGCACCGAGCGGTGCCGGTCGGCCGTCGCGTCGTCGAGGCGCCCGGCGACCCGGCCCAGTTCGGCTGCGAAGACCATGCCGACGGAGACGGCGGCGCCGTGCCGCCACTTGTAGCGCTCGTTCTTCTCGATGGCGTGCGCGAGGGTGTGGCCGTAGTTCAGGATCTCCCGCAGTCCGGACTCCCTGAGGTCGCTGGAGACGACCTCGGCCTTGACCCGGATCGACCGCTCGATCAGTTCGGCGGTGTGCGGACCCGCGGGGGTGCGGGCGCCTTCGGGGTCCGACTCGACCAGGTCGAGGATGGCCGGGTCGGCGATGAAGCCGGCCTTGATGATCTCGGCCATGCCGCTGACGTAGTCGTGGACACCGAGCGAGTCCAGCGCCGCCAGGTCGCAGAGCACCCCGGCGGGCGGGTGGAAGGAGCCCACCAGGTTCTTGCCCTCGGCGGTGTTGATGCCGGTCTTGCCGCCGACGGCCGCGTCGACCATGCCGAGCACGGTCGTCGGTACGGCGATCCAGCGCACCCCGCGCAGCCAGGTCGCCGCGACGAACCCGGCGAGGTCCGTGGTGGCCCCGCCGCCGACGCCGACGATGACGTCGCTGCGGGTGAAGCCGGTCTGGCCGAGCGCCTTCCAGCAGTAGGCGGCGACCTCGACGGTCTTGGCCTCCTCCGCGTTGGGCAGTTGGACGGCGATGGCCTCGTACCCCTGGTCCGCCAGGTCCTGGCGCAGCGCCTCGCCGGTCTCGGCCAGCGCCTCGGGGTGCAGCACGGCGACGCGCTTCGCGCGGCCGATGAGCCCGGGCAGCTCGCCCAGCAGCTGCCTGCCGACCAGTACCTCGTACGGGTCGGTGCCGGCCGTGCCGCCGATCTGGATACGGGTGACTGCCTGTGCGGTCATGCTTTCCTCAGTTCGAGTGCGTCGAGGACGGCTTCGGCGACCTCTTCGGGGGTACGGTCGTCCGTCGCGACCACCGCGCGCGCCACCCCGGTGTAGAGATGGCGGCGGGCCTCCATCAGCTTCTTCCACTCCTGGCGCGGGTTGACCAGCAGCAGCGGGCGTGCCGTGTTGAGGCCGACCCGCTTCATCACTTCGGTCACGTCGACCGACAGGTAGACGACGGGCAGCCCGGTCAGCAGCTCGCGGGTGGTGTCGTCCAGGATCGCGCCGCCGCCGAGCGCCAGGACACCGGTGTGCTCGGTGAGCGCGCGGCGTACGGCTTCGCGTTCCAGCTCGCGGAAGTACGGTTCGCCCTCGTCGACGAAGATGTCGGCGATCGTGCGGTCGTGCGCCGTGACGATGTCGGCGTCGCTGTCCCGGTAGCCCACGCCGAGCTGGTCGGCGAGCAGTTCCCCGACGACGGACTTGCCCGCGCCCATCGGTCCCACCAGTACGACGACGGGTCCCGCCGAGGTGCCCGAAGGCTCCTGGTCGCTCATCGGATCACCAGATTCTCCAGGTACGAACGGACATTGCGGCGGGTCTCGGGGACGCTGTCGCCGCCGAACTTCTCGGCGACGGCGTCGGCGAGGGTCAGCGCCACCATGGCCTCGGCGACGATGCCGGCCGCCGGCACCGCGCACACGTCGGAGCGCTGGTGGTGCGCCTTCGCCGCCTCGCCGGTGGCGACGTCGACGGTGGCGAGCGCGCGCGGCACGGTCGCGATGGGCTTCATCGCGGCCCGTACCCGCAGCAGCTCGCCGGTGGTCAGACCGCCCTCGGTGCCGCCGGAGCGTCCCGAGGCGCGCCTGATGCCGTCGTCGGTCACCAGGATCTCGTCGTGGGCCTGCGAGCCGGGCACCCGGGCCAGGTCGAAGCCGTCGCCGACCTCGACGCCCTTGATGGCCTGAATGCCCATCAGCGCGGCGGCGAGCCGGGCGTCGAGCCTGCGGTCCCAGTGGACGTGCGAGCCGAGGCCGACGGGCACGCCGTACGCCAGGACCTCGACCACTCCGCCGAGCGTGTCACCGTCCTTGTGGGCCTGGTCGATCTCGGCGACCATCGCCTTGCTCGCGTCGGCGTCGAGGCAGCGCACCGGGTCGGCGTCCAGCCGCTCGACGTCGGAGGGGGTCGGGAGGACGCCGTAGGGAGCCTTGGCCCCGGCCAGCTCGACCACGTGCGAGACGACCTCGATGCCGGCCGTCTCCTTCAGGTACGAGCGGGCGACGGCGCCGAGCGCGACGCGGGCGGCGGTCTCGCGGGCGCTGGCCCGCTCCAGGACGGGCCTGGCCTCGTCGAAGCCGTACTTCTGCATCCCCGCGAGGTCCGCGTGGCCGGGCCGGGGGCGGGTCAGCGGGGCGTTGCGGGCCAGTTCGTCGAGGATGGCGGGGTCGACGGGGTCGGCCGCCATGACCTGCTCCCACTTGGGCCACTCGGTGTTGCCGACCATGATCGCGACGGGCGAGCCCATGGTGAGGCCGTGCCGCACACCGCCGAGGAAGGTGACCTCGTCGCGCTCGAACTTCATCCGCGCGCCGCGCCCGTAGCCGAGGCGCCGCCGGGCGAGGTGGTCGGCCACGATGTCGGTGGTGATGGGCACACCGGCGGGAAGGCCCTCCAGCGTCGCGACGAGTGCGGGGCCGTGCGACTCCCCCGCGGTCAGCCAGCGCAACCTGCTCAACGGTGCTCCTCTTGCTCGCGCCTGGAATGCGGTGGCGCGGCCGGGTGCGCGGCCCTGGCCCGCCGCTCCCGATCCTCCCACGTGCGGGCGGGTGACCCGGCCCGCGGTCCAGGAAGCGGACGGTACGCCGGGCCGGTCAGCGTGCGCGCAGGGCCCGCTCCCCCGCCTCGCGCATCGCGGCGAGCGGTGCGGGGGTACGCCCCGTCATCTGTTCGACCTGGAGCACCGCCTGGTGCACCAGCAGGTCGAGGCCGCCGACGACCGGTCCGCCGGCCGCCGACCAGGCGGTCGCGAGCGGTGTGGGCCAGGGCTCGTACAGCACGTCGAAGAGCGTGCCGGGGCTGCCCGGCACCAGCGGCGCCAGCTCGTCCGTCGCGCCGGCCGGGGTCGTCGCGATCACCAGCGGCGCCGCGAACGCGTCGGCGGCCGCCGTCCAGTCGGCGGTGCGGACGTCGACACCCAGCCGCTCGCCCCAGCCGCGCATCTCGGCGGCGCGGGCGGCGCTGCGTACGTACGCGGTGACCGGTCCCGTGCAGACGCGGGCGAGCGCGGCGAGCGCCGACGAGGCCGTGGCGCCCGCGCCGAGTACGGCGGCCGAGCCGACCGTGGTCACCCCGCGCTCGCGCAGCGCGGCGAGCATGCCGGGGATGTCGGTGTTGTCGCCGGTGCGCCGGCCGTCGGCGTCGAACACCACCGTGTTGACGGCCTCCACCGAAGCCGCGGTGTCGGTGATCTTGTCGAGCAGCGGGATGACGGCGCGCTTGAGCGGCATGGTCAGGGAGAGACCCGCCCACGCCCGCCCGTCACCGTCCCGGCCGAGTCCTTCGAGGAACGCGGGCAGCCCCGCCTCGGCCACCTCGAAGCGGTCGTACGACCAGCCGTCGAGGCCGAGTTCGGCGTAGGCCGCCCGGTGCAGGACGGGCGAGAGGGAATGTGCGATGGGCGAGCCGAGCACGGCCGCCCTGCGCCCCTCAGCCGCCGAGGCCCTTGTTGTCATTGAACTTGTCCTTGAGCTTCTCGAACTCGGCGTTCGTCTTGGCGAACTCGGTCTTGTCCGCCCCGTCGGTCGCCACGAAGTACATCCAGCCGTCACTGGTCGGGTTGACCGCAGCGGCGAGGGCGTCGGGGCCGGGGTTGCCGATGGGGCCAGGCGGCAGCCCCTTCACCGTGTACGTGTTGTACGGGTCGTGGTTGCCGTTGACCTCGGCCTCGGTGAGGTCGATCTTGCTCTGGCCCTTGAGGTAGTTGAAGGTGGAGTCGAACTGGAGCAGCTGGTTCGTCTCCGTGTTGGTGGGCTTGAGCCGGTTGTAGACGACCTCGGACATCTTGCGGAAGTCGTCGTGCGTCTTGCCCTCGGCCTGCACGAGGCTGGCGACCGTGAGCAGCTGCCACGGATCCCGCAGCCCGCGCTTCTCGGCCTCGCCCACCAGGTCGGCCTTGGTGTACGCGTCGTCGGCCCGGGTCACCATCTGCTTCAGGGCCGCCTCGGGTTTCGTCCCCTTGGCGACCCCGTAGTTCCCTGGCAGCAGGAAGCCTTCGAGCGGGTCTTTTATCTTGCCGTTGTTCTGCGCCCAGTCGGGCAGGCCGAGCGTCTTGAGCTGCGACTTGGCAACGGCCTTGGTCGTGCCGTCCTTGACGCCCAGCCGTTTGTCGATCGCCGCGTAGACCTGACCGTTGCGCCAGCCCGGAGCGACGATGAGGACGTCCTGGCTCTTGGGGTCCAGCATCTTCGTGACGGCGTTCTGCCCGGACATGCCGGTGCCGAGGGTGTAGACGCCCGCCTGGATCGTGTCGCCCTTGGGGTTGTCCTTCTGCGCCTCGACGAACGCGCCCTGGCTCTTGACCACGCCGCCCTTCACCAGCAGCGCGGCGATCTCGGCGCCCGAAGCGCCTTCGGGCACCACGATCTGGACCGCGCCCGTACCGCTGCCGGAGAAGTCCGGCGGCGGGCCGAAGCGGTCCTGGTAGAAGTTGTAGCCGACGTAGCTGACGCCACCGACCACGCCCAGCAGGACCACGGCGACGACGAGACAGGCCCGGCCGCTGCGGCCCTTCTTCTTGCCGTCGCCACGGCGGTCGCCGTCGCCCCCGTGGTCGTCGTACGCGTCGTCGGACTCGTCGTACCGGTCGTCGTCCTCGGCACGCCGGCCCCTGGCGGGGACGGGGGTGTCGGCGCCGGTGAAGAAGGGGTGCGTCTCCTCCGGCTGCGGGCCGTCCCAGTCGTTCTCCGGCTCGGGGCGGCGCTGCCCTGCGGCGGGCCCTGCCTGGCCACGGCCGGGCGGCGGCGCCTGCACCGGCTGCTGCTGCACCGGCTGCTGCTGGCCCGGCGGCTGCTGTTGCGGGTAGCCCTCGGGGGCGGCGTAGTAGTCGGGGTTCTGCGGGTAGCCGTTGCCCTGCCCGGTGTCGCCCTGGTTGCCGTAGCCACCGGGGGGCTGCTGGCCGTACTGCATGGCCGCCCGCTGCCCGGTGTCCCAACCGCCTTGGTACTGCGGGTCGTTGTACTGGGGATCGGTGTACTGGTGCTGCGCGTCGTACTGCTGGGCCTGCGGCTGCTGCTGCGCGTTGTTGTACCGGGGGTCGTTGTACTGCTGCTGCCCGCCGTACTGCTGGGGCTGCTGCGGCTGGGGCTGCTGCTGGTACTGAGCCTGGGCCTGCGGGTACTGCTGCTGGTACTGCGGGTCGGCGTACTGCTGCGGGGGGTACTGCTGCTGGTACGGGTCCTGGCCGGCCGCGTACTGGCCCTGGCCTGCCGTCTGCTGCCCCTGAACCGGCTGCTGCGGGTACTGCTGCTGCGGCTGGCCGCCGTACGGGGCCTGGCCGTCGGCGGCCTGCTGCGCTGCCCATCCCTGGTCCCCGTACAGGGGATCCTCGGGGTGCCACGGTTCGGAGCCGGGGCCCCGGCCATAGTCAGTCATCGATCCCCTAGAGCCGCGAGGCAACGGCTTGCGAGCACTCGGCACGGCGTCCGTTGGGCCTCTTTGTTGTGCGGCAGCTGTTCGAACACCGCCGCATCGCGCGGAACGTTACCGTATCGCGATCAGATGACCACTTCGACGGCTTCGCCCGGAGCTTTACCCAAGGCTCGTTCAGCCTCAAGGGCATTCTGCAGGATGATGATCGCAGCCGCCTGGTCGATCACCGACCGGCCCTTCTTGGACGTCACGCCGGACGCGCGCAGGCCCTGGGCCGCCGACACCGTCGTCATCCGCTCGTCCACCAGCCGTACGGGTACGGGAGCGGCGCCCCGTGCGACCTCCTGGGCGAAGATCCGGACCTTCGCCGCCGCCGGGCCCTCGCCGCCGTTCAGGGAGCGCGGCAGCCCGATCAGCACCTCGATCGGTTCGTACTCCTGGACGAGCTGGAGCAGCCGCCGGTGGGCGGCCGGGACATCACGTCCCGGCACGGTCTCCACCGGGGTGGCGAGGACCCCGTCGGGGTCGCACGAGGCGACCCCGATCCGGGCGTCCCCGACGTCGATCGCGAGACGACGTCCTCGTCTCATCGGCCGTCAGGCCGTTTCTGCGACGAGGCGCTCGACAGCGGCCACGGCGTCGCCGATGGCGGCCGGGTTCTGCCCGCCGCCCTGCGCGACGTCCGGCTTGCCGCCGCCTCCGCCGCCGAGGGTCTTGGCGGCGGCGCGCACCAGCTCGCCGGCCTTGAGCCCGCGTCCGCGCGCGGCCTCGTTGGTGGCGATGACCGTCAGCGGACGGCCGCCGGCCGTGCTGAACAGCGCCACGACAGCGGGCCGGTCGTTCGGGATCCGGCCGCGTACGTCGAGGACGAGCCGGCGCAGGTCGTCGGCCGACGTGCCGTCCGGGACCTGTCCGGTGACCAGCGCCGTACCGCGTACGTCCACGGCACTGGCGGCCAGCCCCGCGGCGGCGGCGAGCACCTTCTCCGCGCGGAACTTCTCGATCTCCTTCTCGGCTTCCTTGAGCTTGGCGAGCACGCCGGAGATCTTCTCGGGCAGCTCCTCGGAGCGGCCCTTGACCAGCTCCTGGAGCTGGGCGACGACGGTGTGCTCCCTGGCGAGGAAGTTGTACGCGTCCACCCCGACCAGGGCCTCGATACGGCGCACCCCGGAGCCGATCGACGATTCGCCGAGCAGCTTGACCAGGCCGAGCTGGGCGGTGTTGTGCACGTGCGTGCCGCCGCACAGCTCCTTGGAGAAGTCGCCGATGGTCACGACGCGGACCCGCTCGCCGTACTTCTCGCCGAACTCGGCGATGGCGCCCTGCTTCTTGGCGTCGTCGATGGACATGACCTCGGCCTGTACGTCGAGGTCCCTGGCGAGCACTTCGTTGATCTTCTGCTCGACGTCGGTGAGGACCGTGCCGGGTACGGCGGCGGGCGAACCGAAGTCGAAGCGGAACCGGCCGGGCGAGTTCTCGGAACCGGCCTGGGCGGCCGTCGGGCCGAGCGCGTCGCGCAGCGCCTGGTGGGTCAGGTGGGTGGCGCTGTGGGCGCGGGCGATGGCCCGGCGCCGGTGGGTGTCGATGGCGGCGTGCACGGACGAGCCGAGCGTCACCTCACCCACCTGGACGGTGCCCTTGTGCACGTAGATCCCGGGGACCGGCTGCTGGACGTCCCTGATCTCGATGACGGCGCCGGTGTCGACCCTGATCCGGCCCTGGTCGGCGAGCTGGCCGCCGCCCTCGGCGTAGAACGGGGTGCGGTCGAGGACGACCTCGACGTCGTCGCCCTCGGTCGCTGCCGGTGAGGGGACACCGTCCACGAGCAGGCCGACCACGGTCGACTCGTTCTCGGCGGTGGTGTAGCCGGTGAACTCGGTGACACCGCTCTTGTCGGCGACCTCGCGGTAGGCGGACAGGTCGGCGTGGCCGGACTTCTTGGACCTGGCGTCGGCCTTGGCGCGCTCGCGCTGTTCCTTCATCAGCCGGCGGAACCCGTCCTCGTCCACGGACAGGCCCTGTTCGGCGGCCATCTCCAGGGTGAGGTCGATCGGGAAGCCCCAGGTGTCGTGGAGCAGGAACGCCTTGTCGCCGGCGAGCACCTTGCCGCCGGCGGCCTTGGTCTCGGTGACGGCGGTGTCGAGGATGTTGGTGCCGCCCTTGATGGCCTTGAGGAAGGCGGCTTCCTCGGCGAGGGCGACGGTCTCGATGCGCTTGCGCTCGGTCCGCAGCTCCGGGTACTGCTCGCCCATCGTCTCGATGACCACGTCGACCAGGTCGGCGACGACCGGGCCCGTGGCGCCGAGCAGCCGCATGTTGCGGATGGCGCGGCGCATGATGCGGCGCAGCACGTAGCCGCGGCCCTCGTTGCCGGGGGTGACGCCGTCACCGATGAGCATCACGGACGTACGCATGTGGTCGGTGACGACGCGCAGCGAGACGTCCGAGCCGTGGTCGGCGCCGTAGCGCACGCCGGTCAGCTCGGTGGCCCTGGCGATGACCGCCATCGACGTGTCGATCTCGAACATGTTCTGCACGCCTTGCAGGATCATGGCGAGGCGTTCGAGGCCGAGTCCGGTGTCGATGTTCTTCGAGGGCAGGTCGCCGAGGATCTCGAAGTCTTCCTTCGTCTGACCCGGGCCGCGCTCGTACTGCATGAAGACCAGGTTCCAGATCTCCACGTACCGCTCGTCGTTGACGGCGGGTCCGCCGGCGGCGCCGAACTCGGGACCGCGGTCGTAGTGGATCTCGGAGCTGGGGCCGCAGGGTCCTGGCACGCCCATGGACCAGAAGTTGTCCTTCTTGCCGAGCCGCTGGATCCGCTCGGCCGGCACGTCCGTCTTGGCCAGCCAGATCCGCTCGGCCTCGTCGTCCTCCAGGTAGATGGTCACCCAGAGCCGCTCGGGGTCGAGTCCGTAACCGCCGTCGGCCTGGGGGCGGGTGAGCAGCTCCCAGGCCAGCTCGACGGCGCCTTCCTTGAAGTAGTCGCCGAAGGAGAAGTTGCCGCACATCTGGAAGAACGTGCCGTGCCGGGTGGTCTTGCCGACCTCTTCGATGTCGGGGGTCCGCACGCACTTCTGCACGCTGGTGGCGCGCGGGGCGGGCGGCTTGACCTCGCCGAGGAAGTAGGGCTTGAACGGCACCATGCCTGCCGGGACGAGGAGCAGAGTCGGGTCGTCCGCGATGAGCGACGCCGAAGGGACGACGGTGTGCCCGCGCTCCTCGAAGAAGCTCAGCCAGCGGCGGCGGATTTCAGCCGACTCCATCAGTGGTCCTCATTCCGGTTGTGCGAGTTGTAGGGGTACGTGGTGCCGCGGCGGCCGCGGGGCTCGTCCTGTTCGATGGCCACGACGCGGCGCGGGGCGGGCAGTTCGGGTGCGGCGGACGCGTCGATGCCCAGCGCCTCGCCCAGTTCCGCCTCGCGCCTGACCATGCCGGTCCTGACGTCGACGGCGAAGTCCTTGAGCCGGTGGCCCGCGACGAGCGCCTTGTTGGCCGCCTGCGCGGCGAGACTCTCCGGGCTCAGCTGCCTGATCTTGCGGTTGACCTTGGTGGTGGCCCACACGCCGGCTGCTGCGCCCGCTGTGAACCAGAACGTACGGCGGAACATGGCTGCGTCAGCCTTTCTTCTTCCTGCGCCTGGCCGACGGAACCGTACGGCCGACGACTACGGTGCGCCGGGCCCGGTCGGCCGGGGCTTCGCCGCCGGCCGGTGCGCCCTTGCGGCTCATGGCCTGTCGTACTCCGTAGCCGAAGGCGGCGACCTTGACCAGCGGCCCGCCGAAGGTCGAGGCGACCGTCGAGGAGAGCGCGGACGCGTTGGAGGTGACTTCCTGGACGTCGGTGGCGATAGCGTCGACCCGGTCGAGCTGGGTCTGCGCCGAGCGCACCGTCGCCGAGGCGTCCGCGAGCAGCGGCACCGCCTGGTCCGTCACGTCCGCCATGAGCTTGGTGGTCGCCTTGAGCGTCTGAGCCAGCCTCACCAGTACCACGGCGAGGAAGGAGACCAGGATCGCCCAGAACACGGCCACCAGGAGCCCGGCAACCTCTCCACCGGTCACACCGCACCGCTCTCTGCTCGGAAAATCGTGCCCCGAAAATCGTGGTCCGACCCTATCGCGCCGGGCCTGTCCCCCTGAACCGGATTGTCGGCGGCGCGGGGGCGGGTCCGCGTGGCGCGGGCCCGGGTCCGCGTGGCGCGGGTCCGGTACGCCGAAGCCCGCCGGCCCCGCGCCGGAAGCGGCGGGGAACGGCGGGCAGACGCGCGGTGAGCTACGGCCGGGTCAGCGGGCGTAGTACTCGACGACCAGCTGCTCGTCGCAGATGACCGGGATTTCCTTGCGGTTCGGGTCGCGGTCCAGGCGGAACGCCAGCGCCTTCAGGTTGACCTGGAGGTAGCGCGGGGTCTCGCCGTCGGTGTCGTAGCCACCTTCGCGCGCGACCTGGAAGGGGACCTTCTCGCGGCTGCGCTCGCGGACCATCACGACGTCGTCGGGACGGACGCGGAACGACGGCTTGTCGACCTTGTTGCCGTTGACCTCGATGTGGCCGTGGACGACCATCTGACGGGCCTGGTAGATGGTGCGGGCGATGCCCGAACGCAGGACCAGCGCGTCGAGACGGCGCTCCAGCTCGACGACGAGCGCCTCGCCCGTCTTGCCCTCGGCCTTGCGGGCGCGGTCGTAGGCACGCGCCATCTGGCGCTCGCTGATGTCGTACTGGGCGCGCAGGCGCTGCTTCTCCAGCAGACGGACCTTGTAGTCACTGTTCTGCTTGCGTCCGCGACCGTGCTCACCCGGCGGGTAGGGACGGGCCTCGAAGTACTTGACAGCCTTCGGCGTCAGCGCGATACCGAGCGCACGCGACTTCTTGACCTTGGGACGCGACTGGTTAGGCACGTTCTCCAGACCTCCGTTGTAGGTTAGGTTAGGCTCACCTTACTCAAAGGAGATCGCATGTCTCGCCCTGGGAACACCACGCGCATCACAGACAGCCTCGACGCACAGGGCACCGAATCGACGGAGGTCCGATCAGCTCATGGTCAGCCGCGTCCCAGCGGGCTTGAAATCGCCCGGATGCCGTCAGCAGCCGAGCGCACACGAACTCTCGTACAGAGTACATGCTCGTCGGTGCTGCTCATTCCAGGGCTTGAAGGCGCCAAACCCCTCCAGTTGATGCCGGATGCCCGCGTGGTGGGGCCCGAAGGTGACGTGTTCCTCGTCTTCGCCGCGGACTCCCCCGCCGTACGCGCCGCCGCCCACGCGCAGGACGACGAGCTGTCCGCCGTGCTGGAGATCACCGATGTCGCGCCCGTCTCCGTACCGCACCGGATCAGGGGCCGGGCCTGGGTCTCCGGCTGGCTGACCCGGGTGCCGGGACGAGCGGAACCCGGCCAGGCCACGCTCCGCCTCGAAGTGGGCGAGGCCTGCGTGGACGACCTGTGGGGCGCCGAGTCCGTCGAGCCCGAGGAGTTCGCCGCAGCCGAGGCCGACCCGCTGGTCGAGCACGAGGCCGAGCTGCTCCAGCATCTGCACAGCGCCCACGGCGCCGAGGTCCGGCGGCTGCGCGAACTGCTCGGCGAACGGGCCGGTGCCTCGACCGCCGGCTCCGCCGCCGTGCCCGTCGCGCTGGACCGGTTCGGACTGCGGGTGCGCTTCACCGGCGTCCAGTGCTTCGACGCGCGCTTCGACTTCCCCGAGCCGGTGGCCGACGTGAACGGACTGCGCCGGGCGATGCACACCCTCTTCGACGCGTCGCACTAGGGCCTGTCCGGCAGGTCAGGAACTGTCGCCGCGCAGCCGCTCGCGCACCTTCTCCACGACGTCGGCGTACCGCGCCTCGGCGCCGTAGCGGGTCGGCTCGTAGTACCGCTTGCCCTGGACGCCCTCCGGCGCGTACTGCTGGGCGGCGATCCCGCCCGGCACGTCGTGCGGATACACATAGCCCTGCGCGTGGCCGAGCTTGGCCGCGCCCTTGTAATGGCCGTCGCGCAGATGCGTCGGCACCGATCCGGCCACCCCCGTCTTGACGTCTTCGAGGGCGGCGCCGATCGCCAGCGTCGCCGCGTTCGACTTCGGGGCGAGGGCGAGGGCGATGGTGGCGTGGCTGAGGGTGAGGGACGCCTCGGGGAAGCCGATCATGGCGACGGCCTGGGCCGCCGCGACGGCGAGCGGCAGGGCGGCCGGATCGGCGAGGCCGATGTCCTCGCTCGCCGAGATCATCAGCCGTCTCGCGATGAACCGGGGGTCCTCCCCCGCGTCGATCATCCGGGCCAGGTAGTGCAGTGCCGCGTCCACGTCGGAGCCGCGGATCGACTTGATGAGCGCGCTCGCCACGTCGTAGTGCTGGTCCCCGTCGCGGTCGTACGCCACCGCAGCGCGGTCGACCGTCTCCTCGACCGTGCCGAGGGTGATCTCCGCCTCGCCCTTGTCGATCGCGGCGCCGGCCGCCGCCTCCAGCGCGGTCAGCGCGCGCCGTGCGTCACCGCCGGCGATCCGCAGCAGATGCGCCTCCGCGTCGTCCGGGAGCGTGACGGCGCCGCCGAGACCCCGCTCCTCGGTGAGCGCGCGGCGCAGCAGACTGCGCAGGTCGTCGTCGGTGAGCGGTTCGAGCGTGAGCAGCAGCGACCGGGAGAGCAGCGGGGAGATGATCGAGAAGTACGGGTTCTCGGTGGTGGCCGCGATGAGTGTGACCCAGCGGTTCTCCACGGCGGGCAGCAGCGAGTCCTGCTGGGCCTTGCTGAAGCGGTGGATCTCATCGAGGAAGAGGACGGTCTCCTTGCCGTAGCCACCGGAGGCGCGGCGGGCGCCGTCGATGACGGCCCTGACCTCCTTGACCCCCGCGGTGATCGCGGACAGCTCCACGAAACGCTTGTTGGTCGCCTTCGAGACGACGTAGGCCAGGGTGGTCTTGCCGGTGCCGGGCGGCCCCCAGAGGATCACGGACGAGGGTCCTGCGGGACCGCCCGTACCCTCGCCGACCAGGCGGCGCAGCGGTGATCCGGGCTTGAGCAGATGGCGCTGGCCGACGACTTCGTCGAGGACGCGCGGACGCATCCGTACGGCCAGGGGGCTGCTGGACGGATCCTTCTCCTGGCGGTCTTCCGCCGCTGCGGTAAAGAGGTCGGGCTCCACATGTGAAGCCTATGTCAGGCCACCGACAGCGTGATCGGACCGGTCGGGCAGCCGTCAGCTGGTCCAGAAGTCCCACCAGCGGGTCAGGATGAGCATCCCGATGATGCCGAGGTGCAGCACCGGGAGCACCCAGGTGAACTCGCCGAAGAAGCTCCGCAGCCAGGACGGCGCCGGCAGGATCCCGGCGCGGACGTTGTGCGACGTCACGTACCAGAACAGGACCGTCGTACCGACCCAGGCGAGGCAGCACCACAGGCACAGGGCGTTGATGCTGTACAGCGACTGGTACTGGAGCCAGGTGCAGAACCCGACACCGAAGAGGGCGCCGAGGTTCAGCCCGAGCCAGTACCAGCCGCGGAACCGGGCGCCCGCCAGCACGGCGAGGCCGATGCCGATCACGACGGGGTACGTGGCGAGGCCGAGCATCGGGTTGGGGAAGCCGAAGACCGCCGCCTGTGCGCTCTTCATCACACTGCCGCAGGACACGACGGGGTTGAGACTGCACCCGGGCGTGAAGCCGGGGTCTTCGAGCAGCTTGAACTTGTCGAGCGTGATGACCCAGGCGGCCAGCAGCCCCGCGGCGCCCGTGATGATCAGCAGCAGCCCGAAGGCACGGCTGCCGCCGATCGTACGGGCGGAGTCACCCTCGTCCCGCTCGGAGGAGGAGACATCGTCCAGCGCGGTACTCGTCATATCGCTTTCCATACGTTTCAGTGGCCTGTGGGGGCAGGCTCATTGTGCCGCACCCGCCCCCAGGACCACTGTTCGCCGGAGATAAGGACAACGTCCTGAGCGCTGTTACCGGTCGAGCCGGCGGGCCAGCTCCGCACCGATGTCGCCGAGCGCGACGGGCCCCTGCTCGCCGCTCTCCATGTCCTTGAGCTGGACCACGCCGTCGGCGAGATCGCGCTCGCCCGCCACGAGCGTGTAGCGGGCGCCGGACCTGTTGGCGTCCTTCATGGCGCCCTTCAGTCCCTTCGTGCCGAAACTGAAGTCGGCGGCGATCCCCACCCTGCGCAGTTCGGTGACGGCGGCGAACAGCACACGCCGCGCCTCCTCACCGAGCGCGATCGCGAACACGCTGGTGGCGGAGGGCAGTTGGAGCGTGATCCCCTCGGCCTCCAGCGCCAGGACCGTACGGTCGACACCCAGCGCCCAGCCGACCGACGGCAGCGCGGGGCCGCCGATCATCTCGGAGAGCCCGTCGTAACGGCCGCCGCCGCCCACCGCCGACTGCGCGCCGAGACCGTCGTGGACGAACTCGAAGGTGGTGCGGGTGTAGTAGTCGAGGCCGCGGACGAGCCGCGCGTCGTCCTCGTACGCGACGCCCGCAGCGCCCAGCAGTTCGCGCACCTCTTCGTGGTACGCCTTGCACGCGTCGCACAGATAGTCGCGGAGCAGCGGCGCTTCGGCGAGTTGACGCTGCACGTCGGGGCGCTTGTCGTCGAGGACCCGGAGCGGGTTGATCTCGATCCGGCGGCGGGTCTCCTCGTCGAGGTCGAGTCCGCGCAGGAAGCCCTGGAGCGCTTCGCGGTAGACGGGCCTGCAGACCTTGTCACCCAGCGAGTTGAGCAGGATGCGGAAGGTGCGCAGTCCGAGCGAGCGGTACGCCTGGTCGGCCAGGATGATCAACTCGGCGTCGAGCGCGGGGTCCTCGGCGCCGATCGCCTCGGCGCCCACCTGGGAGAAGTGCCGGTAGCGGCCCTTCTGCGGGCGCTCGTAGCGGTAGTACGAGCCGGAGTACCAGAGCTTGACCGGCAGCCTGCCCGCCTTGTGGAGGTTGGCCTCCAGCGCGGCGCGCAGCACGGAAGCCGTGCCCTCGGGGCGCAGCGCGAGCTTGTCGCCGCCCTTGGTCTCGAAGGCGTACATCTCCTTGCTGACGATGTCGGTGGACTCGCCGACACCGCGCGCGAACAGCTCCACGTTCTCGAAGCCGGGGGTCTCCACATAGCCGTAGCCGGAGTTCCTGAGCGGCGCCGAGATCGCCTCGCGTACCGCGAGGAACGTCGCGGACTCGGGCGGGAGCAGGTCGTAGGTGCCCTTGGGGGCCTGGAAAGTACTCATGGGGATCGCTGCGTCACATTCCTCGTAGCGGCCGGGCGCTCGCTCCGCCGTCGCCGGCGGTCGCCGCTTCCCGCAGATACGGGTTGGCGGTGCGCTCCTGGCCGATGGTCGTCTGGGGGCCGTGGCCCGACAGCACCACGGTCGAGTCGTCGAGCGGCAGGCACACGCGGGCCAGCGACTCGAACAGCTCGGCCTGGTCGCCGCCGGGCAGATCGGTGCGTCCGACGGAGCCGGCGAACAGCAGATCACCGGAGAACAGCAGCGGCGGGATGTCCCCCGCCGTGTCCTCGGGCAGTCCGAAGGTCACCGACCCCTTGGTATGGCCGGGCGCATGCGAGACGGCGAGGTCGAGCCCCGCCAGCCGCAGCCGTGCGCCGTCGGTCAGTTCCCTGATGTCGTCCGGCTCCCCCACGGTCAGCTCGCCCATGAGCGGCATGCCGATCGAGCGGCCGATCCCCTTCTCGGGGTCGCTCATCATGTAGCGGTCGGCGGGGTGGATCCAGGCCGGTACGTCATGGGCACCGCAGACGGGGACGACCGAGGCGACATGGTCGATGTGGCCGTGCGTGAGGACGACGGCGACCGGCTTGAGCCGGTGCTTGCGCACCGCGTCGGCGACGCCCTGGGCGGCCTGGTGGCCCGGGTCGATGATCACGCACTCCTCGCCCGCGGCGGGGGCGACCAGATAACAATTGGTCCCCCAGGCCCCGGCGGGGAACCCGGCAATGAGCACAATCGTCCCTTTTTGTTGTCCGGCAGGTCCGTGCCCGCGAGGAGATCGCGGCAGATCAAAGCCTACCGGCGCTGCTCATTCCACAGCTAACCCATATACCGTACGGGGCTAGTCCTGTGACATGCCGACGATCATGCCGACCCACGAGGAGAAGACCCGGTGGCCAACAACGACCAGCGGCGGCGGGAACTCGCCCGCAAGAAGTTCGAGCGCCAGCAGCAGCGCCGGGCCGAGGCACGGCGGAAGGCGAAGCGGCGCAACATCGTCATCGCCTCGGTGCTGGCCGTGGTGGTGCTGGCCGGCGGCGCCGCGTACGCGTCGGTGGGCCTGTCGGACGACGACAAGACCGACACGGCGGCGAAGCCGTCGGCGCCGCCGTCGCCCGTGCCGTCCCCCTCGGCGAGCGAGAGCGCACCGCCCGAACCGAAGATGACGGTCGACAAGACGGCCAAGTACACGATGTCGCTCAAGACGAACCAGGGTGACATCGCCATCGCCATGGACGCGGCGAAGACCCCGCACACCGTCAACTCGTTCAAGGCGCTCGCCGACAAGAAGTACTTCGACAAGACGAAGTGCCACCGGCTGACGACGTCCGGCATCTTCGTGCTCCAGTGCGGCGACCCGAAGGGCGACGGCTCGGGCGGCCCCGGCTACACCATCCCCGACGAGAACCTCACGGCGCTCGGCAAGGCCGCTGCCGACGGCACGGTGACCTTCCCCGCGGGGACGGTCGCGATGGCCAACACCGGCCAGCCGCACACCGGTGGCAGCCAGTTCTTCCTGGTCTACAAGGACACCAAGCTGCCGCCCACGTACACCCCGTTCGGGACGATGGACGCGGCCGGTCTGCAGACCGTGAAGGACGTGGCGAAGGCCGGCGTCACCGGCGGCAGCGGTGACGGTGCGCCCAAGAAGGCCGTCACCATCTCGAAGGCCACCGTCGACAAGGCGTAACCAGCCGAATTTCAGCCGTGCTGAGTGCGGACAGCCGGTCGCCCTGTCACTTAGATTGGCGTTGTGCAGGGCGGGCGCTGCCCGCCCCAGGAAACTGTGGACGATGCCCGGGGGCCAACTCCCCGGCGGGCATCAGGTGGAGGAGGCGCTGTGAGCAGCGACCCGTGGGGCCGTGTCGACGAGACAGGCACCGTGTACGTGCGTACGGCCGAGGGCGAGCAGGTCGTCGGATCCTGGCAGGCCGGCTCTCCGGACGAGGCCCTGGCCTATTTCGAGCGCAAGTACGAGGGCCTGGTCGTCGAGATCGGGTTGCTCGAAAAGCGGGTGAAGACCACCGACCTGTCCGCGAAGGACGCGACGGCGGCCATCGATCATCTGCGCGGGCAGATCGACGAACACCACGCGGTGGGTGACCTCGACGCGCTGCGGCAGCGCCTCGACGGCCTGGTCGCGACGGTCGAAGCGCGCCGTGAGGAGCGCAAGGCACAGCGCGCCAAGCAGACCGATGAGGCGAAGGTCGCCAAGGAGGCGCTGGTCGTCGAGGCCGAGGAGCTGGCGCAGAGCGACCAGTGGCGGGCCGCCGGTGAGCGGCTGCGGGCGCTGGTGGACATCTGGAAGGGCCTGCCGAGGCTGGACCGGAAGTCCGACGACGAGCTGTGGCACCGCTTCTCGCACGCGCGCTCCGCCTTCTCCAAGCGGCGCAAGGCCCACTTCGCCGCGCTCGACGCGCAGCGCGAGGAGGCACGGCAGGCCAAGGAGAAGCTGGTCACCGAGGCCGAGGCGCTGTCCGGGTCCACCGACTGGGGTGCCACGGCGGCGCGTTACCGCGAGCTGATGACGGACTGGAAGGCGGCGGGCCGCGCCCAGCGCGAGGCCGAGGACGACCTGTGGAACCGCTTCCGCGGTGCCCAGGACGTCTTCTTCGCCGCACGCGGCGAGGTCTTCGCCGAGCGGGACGCCGAGCAGACCGAGAATCTGAAGCTCAAGGAGGAGCTGGCCGTCGAGGCCGAGCGCCTGCTGCCGGTGAAGGATCTCAAGTCGGCCAGGGCCGCTTTCCGTGCCATCAACGAGCGCTGGGAGGCGATCGGGCATGTGCCGCGCGACGCCAGGCCCAAGGTCGAGGGCCGGATGCAGACCGTGGAGCGGGCGCTGCAGGAGTCCGAGGAGAACGAGTGGCGCCGGACGAACCCGGAGGCGCGGGCCCGCGCCGAGGGTCTGACCGGTCAGCTGCAGGCCGCCGTCGACAAGCTGCGTACGCAGATCGACGCGGCGCGCGCGCAGGGCAACAACTCCCGGGCGGACAAGCTCGCCAAGGAGCTGGAGGGCCGGCAGGCGCTGCTCGACCAGGCGCTGAAGGGCTTGCAGGAGTTCGGCGGCTGACGCGACGTCCCAGATGTGCGAGGGCGGCCCCGGAGCGTGAAGCTCCGGGGCCGCCTTCGTGTTCGGCTGGTGGGCGCTACGGCCTGCGGGCCGAGGTGACGCGGTAGACGTCGTAGACGCCCTCCACGCCCCGTACGGCCTTCAGGACGTGCCCGAGGTGCTTCGGGTCACCCATCTCGAAGGTGAAGCGCGAGGTGGCCACCCGGTCGCGGGACGTCTGGACGGCCGCCGACAGGATGTTGACGTGCTGGTCGGACAGGACGCGCGTGACGTCCGACAGCAGCCGGGAGCGGTCCAGCGCCTCGACCTGGATGGCGACCAGGAACACCGACGACTGGGTGGGCGCCCACTCGACTTCCAGGATCCGCTCGGGCTGCTGGGACAGCGAGTCGACGTTGACGCAGTCGGCGCGGTGCACCGAGACGCCGCTGCCGCGCGTGACGAAGCCGATGATCGGGTCTCCCGGCACCGGCGTACAGCAGCGCGCGAGCTTGACCCACACGTCGTCGACGCCCTTGACGACCACCCCGGGGTCGGCGCTCTTACGGCGCTTGCTGCGGCCGTGCGAGGGCGGCTCGCTCTCGGCGAGGTCCTCGTTTGCGGCCTCCTCGCCGCCGAGCGCCTGCACCAGCTTGTGGACGACGCCCTGCGCGGCGACATGGCCCTCGCCGATCGCCGCGTACAGCGACGAGATGTCGGGGTAGCGCATCTCGTGCGCGAGCGTGACCAGCGAGTCGCCGGTGAGGATGCGCTGGATCGGCAGGTTCTGCTTGCGCATCGCCTTGGCGATGGCGTCCTTGCCCTGCTCGATCGCCTCGTCACGGCGTTCCTTGGAGAACCAGCCACGGATCTTGTTCCTGGCCCGGGGCGACTTGACGAACCCCAGCCAGTCGCGTGACGGTCCCGCGCCGGACGCCTTGGAGGTGAAGACCTCCACCAGGTCCCCGTTGTCGAGGGTCGATTCGAGCGGTACGAGCCGCCCGTTGACCCGCGCTCCTATGGTGCGGTGGCCGACCTCCGTGTGCACGGCGTACGCGAAGTCGACGGGCGTCGCGCCCGCGGGCAGCGCTATCACGTCGCCCTTCGGCGTGAACACGAAGACCTCGTTGCGCGACAGGTCGAAGCGGAGCGACTCCAGGAACTCGCTGGGGTCCTCGGTCTCCTTCTGCCAGTCGAGCAACTGCCGCAGCCACGCCATGTCGTTGACGGTGTCCTGGCCGCCGACCTTGCTGGTGGACCTGGGCACGTCGGTGCGCACCTTCGACGCCCCGGCGACGGCCTCCTGCTTGTACTTCCAGTGCGCGGCGATGCCGTACTCGGCGCGGCGGTGCATGTCGAAGGTGCGGATCTGCAGCTCGACGGGCTTGCCGTTGGGGCCGATGACCGTCGTGTGCAGCGACTGGTACATGTTGAACTTCGGCATCGCGATGTAGTCCTTGAACCGCCCCGGCACCGGATTCCACCGGGCGTGCACGGTGCCGAGCGCCGCGTAGCAGTCGCGGACGGTGTCGACGAGGACACGGATGCCGACCAGGTCGTAGATCTCCGCGAAGTCCCGGCCGCGGACGATCATCTTCTGGTAGACGCTGTAGTAGTGCTTCGGCCGGCCTGTGACGGTGGCCTTGATCCGGGCCGCCCGCAGGTCCGACTGCACCTCGTCGGTCACTATGGCCAGGTACTCGTCGCGCTTGGGGGCCCGCTCGGCGACGAGCCGGACGATCTCGTCGTACATCTTGGGGTAGAGGATCGCGAAGGCGAGGTCCTCCAGCTCCCACTTGATGGTGTTCATGCCCAGCCGGTGGGCCAGCGGTGCGTAGATCTCCAGCGTCTCGCGGGCCTTCTTCTCCTGCTTCTCCCGCTTGAGATACCGCATCGTGCGCATGTTGTGCAGCCGGTCGGCGAGCTTGATGACCAGGACCCGCGGGTCCTTGGCCATGGCGACGACCATCTTGCGTACGGTCTCGGCCTGCGCGGCCTCGCCGAACTTGACCCGGTCCAGCTTGGTGACCCCGTCGACGAGGAGGGCGACCTGCTCGCCGAAGTCCTTGCGCAGGGTGTCCAGGCCGTACTCGGTGTCCTCGACCGTGTCGTGCAGCAGGCCCGCCATCAGGGTGGCGGGGTCCATGCCCAGCTCGGCGAGGATCGTCGTGACGGCGAGGGGGTGGGTGATGTACGGGTCGCCGCTCTTGCGCTTCTGGCCGCGGTGCCAGCGCTCGGCGACCTGGTAGGCGCTCTCGATCTGGCGCAGCGTCGCGGACTCGATCTTGGGGTCGTTGCCCCGGACCGTCCGCAGCAGCGGTTCGAGAACCGGGTTGTACGGGGACGAGCGCTGCACGCCGAGCCTGGCGAGCCGGGCCCTGACGCGGTTGGACGAGCCGCCGGAGCGCGCGGGCGTGGCCGGACCGGGCTTCGGGGCGGTGACGGGCGTGGGCGGCACGGGCGGGGCCTTGGCGGCCGGGGGCGCCGGTGGCTGCGCCGCCGCAGGTGTCGCGGCGGGAGGCGTCACGGCGGGAGGTGTCACGGCCGGAGGTGTCACGGCCGGGGCGGCGGGCGGCTGCGCGGGGTCGGCGGGCGCCGGAGTCTCCGCCGGGGCCGCCTGTGCCGGATTCTGGGCGCGCTCCGCCTCGGGCGCTGCCGCGGGCTTCTCCTGCGGCGCGTCCGATGCCTTCGTTGCCCGGTTCTCGTGCTCGTCGGGCGTTGCGGCGGCCAGTGGCTGGGCCTCGTCTGGCAAGAGCGCTCCTCGTGCGGATCCGGGTCCCCCGGTCAGGCCCGAACCTCCATGGTATCGACCCTGGGCATTCCGCTCGCCCCGGGACTGGAGGGATTACACAACACAGGACGGGCGCCCGGTGTTCCCGGGCGCCCGTCCTGGTGTGCGTAAGAGATCGGTCAGACCGTGATCAGGGCCTCCAGCGGAGCCCCGCGCAGGGCCGGCTCCAGGCGGGCACGGCCCGCGAGGAAGCCGAGTTCCAGCAGTACGGCGACGCCCACGACCTCGGCGCCCGCCCGCCTGACCAGCTCAAGGGACGCTTCGGCCGTACCGCCGGTGGCCAGGACGTCGTCGATGACGATGACCCGGTCACCTTCGGCCAGATCCTCGGCGTGCACCTCGATCTCGGCGCTGCCGTACTCCAGCTCGTACGTCTGCGACAGCGTCGCTCCCGGCAGCTTCCCCGCCTTGCGGACGGGGATGAAGCCGAGCCCGGCCCTGACGGCGACCGGGGCGGCGAGGATGAACCCGCGCGCCTCCAGACCGACGATCTTCGTGGCGCCCTGCCGGACACACACCTCGGCCAGCGCGTCGGTGAGCGCGGAGAACGCCTTGGGGTCGGCCAGCAGCGGGGTGATGTCCTTGAACATCACCCCCGGCTTGGGGTAGTCCGAGACGTCACGGATGCGGCTGAGCAGCAGCTCCCGCGTGCTGTCGTCCGTCATCGGCGCCGCCCCGAGGGCCGCCCGTTGTTGCGGTTGCGGCTGCGCGGTCCGTTGACCGAGCCGGCGGCGGCGGGAGTCGCACCGGCCGGGTCGTCGTCCGCCGGAGCGTCGTCGTCCGTGCCGTAGTCGGTCTGCTCGATCGACTCGCCCTTGGCCGCTGCGGCCGCCCGCTTGGCGAACACCCGCTTCTTCAGGGCCTTCATCTGCGGCTCGCTCTCCTTGAGGTCCGCCACCAGCGGGGTGGCGATGAAGATCGAGGAGTACGCACCGGCGGCGAGGCCGACGAACAGGGCCAGCGAGATGTCGTTCAGCGTGCCGGCACCGAGGAGGCCGCCGCCGATGAACAGCAGACCGGCGACCGGCAGCAGGGCGACCACCGTGGTGTTGATGGACCGCACCAGGGTGCCGTTGATCGAGCGGTTGGCGACCTCGCTGAAGGTCCAGCGGGACTGCTTGGTGATCCCCTTCGACTGCTCCTTGAGACTGTCGAAGACGACGACGGTGTCGTAGAGCGAGTAACCGAGAATGGTCAGCAGACCGATCACCGTGCCCGGTGTGACCTCGAAGCCGACGAGGGCGTAGACACCGACGGTGATGGTGAGGTCGTGGATCAGGGCGACGAGGGCGGCGACGGCCATCCGCCACTCGAAGGCGATGGCCAGATAGATCACCACCAGGACCAGGAAGATCCCCAGTCCGGTCCACGCCTTGTTGGCGACCGACTCTCCCCAGCTGGGACCGACCAGGTCGGCGGCGATCTTGCTCTCCGGGACGTTCAGGTCCTTGGAGAGCTCCGTCGTCACGGCGGCGGAGTTCTGCGGGTTCAGGTCGCTGACCTGGATGCGCAGACCGTCGCTGCCGAGCTTCTGGACCACGACCTCGTGGCCGGGGGCCGCCGCCTCGGTGTCGGTCTGGGCCTTGGCGACCGAGGTGGTCGTGTGCTGAATGGTGAAGACAGCACCGCCCTTGAACTCGATGCCCATGTTGAGACCGCGCACCGCCAGGCCGACGATGGCCGTGATGGTGATCAGGATCGAGATCCCGTACCAGATCTTGCGCTTCCCGACGAAGTCGTAGCCGACCTCGCCACGGTAGAGCCGGGCGCCGAATGCACCGAGTCGCGACATCTCACGCCTCCTTCGGGTGGTCGGTGGGGCCGCCGGTGCGGCGGGAGCGGCGCAGGGGCGGCTTGGCCCCGAGACGCTTCGGGTCGAGACCCGACCACGGGCTGCCGCTGGAGAAGAACTTGGTGCGGGCGAGGAGCGTCATGACCGGCTTGGTGAAGAAGAACACCACGACCACGTCGAGGATCGTGGTCAGGCCGAGGGTGAACGCGAAGCCCTGCACCTTGCCGACCGTGACAAGGAACAGCACGGCTGCGGCGAGGAACGACACGAAGTCGGAGACCAGGACGGTGCGCCGGGCGCGCGGCCAGGCTCGCTCGACGGCGGGACGCAGGGTCCTGCCCTCTCTGATCTCGTCCCGGATCCGTTCGAAGTACACGATGAACGAGTCCGCCGTAATACCGATGGCGACGATCGCACCGCAGACCGCCGGCAGGTTCAGCGCGAAGCCGATACCAGGGCCGAGCAGCGACATGATCACGTACGTGAGGATGCCGGAGGTCAGCAGGCTGAGCAGCGCGATCAGCGACAGACCCCGGTAGTAGGCCACCAGGTAGATGATGACCAGGGCCAGCCCGATGGCGCCCGCGATCAGCCCCGCCTGGAGCTGTTCGGTGCCGAGCGCGGCGGTGACCGTACTGACGCTCTCCTCCTTGAAGGACAGCGGCAGCGCGCCGTACGAGAGCACGTTCGCGAGGTCCTGCGCGGACTGCTGGGTGAAGCTGCCGGAGATCTCGGCGCTGGCGCCGAGGGTCTGGCTCACCGAGGGCGCCGAGACGACGTTGCCGTCCAGCACGATGGCGAACTGGTTCATCGGCTGCTGCTGCTTCGAGAGCTTCGTCGTGATCGACTGGAACTTCTTCGTGCCGCCACCGGTGAAGTCGAGGGTGACGATCCACATGCCGCGCTGCGGGTCGAGGACGCCCTTGGACTTGGAGACGTCGGTGCCTTCGAGCTCGGCCGGGCCGAGGACGTACTTGGCCCACTGCTTGTCCGAGTCCTGACCGCAGGCCACGATCGTGTCCTTGGGCGCTGAGCTCTGGTTGACCGTGGTGCGCTGGGCCTTGCTCGTGCAGTTGAGGTTCTCGAACTTCTTCTGCAGAGCGGCCGTGGCCGGGTCCGGCGGCGGCGTCGCGGCCGGCGGGCTGGCCGGGGCGCTCGGGTCGGTCGCACCCGGGGTCGGCGTCGGCGAGGGCGCCTTCTTCAGGGCGCCCGTCACGGCACGGCCCTGGGTGGTGGCGCTGGACGACGGCGAGGCCTTGTCGCCCGACGTGCCCGCGGAGGACTCGGCGCTCGGCTTGCCGCTCGGGGAGCCGCTGGGCGAACCGGACGGCGACGCGCTGGGCGAGCCGGACGGCTGGGGCGCCGTCGGGCCGCCGGCGGCGACGGTGAGCACCGGCCGGAAGTACAGCTGGGCCGTCTGGCCGACCTGGTCGCGGGCCTGCTTCTCGTTCGTCCCCTTGGGGATGTTCACGATGATGTTCTTGGAGCCCTGGGTCTGAACCTCGGCCTCCGAGACACCAAGACCGTTGACACGCCGGTCGATGATGCTGACCGCCGTATCCATGTTGGTCTTGTTGATCGCGTTCGGCTTGCCCGGCGTGTTCTTCGCCTCGAGCGTGATGCTCGTGCCGCCCGCGAGGTCGATCCCCAGCCGCGGCGTGACATGACCGGACCAGAACATCCCGCCCGTGAGGGCGACCATGACGATCAGGAACAGTGTCAGGGTGCGGCCCGGCTTGCCCCGCCCCGCCTGCCTTCGGCCCTTATTAGGTGCTGCCACCTTCTCGTTTCTCCCTGTCCAACCGCCCCTCGCCCGGTATGCGCCGGAGCGGCCACGAAGTGTTGTGAGGACCTGCCCCCGCAGAAATCGGCAGGGTCCGTGCACCGCTGAGGGCCGCAGGACGGCCCACGGTCGCGGTAGTCGCGGACGGGACTACTTCGCGTCGGCCTCGCCGTCGGCCTTGCTGTCCTTGGCGTCGGCCTCGGCCTTCGCGTCGGCCTTGGCGGCCTTCAGCTCGGGCTCGGCGTCGGCCGCCTCGTCGTCCTCGGGCTTCTTGCCGAGGTCGATCTTGGCCGTGGCAGGGGTGTCGCCGGCCTCGGTCAGGGAAGAAGCGTCGTCGGGGACGATCGCACCGTCACCCAGAGCGTCTTCCTGGGAGGGGTCTTCGCCGTGGACGATGCGGTTGTACTCCTCGTCGTCCATGACGGCGCCGATGGCGTTCTTGGCGTACACGGCGTGGACTCCGGGAGCTACCTCAAGGAGGACCATTTCGTCGTGCACCTCCTTGACGGTGGCGTACATGCCCCCGATCGTGCGGACGCCGATGCCGGGCTGCATGTCGTTGCGCATCGACGCGGCCGCCGCTTGCTTCTTCTTGGCGGACCGGGTCATCAGGAACATGGCCCCGATGAGCACGATGAAGGGGAGGATGGTCACGAGACTCACGGGAGGGAACTTCCTTCGCACGACCGCGCTTGTCGAACGGCCTTGTATACGGGGGTGGGCACACCGGCCCGGAAGGGCGGCATCGGCGGAGTCTAAGCGAGTCCGCATCATTGGAACAACGCCCAGCATCGCACCGGGGTTCCTCGGTTGGCGAGAGCGATCTCCGTCACGCCCCGAAGAGACCCTGTTGTCCGCTTGCGCCCGGTGCCTGCTGCGGGGGTGTGAGACCCATATGTGCCCAGGCGGCGGGCGTCGCCACCCGGCCGCGCGGGGTGCGCGCGAGCAGTCCCTCCCGTACGAGGAAGGGCTCGGCGACCTCTTCGACCGTCTCCCGCTCCTCCCCCACGGCGACCGCGAGGGTCGAAAGTCCCACGGGTCCGCCGCCGAACAGCTTCAGCAGCGCCTGGAGCACGGCCCGGTCGAGGCGGTCGAGTCCCCGGGCGTCGACCTCGTAGACCTTGAGGGCCACGGCAGCCACCTCACGGGTGATGAAGCCGTCGGCCTTGACCTGCGCGTAGTCCCGTACCCGGCGCAGCAGGCGGTTGGCGATACGGGGGGTGCCCCGGGAGCGTCCGGCGATCTCCGCGGCGCCCTCGGTGTCGATCTCCAGATCGAGCAGCTGCGCCGAGCGGTGCAGGACCCGCTCCAGCTCCACGCTCTCGTAGAACTCCATGTGCCCGGTGAAGCCGAACCGGTCGCGCAGCGGCGGCGGCAGCAGCCCGGCCCTGGTGGTGGCGCCTACCAGGGTGAACGGCGGAAGTTCCAGCGGGATGGCGGTCGCCCCGGGGCCCTTGCCGACGATCACGTCGACCCGGTAGTCCTCCATGGCCATGTAGAGCATTTCCTCGGCGGGCCGCGACATCCGGTGGATCTCGTCGAGGAAGAGGACCTCGCCCTCCTGCAGTGAGGAGAGGATCGCGGCGAGATCGCCCGCGTGCTGGATGGCGGGGCCCGAGGTGATCCGGATCGGCGCGTTCATCTCGGCTGCGATGATCATGGACAGGGTGGTCTTGCCGAGCCCCGGCGCCCCGGAGAGCAGCACATGGTCGGCGGTCGCGCCGCGCGCGCGGGCCGCCTTGAGCACCAGGTCGAGCTGTTCCCGGACGCGCTCCTGGCCGACGAACTCGTCGAGCGACTTGGGCCGCAGGGCCGCCTCGACGGCCTGGTCCTCACCGTCGGCCGACGAGCCGACGAGCCGCTCGGCCTCGTCCGCCGTCGTCTCGCTGCTGCTGTCGTCCCAGCTCACTGAAGTACACCTCGGGGTCGGCTCAACGGGTTCGGTTCAGGCTCTGGAGCGCGGCGCGCAGCAGCTGCGGCACGGGGGGCTGCAGGCCTTCGGCGACGGCGGCCTCGGCCTGCGGCGCGACCAGCGCCACCGCCTCGTCCGCCTCGCGGGTGGCGTAGCCGAGGCCGATCAGCGCGGCGTGCAGCTGGTCGCTCCAGGAGGCGGAGACGGCCGTCCCGATGCCCTGTGCCCTGCCGGGGCCGACCGGCTCGCCGAGCCGGTCCTTCAGTTCGAGGAGCAGCTTCTGGGCGCCCTTCTTGCCGATGCCGGGCACGGCGGTCAGCGTCTTCTCGTCGCCCGTGGCGACCGCGACGCGCAGCCTGTCGGGGGCGTGCACGGCGAGCATCGCCTGGGCGAGCCGTGGCCCGACGCCGCTCGCGGTCTGGAGCAGTTCGAAGGTCTGCCGCTCGTCGTCGTCGGCGAACCCGTACAGCGTCAGGGAGTCCTCCCTGACGACCAGTGAGGTGGCGAGCTTCGCCTGCTGTCCGACGCGCAGTTCGGCGAGGGTGCCGGGGGTGCACTGCACGGACATGCCGATGCCGCCGACCTCGATCACGGCCGTGGTCGGGGCGAGAGCGGCGACGGGGCCGCTGACGAAGGCGATCATCGGGTGACCTTACGTACGGAGGTGGGGATACGGGACGGGCGGGCCGCCGCGTGCGCCTGCTGGAGACGGTTCATGGCGGGGGCGCGCCAGATGTGGCAGATGGCGAGCGCCAGCGCGTCGGCGGCATCGGCCGGCTTGGGCGGCGCCGCCAGCCGCAGCAGCCGGGTCACCATCGCGCCGACCTGCGCCTTGTCCGCCCGTCCGCTGCCGGTGACGGCGGCCTTGACCTCGCTGGGGGTGTGCAGGGCGACGGGGATGCCACGGCGCGAAGCGCAGAGCATGGCGACGGCGCTCGCCTGGGCCGTGCCCATCACCGTACGCACATTGTGCTGGGCGAACACCCGCTCCACCGCGACGAGTTCGGGCTTGTGCTCGTCCAGCCAGGCCTCGATGCCCTGCTCGATGGCGACCAGCCGCATGCCGATCTCCGCGTCGGCGGGCGTCCGCACCACTCCGACACCCAGCATCGTCAGGGGGCGGCCCGCCACACCCTCGACCACTCCGACACCGCACCGGGTCAGCCCGGGGTCAACGCCCAGAACCCGCATCGCACGCCTCCCCTTCAGTCGCTGATCAGCACAGTATCTGTCACGACTGACAACGCGACGGGCCGACGGGCGGGCGCGTCCCCCCGTCGGCCCGTCGGCATGAGGCCGCGTCAGGCGTCGACCTTCTCCATGACTTCGTCCGACACGTCGAAGTTGGCGAAGACGTTCTGCACGTCGTCGCTGTCCTCCAGCGCGTCGATCAGCTTGAAGATCTTGCGGGCGCCCTCTTCGTCCAGCTCGACCTGCATGGTCGGGACGAAGTTGGCGTCGGCCGAGTCGTAGTCGATGCCGGCCTCCTGGAGCGCGGTGCGCACCTGCACCAGGTCGGTGGCCTCGCTGAGCACCTCGAAGGTCTCGCCGAGGTCGTTGACCTCTTCGGCGCCCGCGTCGAGCACCGCGCCGAGCACGTCGTCCTCGCCCAGCTCACCCTTGGGGACGATGACGACGCCCTTGCGGTTGAAGAGGTACGAGACGGAACCGGGGTCGGCCATCGAGCCGCCGTTACGGGTCATCGCGACCCGCACGTCCGAGGCTGCGCGGTTGCGGTTGTCGGTGAGGCACTCGATGAGGACCGCGACACCGTTGGGCCCGTAGCCCTCGTACATGATCGTCTCGTAGTCGGCGCCACCGGCTTCGAGGCCGGAGCCGCGCTTGACCGCCGAGTCGATGTTCTTGTTGGGCACCGAGCTCTTCTTCGCCTTCTGGATGGCGTCGAACAGCGTCGGGTTGCCCTCGACATCGGCGCCGCCGGTGCGGGAAGCGACCTCGATGTTCTTGATCAGCTTCGCGAAGAGCTTGCCGCGCTTGGCATCGATCACGGCCTTCTTGTGCTTCGTCGTAGCCCATTTAGAGTGGCCGGACATCTGCCTGTCTCCTTCGCGTAACCAATCCTGCTCCGTTCGGCAGAGATCCTACCGGGACGGCGTCACCGGCAGGCGCGCACCATATCCGCGAAGAACCCGTGCAGCCGGTGATCACCCGTGAGTTCCGGGTGGAACGACGTCGCGAGGGCGTTCCGCTGCCGCACGGCGACGACATGGCCCCCGTGCTCGGCCAGCACCTCGACCTGCGCACCCACCGACTCCACCCACGGCGCACGGATGAAGACACCCTCGACGGGACCGACCCCGGTGACGTCCACCGCCGCTTCGAACGACTCGTTCTGCCGTCCGAACGCGTTCCTGCGGACGATCATGTCGATACCGCCGATGGTCTCCTGACCCGACCGCGGGTCGAGGATCTTCTCCGCCAGCATGATCATCCCCGCGCACGTGCCGTAGACCGGCATCCCGGCCTGTACCCGCTCACGCAGCGGCTGAAGCATGCCGAAGAGCACGGCCAGCTTCGACATGGTCGTGGACTCGCCGCCCGGCACGATCAGCCCGTCCACCTCGGCCAGCTCCTGCGGCCTGCGCACGGTCCTGGCCACGGCGCCGACCTCCGTCAGCGCCGCCAGATGCTCCCGGACGTCGCCCTGGAGCGCCAGGACCCCGATCAGGGGCGGCTGTTCACCAGCCACGGTTCGCGAAGTGCTCGGCGTCGGACAGGGTGTCGAGGTTGATGCCGACCATGGCCTCGCCGAGGTCGCGCGAGGCGTCCGCGATGATCTTCGGGTCGTCGAAGAACGTGGTGGCCTTGACGATCGCGGCCGCGCGCTTGGCCGGGTCGCCCGACTTGAAGATGCCGGACCCGACGAAGACGCCCTCGGCGCCGAGCTGACGCATCAGCGCCGCGTCCGCCGGGGTCGCCACACCGCCCGCCGAGAACAGCACCACGGGCAGCTTGCCCAGCTCGGCGACCTCCCGGACGATCTCGTACGGCGCGCGCAGCTCCTTGGCCGCCGCGTACAGCTCGTTGCTGTCGTACCCGCGCAGCCGGGCGATCTCGTTCTTGATCTGCCGCAGGTGGCGCACGGCCTCGACGACGTTGCCGGTGCCGGCCTCGCCCTTCGACCGGATCATGGCCGCGCCCTCGGCGATCCGCCGCAGCGCCTCACCCAGGTTGGTCGCACCGCACACGAACGGGGTGGTGAACGCCCACTTGTCCGAGTGGTTGACCTCGTCCGCGGGCGTCAGCACCTCCGACTCGTCGATGTAGTCGACGCCGAGCGACTGGAGGACCTGCGCCTCCACGAAGTGCCCGATCCGGGACTTGGCCATGACCGGGATCGACACCGCCCCGATGATCCCCTCGATCATGTCCGGGTCGGACATCCGGGCCACCCCGCCGTCCTTACGGATGTCGGCGGGCACCCGCTCCAGAGCCATCACGGCCACCGCGCCGGCGTCCTCGGCGATCTTCGCCTGCTCCGGCGTGACGACGTCCATGATCACGCCGCCCTTGAGCTGCTCTGCCATGCCGCGCTTGACGCGTGCGGTGCCGGTTTCGGGGGTCTGGGGGCTGGTGGACACGGAGCGACCTCACTGGACTGGGAAGGATGTGACTCCTCCAAGAGAACGCCTGGTCACCGGTCCACAGCAAGGGCCACCGGAGAGCCGGTGGATCCTTCTCAGCTCACCGGCCGGGCCGCGAGCGCGGTGGGCGGCTCGTCGTCCATCTCGAACGTCGGCGAGAACGGTGCGTGGCCGGCGAGCCGGAACCAGCGCACCTTGCGGTGCCGCCGCAGGGCGCGGGCGGCGCGTACGGCGTCGTTGTGGAACAGCCGCGCCATCGGTACGCGGCGCACGGCGGCGGCGAGTTCGTCGGCCGCCTCCTCCCCGCCGGGCGCGGCCCGCACGGCCTCGACCTGCTCGGGCTCCCCGAACACGGCCCGCAACGCCTGGCTCAACTCGCTCTCGGCCACCTCCCGCTGCTCCTCCTCGGCCTGCCGGGCGGCGTGCGTGGCCTCGTACAGGACGAGCGAGGCGGCGGGATCGAGCAGGCCGGAGGTGGCGAGCTCCTGCGCGACGGACGCCCGCCGCAACAACTGCGCGTCCAGGGCGGCGCGGGCGGCGTCGATACGGGCGTGCAGCCGGTCGAGCCGCCCGGCGGTCCAACTCAGGTAGAGCCCGATGGCGATGGCGATGCCGACGATCCAGATGATGGTTTGCGTCACGTGCGCAGGCTAGTCGTCGTGCGGCGGGTGTTTGTCGTCCGGCCGGTGGTCGGTGCGGGGTGGTGGTTGCGGTGGTTGCCGGGGGCCGTTCCGGGGTCGCGTCCTGCGCGGTGTCGCCGTCCGGCGCGGTTCGGGGTTGCGGGTGGTGGTTGCGGTTGTCGCCGGGTGCCGTTCCGGGGAGGCGTCCTGCGCTGCATGATTTACGGCGCGTACTCCTCTGACGCGGAGCCACCGCCGAGATGCGCCACAAATCACGCTCTACGCTCCGGACACCACCCCTGCACGACCCCCTTCACCCCAGCCGCCCGAATCGGCTGCCCCGCGACCACCAAGGGCCGGCGGCCGGGCGTTCACGCCAGGGACATGCCCCTCGGCCGGCACGGCACCGCTCACCCGCGCTGACGCGGACGGGTGTGCCCGACCGCCGGGGGGAGGGGGCCGGGGCCGGAGGAGGGGGGTGTCCGGACGTAAAGCGAAGGAGCTCATGCGACAAGCAGTCCGGACACCCCCCTCCGCAGGACCCGGACACCGCCACCAGACAGCGAGACCGCAACCACGACCCGCAACCCCGGACGGCTAGTCCCGCGCCGCCAAGCCGAAGCGCGCCCTGAAGCCCGTCGCCCTCTCGTCCGTCGCCACCGACGCCGCACCGTCCGTCACCGTCTCGTACACGGCCAAAATATCCGCGCCCACCGTCGACCAGTCGAACCGCCGCACATGCGCGCTCCCGCGCTCCCGCAGTTCCGCGCGGCGCGACGCGTCGCCCAGCAGCCGGATCGCCGCGTCCGCCAGCGCGTCCGCGTCCTCGTTCGCGAACAGCTCGCCCGCCGCGCCCTGGTCCAAGACCTGGGCGAACGCGTCCAGGTCGCTCGCCAGCACCGCAGCGCCCGCGGACATCGCCTCGACCAGGATGATGCCGAAGCTCTCGCCGCCCGTGTTGGGCGCCACGTACACGTCGAGGCTGCGCAGCAGCCTCGCCTTGTCCGCGTCGCTCACCATCCCCAGGAACTCGACCTGCCCGCGCAGCGCCTTGGGCAGGGACTCGACGGCTTCCTTCTCGTCGCCGCGTCCCGCCACCAGCAGCCGCGTCCCGGGGTAGGCCGCGAGAATCTTCGGCAGCGCCTTCATCAGGACCGGCATCCCCTTGCGGGGCTCGTCGATGCGGCCGATGAAGCCGATCGTGCCGCCCTGCCACGCCGGGTTGGGCTCGGCGTCGGCGAAGAAGTCGACGTCGACCCCGTTGGGGATCACGACGGCGTCGCCGCCGAGGTGTTCGACCAGTGTCCGGCGCGCGTACTCGCTGACCGCGATCCGCGCGCTGATCTTCTCCAGCGCGTTCTGCAGGATCGGGTACGCCGCGATCATCGCGCGTGAGCGCGGGTTGGACGTGTGGAACGTCGCGACGGTCGGGCCCGACGCCGCCCAGCAGGCGAGCAGTCCGAGGGACGGCGAGGTCGGCTCGTGGATGTGCATCACGTCGAACTCGCCCTCGTGCAGCCAGCGGCGTACGCGGGCGGCCGAGAGGAAGCCGAAGTTGAGCCGGGCCACCGAGCCGTTGTACGGGACGGGCACCGCGCGCCCGGCCGAGACGACGTACGGCGGCAGCGGGGTGTCGTCGTCGGCCGGGGCCAGGACGGACACCGTGTGGCCCAGCCGGATCAGATGCTCCGCCAGGTCCCTGATGTGGAACTGGACGCCGCCCGGCACGTCCCAGGAGTACGGGCAGACGATGCCGATCTTCACGCGGACCCCTCACGCGGTTCGAGGTCCGCCACCCAGAGCCGTTGCAGCATGTGCCAGTCCTCCGGATGGTCGGCGATCCCGCCGGCGAAGGCATCGGCCACCGCCTGTGCCATGACAGACGTCTTTTCCGCGCGGGTACCTGTCTCCGGTACGTCCACGGGCGGATGGACCCGGCCCTGCATCACCGGCGACTCGTCGTACCAGAGGGTCACCGGCAGGAGCAGCGCGCCGGTCTGCTGCGCCAGCAGCGCGGGGCCCGCGGGCATCCGCGCCGTGTCGCCGAAGAAGTCGACCTCCACGCCGGAAGCCGACAGGTCGCGGTCGGCGACGAGACAGACCAGGCCGCCCTCGCGCAGCCGCCGGGCGAGCGTGCCGAACGCGGCGCCGCCGGTGTGCGGCAGCACCTCCATGCCGAGGCTTTCGCGGTAGGCGACGAACCGGTCGTACAGCGTCTCCGGTTTGAGCCGTTCGGCGACGGTCGTGAAGGGCACCCCGAGGCAGCGGGTGACCCAGACGCCCGCGAGGTCCCAGTTGGCCAGGTGGGGCAGCGCCAGTATGACGCCACGTCCCGCGGCCAGGCCGTCGGTGAGGTGGTGGAGTCCCTTGGGGTCGAATCCGGCGGCGGCGCGCTCGTCGCTCCAGCTGGGCAGCCGGAACGACTCCATCCAGTACCGCATGTACGAGCGCATGCCGGCCTTGGACAGCTCGGCGAGCCGCTCGGGGCCCGCGTCGGGCACGACGCGCGCCAGGTTGGATTCGAGCCGCTGGACGCTCTTGCCGCGCCGCTTCCACGCGATGTCGGCGATGTTCCTGCCGAGGGCGACGGCGGCGGGCTCGGGGAGCTTCTTGACGGTGCCCCAGCCCAGTCCGTACAGCGCGTCGGTCACCCGGTCGCTCGCGCCGCTCATGACGTGGTCTCACTCCCCCGTCCGGTGCCGGCGGCGGCCGCTGCCGCCGCGGCGTCCGCCTCGGCGGACTCCCTGCGGACGGTGATGACCCGCTGGGCGAGCGTCACGGCGCTGCCGGCGGCCACGATCCACAGGGCGATCGGCAGCAGGATCTCGATCCCGGGGACGCCGAAGGTCCGGTGGAATCCGGCGAGTCCGGCGGCGACCAGGGAGATCACCAGCCGCTCGGCGCGCTCGACGAGTCCGTTGACGGCGACCGGCAGTCCGATGGCCTCGCCGCGTGCCTTCGTGTACGACACGACCTGGCCGCTGGCGAGGCAGAAGATCGCGACGGCGCACAGCATGTTGTTGTCGCCGCTGCCCGCGTACCAGAGCGCGAAGCCGCCGAAGACGGCCCCGTCGGCGACCCGGTCCAGGGTCGAGTCGAGGAACGCGCCCCAGCGGCTGGAGATGCCGGCCTGCCGGGCCATGTTGCCGTCGACGAGGTCGGAGAAGACGAAGACGGTGGCGACGATCGTGCCCCAGAAGAACTCTCCACGAGGGAAGAAGACCAGCGCGCCCGCCATCACTCCGGCTGTGCCGATGAGCGTGACCGCATCGGGGCTGACCCCTCGGCGGAGCAGAAACGCGGCGAACGGTGTGAGGACACGCGTGAAAAATGCACGCGCGTACTTGTTCAGCATGGCCTTCCCGACGGTCGGTGGGCCGCGCGGCCCCGACGGCCACCGGCTGGCCCATCGTAGCCACGACCGGCGGGCTCCACCGCCGGGTACCCGCCCCATGCGTGGCGTGCGACGTATGGACGGACCGTGGAGCGAGTGGAAAGCTCGAAGGACCACCGCGGGGCACAGCCGGAGCGGGAGGCTTGATCATGGGCGACAAGGCGCACACACATACCGGGGCCGCGGGCGGGGTGGCGGTCGCCGACCGGCCGTCCGCCGTGCGGAACGTGGTCCTGGTCGGCCACAGCGGATCGGGCAAGACCACGCTCGTCGAGGCGCTGGCGCTGACCGCGGGGGCGGTCAACAGGGCGGGCCGGGTCGAGGACGGCGGGACGGTCTCGGACTACGACGAGATCGAGCACCGCCAGCACCGCTCCGTACAGCTCTCGCTGGTGCCGCTGGAGTGGGGCGGCTGCAAGATCAATCTGCTGGACACCCCCGGCTACGCCGATTTCGTCGGGGAGCTCAGGGCCGGTCTGCGCGCGGCGGACGCGGCCCTTTTCGTGGTGTCGGCCGCGCAGGACGCGCAGTCGGTCCCCGCGACGACCCGGGCGGTGTGGGACGAGTGCGCGGCCGTGGGGATGCCGCGGGCCATCGTCGTCACGCATCTGGACACGGCGCGCACCAGCTTCGAGACGATGACCGACATCTGCGGCCGGATCTTCGGCGGCGCCGACCCCGACGCCGTACTGCCGCTCTACCTGCCCGTACGCGGCCCCGAGGGGGCCGACGGGCACGCGCGGGCCACGGGTCTCGTGGGACTCCTCTCGCAGCGGATCTTCGACTACTCGACGGGCGAGCGCAGGACCGGTGCCCCGGCGGCCGGGCAGCTCCCGCTCATCGAGGCGGCCCGCGCGCGGCTGATCGAGGGGATCATCGCGGAGAGCGAGGACGAGACCTTGATGGACCGGTATCTCGACGGCGCGGACATCGCCGTCGGGACGCTGACCGAGGATCTGGAGAAGGCGGTCGCGCGCGGGGTCTTCCATCCGGTGCTCGCCGCGGCGCCGGCGCCGCCCGACGGCAGGCAGGGGCTCGGTACGGTCGAGCTGCTGGAGCTGATCACCGGCGGCTTCCCCTCCCCGCTGGAGCGCGCCGCCCCCGCCGTGACCACGCCGGGCGGCACGCCGCGCGCCGGCATCAGCTGCGATCCGGGCGGCCCGCTGGTCGCCGAGGTGGTCAAGACGGCGTCCGACCCGTACGTGGGGCGGCTCTCGCTGGTACGGGTGTTCTCCGGGACGCTGCGGCCCGACGAGACGGTGTGCGTGTCGGGGCACGGTACGGAGGACGAGCGGATCGGCGCGCTGTCGTCCCCTTTCGGCAAGCGGCAGCGGGTGCTGCCGCGCTGTGTCGCCGGTGATCTCGCGTGTGTGGCGAAGCTGTCGAGCGCGGAGACGGGTGACACGCTTTCCGCCAAGGACGAGCCGCTGCTGATGGTGCCGTGGACCATGCCGGAGCCGCTGCTGCCGCTGGCCGTCGAGGCGCACGGCAAGGCGGACGAGGACCGGCTGTCGCACGGTCTGGCCCGGCTGGTGGCCGAGGATCCGACCATGCGCCTCGAACAGAACCAGGACACCCGTCAGGTCGTCCTGTGGTGCCTCGGGGAGGCGCACGCGGACGTGGCGCTGGACCGGCTGCGGAACCGGTACGGCGTGCGGGTGGACACCGTGCCGTACCGGGTGCCGCTCAGGGAGACCTTCGGCGCCCCGGCCACCGGGCGCGGCCGGCATGTCAAACAGTCGGGCGGGCACGGCCAGTTCGCGATCTGTGAGATCGACGTGGAGCCGCTGCCGCCCGGTTCGGGTGTCGAGTTCGTCGACCGGGTGGTGGGCGGTTCGGTGCCGCGGCAGTTCGTCCCGTCCGTCGAGAAGGGCGTACGGACCCAGGCGGCGCAGGGAGTCACCGCCGGCTTTCCGCTGGTCGACATCCGCGTCACGCTGCACGACGGGAAGGCGCATTCCGTCGACTCCTCGGACGCCGCCTTCCAGACGGCCGGCGCGCTGGCCCTGCGCGAGGCGGCGGCCGCCGCCGTCCTCAGCCTGCTGGAACCGGTCGCCGAGCTACGCGTGACGGTGCCCGACGAGTACGTCGGCCCGGTGATGAGCGATCTGACGGGCCGCCGCGGCCGGGTGGTCGGCACCGAACAGGCGAGCCGGGGAAGGACGTCGGTCAGGGCCGAGGTGCCCGAACTGGAGATCGGACGGTACGCGGTCGAGCTGCGCTCCGTCTCGCACGGCACCGGCCGGTTCAGCCGCTCGTACGCCCGTCATGAGGCCATGCCGGGGCCGTTGGCCGAGAAGCTACGGATACGGGACGCGAACGGGGCGTAGTCACGGCCGTACCTGACGCGGAAGCCGCGCCCCCGCTACGCTTGGGGTGCCCAGCTCAGCAGGTGTGCAGGGGCTGCTGGTTGGGAAAAGGCCGCACAGCGGATCCTGGCGGCGGACAGTGGGGGCGGCAGTGGCGAATGACGGTTTCGACTTCAGCCCGGGAGCGCAGGTCCCGCTCACGGGCTCGGCCGGGCAGACGGCGGCCACCCATGCCCTGGCGTCGGCCGCCTACCGGGACAGCCCGGTCGAGGAGATCCTCAAGGCCGACAACGAGTGGCACAAGTCGGCGGTGTCGAAGCCCGCGTTCAAGCTCTTCAAGCCCAATCTCGGCGAGGCGTTCTCCCGGGCCGTCCAGGTCCGGATGCTGGGCGGGGCGCGGGCGGCGCTCATCCAGTCGTTCGGCACGGAGCCGCAGACCGTGGTGGAGCACTGCCTCGCGGCCAACCGGATACGCAAGGAGCGCGACCAGAAACTGACCCTGGTGACGCTGGTGTTCGGGGTGGTCTTCCTGCCCGGGCTGCTGGTGTGGCTCGCGGTGTTCCAGCTGCGCAAGAGCCTGTCGGGGGCGAAGAACAAGGGCGCGGGCGCCATCGGCATGCTGCTGCTGGTGGCGGTGGCCGTGCTGGCGGTGCTCTTCCTGGTGAAGCTGCCCTTCGGCGGGGTGGCCGGCTGGTACGTACGCGGCGCCGTGCTGGCCCCGGTCGTCGGCTGGGTGATCGCCAAGCGGATCTGTGAGTCGACGGCGCGGGACCTGCGGGTGCGCTGGGAGGATCTGCTCTCCGGCGGCGGCATCGGCGCCAAGATCCCCGAGGCGGTGCCCGGGCACCCGAACGAGATATCCCGCGAACAGCTGCGCCAGGGGCTGCAGAAGCTGACGGCCGAGCAGCAGTCGAACGTCGTCTTCTACGCGGGACCCAAGGGCATCCTGGGGATGGGCACCCGGTGGGGCAGCTGGCAGCTCGCCGAACAGCTGCTGCCCAAGGACCCCACCAAGGAGATCCACGGCTTCCGCAGCTGGGACGTGATACGCGCGATCCATGACCAGATGAAGCTGCTGGAGCGGGGCCCGCTGAACACCGGCGGTTTTCCGACCCCTTCGGTCAAGCACTGGATCGTCTCACCGGTCGGCGAGGGCGCGGGATCGGTCTCCCGGCCCGAGGGGCAGGATGTGGAGGCCTTCCAGATCAAGGGCCACGAGATACAGCGCATCTGCAACCACCAGCAGTTCGGCAGCGGCAACCGGCATTATCTGGGCGTCCAGTTCACGCTCTGGGACGGTCAGTTGGTGATCACGATGATGATCACGGTGACCGTGCTGCACGAGACGCTGCGCATCGAGGTCACCGGACACGCGCTGGGCCCGGTGCACTCGCTGTTCACCAGCAAGCCCGCGGCGAAGACCATCACCGTCTCCAAGACCGTCAAGTTCTGGGAGACCACGACCCGGAATCTGCCGCTGGTCGACTCGAACGAGGTCGTCAGGCTCGCGGTGCGCGCGCCGCTCGTCTGGTACCCGGCGGTCCTCGACCACCTCGGCGGCAAGCTCACGCTGCCCGAGCCGTTCGGCCCGCGGCACGCCTGGGCCGACCAGCCGTGGCGGCACCGCTTCATGGCGGACGACGCGATGCGGGCGGCCACGCCCGTCCTGCGGGTCGCGCACAACGCGGCCATGCGGGTGCTGGAGGAGCACGGCGTGGACACCGACAACTTCGGCAACCGCGCGGGCTTCCTCAGCGGTGTGGTGCAGGACCCGGCGCCGCGGAAGGTCGACACGTACGACGCGTGAGCGGAGCCGGCCGGGTCAGGAGCCGGCCGGCCAGGCCTCGGCGAGCATCGTCCGGGTGTCGGCGAGCAGTTGGGGCAGCACCTTCGTATGTCCGACGACCGGCATGAAGTTGGTGTCCCCGCCCCAGCGCGGCACGACGTGCTGGTGCAGATGCGCGGCGATGCCCGCCCCCGCCGACGCGCCCTGGTTCATGCCGATGTTGAAGCCGTGCGCCCCTGAGGCGGTCCGCAGCGCGGTCATCGCCCGCTTGGTGAAGGCGCCCAGCTCCGCGGTCTCCGGGTCGTCCAGCTCCGTGTAGTCGGCGACGTGCCGGAACGGCACCACCATCAGATGGCCGCCGTTGTACGGGTAGAGGTTCAGCACCGCGTACACCCGCTCACCGCGGGCGATGATCAGGCCGTCCTCGTCCGACTTCGCCGGGATGGAACAGAACGGACAGCCGTCGCCGGCCTCGGGCCCCGTGGGCTTGTTCTCACCCTGGATGTAGGCCATCCGGTGGGGTGTCCACAGGCGCTGGAACGCGTCCGGGGTCCCCACTCCGATCTGCTGCTCCGGCTCAGTCGTCATGCAATGCAGCATATGACTTCGCCCCGCCGAGGCGTGTCGTCGGCCCCGCTCCCGGCGGCGCACCGCGATGCTGGGCCGATGGATGTCCCGAGCGGCCCCGACCGGCAGCGCCGCTGGGAGCAGCGCATGGAGTTTCCGCTGCTCCTGGCCTCGCTGGTATTTCTCGCCTGCTACGCGGTACGGGTCCTCGCGAACGACGCCGACCAGTTCTGGCGGGCGCTCGCGCTGATCCTCGCCCTGCTGACCTGGGCGCTCTTCCTCGGGGACTATCTGGTGCGGCTGCGGCTCAGCCGGCAGGGCGCCGGATTCCTGCGCACGCACTGGCTGGACACCGTGGTGGTGCTGCTGCCGCTGCTGCGGCCGCTGCGGATCGTGAGCACGTATCTGGCGGTGCAGCGCCGCAGGGACCGCCCCCGCTTCAGCCTGTACGGGCGGGTGATGATGTACGCCGGTCTTTCGGCGCTGCTGCTCACCTTCGCCGCCGCGCTGGCCGTGTTCCAGCAGGAGCGGGGCGCGCCCGGTGCCACGATCCGTACCTTCGGCGACTCGGTGTGGTGGGCGTGCTCGGCGATCACGACGGTCGGGTACGGCGACGTGACGCCGGTGACCCCGTGGGGGCGGGTGATCGCGGTGGGGCTGATGGGCTGCGGTCTCGCGCTGCTGGGGGCGGTGACGGGTTCGTTCTCGTCCTGGCTGATCCAGGTCTTCCGGCGGGAGGACGAGGCCGGGCCCCCGACGAGTTGATCTCGGTCGGGGGCCCGGACTGGACGGGGTGGGGTCAGACCTGGACCCGGCGCTCCACCACGTCGAGGATCTCGGCGATCGCCTCGTCACGCGGGATGCCGTTCTTCTGCGTCCCGTCGCGGTAGCGGAAGGACACGGTGCCGCCCGTCATGTCGTCGTCACCGACGATGATCATGAAGGGCACCTTCTGCCGCTGGTGGTTGCGGATCTTCTTCTGCATCCGGTCGGACGACGCGTCCACGTCGATCCGCAGGCCCTTCTTCCTGGCCTCGGCGGCGAACTCCTCAAGGTACGGGACATGCCCGTCGCCGACCGGGATACCGACCGCCTGGACCGGGGCCAGCCAGGCGGGGAAGGCGCCCGCGTAGTGCTCCAGGAGGACACCGAAGAACCGCTCGATGGAGCCGAACAGCGCGCGGTGCAGCATGACGGGCTGCTGCCGTGAGCCGTCGGCCGCGGTGTATTCCAGGCCGAAGCGCTTGGGCTGGTTGAAGTCGACCTGGAGGGTCGACATCTGCCACGACCTGCCGATCGCGTCCTTCGCCTGCACCGAGATCTTCGGTCCGTAGTACGCGGCGCCGCCCGGGTCGGGCACCAGCGGCAGCCCCTGCTTCTCCGCGGCCTGCCGCAGCGCCTCCGTGGCCTCAGCCCAGTCCTCGTCGGAGCCGATGAACTTGTCCGACTCCGGGTCGCGGGTGGACAGTTCCAGCTCGAAGTCGTCCAGGCCGTAGTCGCGCAGCAGGTCGAGGACGAACGTCAGGAGCGTGTCCAGCTCCTGCGGCATCTGCTCCTTGGTGCAGTAGATGTGCGCGTCGTCCTGGGTGAAGCCGCGCGAGCGGGTGAGCCCGTGCACGACGCCGGACTTCTCGTAGCGGTAGACCGTGCCGAACTCGAAGAGCCGCAGGGGCAGTTCGCGGTAGGACCGGCCGCGCGACTTGAAGATCAGGTTGTGCATGGGGCAGTTCATGGCCTTGAGGCGGTAGTTCTGCCCGTCGAACTCGATGGGCGGGAACATGCCCTCCGCATAGTGCGGCAGGTGCCCGGACGTCTCGAAGAGGTGCTCCTTCGAGATGTGCGGGGTGTTCACGAACTCGTACCCCTCGTCCTCGTGCCGCTTGCGCGAGTAGTTCTCCATCTCCTTGCGGACGATGCCGCCCTTGGGATGGAAGACCGCGAGGCCGGGGCCCAGCTCGTCCGGGAAGGAGAACAGGTCGAGTTCGCTGCCCAGCCTGCGGTGGTCGCGGCGCTCGGCCTCGACGAGGAAGTCGAGATGCGCCTTCAGCTCGTCCTTGGACGGCCACGCCGTGCCGTAGATCCGCTGGAGCTGCGGGTTCTTCTCGCTGCCGCGCCAGTAGGCGGCGGCGGAGCGCATCAGCTTGAACGCCGGGATGTAGCGGGTGGTGGGCAGGTGCGGACCGCGGCAGAGGTCCTTCCAGCACAGCTCGCCGGTCTTGGCGTCGAGGTTGTCGTAGATCGTCAGCTCACCGGCGCCGACCTCGGCGGACGCGCCCTCGGCCGCGTCGGCCGCGTTGCCCTTGAGCCCGATCAGCTCGATCTTGTACGGCTCGTCCGCCAGCTCGGCCCTGGCGTCCTCGTCGGTGGTGACCCGCCGGGAGAACCGCTGGCCGCGCTTCTGGATCTCCTGCATCTTCTTCTCGACGCGCTTGAGGTCGTCGGGGGTGAAGGGCTCGGTGACGTCGAAGTCGTAGTAGAAGCCGTCCTTGATGGGCGGGCCGATGCCCAGCTTGGCGTCGGGGAACAGCTCCTGCACCGCCTGCGCCATGACGTGCGCCGTGGAGTGCCGCAGGATGTCGAGACCGTCCTTGGAGGAGATCTCGACGGGTTCGACGACGTCGCCCTCGGCGGGCTCGTACGCGAGGTCCCGCAGCCGGCCGTCGACACGGGCGGCGACGACGGTGCGCTCGCCGGGGAAGAGGTCGGCCGCCGTAGTGCCCGTCGTCACCACGCGCTCTTCCCGCTCGGAATCGCGTTGGATGATCACACGGACGTCTGACACCGGTCTCTCCTTAACCACGGGGCGCGACAGCGGACACTGCGCTCGTGCCCGATCGTACCGAGCCGGGCGGGCCGCCCGCGCAACGGATGACGGTGGCCGTAAAGGGCGCGTACCGCACGACCTGTCCGGGTATCACCGATCTGTGCAGAGCGGGAACGCCATCTGCCGTTGACGCACGAGGAGTTCACGAATGACGTGTTGGTACGAAGGGCCGTTGGCCGCATTCGACACCGAGACGACGGGAAGCGACGTCGAGGGTGACCGGATAGTCTCCGCCGCCCTCGTCGTCCAGGACGACGCCGGGGCGGCGCCCCGGGTGACGCGCTGGCTGGTGGACCCGGGCGTGCCCGTGCCCAGGGCCGCCACCGACGTACACGGCCTGACCGACGACTTCCTGCACCGCAACGGCCGTTGGCCGGCCCCGGCGGTCGCGGAGATGGCCGGGTCGCTGGCCGACCAGTGCGCGGCGGGCCGACCGCTCGTGGTGCTGGACGCGCCGTTCGACCTGACGCTGCTCGACCGTGAACTGCGCAGGCACCGGGCCTCCCGGCTGGCCCGCTATCTGGACAGATCCCCGGTGGCGGTGGTCGATCCACGCGTCCTTGACCTGCATCTGGACCGCTACCGCAAGGGCCACCGCACGCTCCCCGAGCTGTGCGGCCGGTACGGGGTCGAACTGTCCACCCATGGCACGGAGCCGGACGCGGCGGCGGGCGCGCTGGCGGCGCTGCAGCTGGCCCGCGCGGTGGGGCGCCGGTTCGCGGTACGTCTGGAGCGGCTGAGCGCGGCCGAACTGCACCGGTTGCAGGCGGCCTGGCACACGACGCAGCAGCGCGGTCTGCGCAGCTGGTTCACCCGCACGGGCACCCGCGCCCCGACCGCCCCCGGCTGGCCGCTACGGGCCGAACTCCCGGCGGCGGCAGCCTGATCCGGACGCGGGCCGGACGCACGAAGGCCGGTCCGTCGATGACGGACCGGCCTTCCCCGGTGGGCGATACTGGGTTCGAACCAGTGACCTCTTCGGTGTGAACGAAGCGCTCTCCCACTGAGCTAATCGCCCGGGAACGGACTGAACCATACAGGCCGCGACGGCTTCCCTCCAAACCGAATCCGGCTCACCGGCAGCCGATTCGGGTCCGGGGACGACGAAGGCCCCGAAGACCTGTTGGGGTCTTCGGGGCCCGCGTGCCGGGTGGGCGATACTGGGTTCGAACCAGTGACCTCTTCGGTGTGAACGAAGCGCTCTCCCACTGAGCTAATCGCCCCGACGCACGGCACACATTACCCGATGTCACTGCTTGATCTTCCACGGCATGACGACGCCGAACTTCCAGAGGTAGATCCCGACCAGCACGGCGATGATCACGACGCCGACGCTGGTGAGGACGATGTTGCGGCGGCGGACCCTCGGGTCCATCGCGCGGTGCGCCGCCTCCGTCACCTTGCGCCGGGTCCAGCGCAGGACGAGCTGGGCCCAGACGAACTCGGTCGCCCAGATCGCCATGCCGCCGAAGATGACCAGCCAGCCGGGGCCCGGCAGGGGCAGCAGGATGATTCCGCCGACGACGACGGCGAGACCGACGACGAAGACGCCGACCTGCCAGCTCAGGTGCAGCGTGCGGGACCGCTTGATGAAGTCGGGCGCACGGGAGCCGAGCCCGGCGCGCTCGCCGGCCTCGCCGGTGTCGTCGGCCTTCCCGGTGTCGTCGGCCTGCCCGGTGTCGTCGGCCTGCCCGGTGTCGTCGGCCTGCCCGGTGTCCGCCCCGGCGCCCGTCTCCGCGTCCGTCCCGGTGTCCGTGCCGCCGGCCGTCGCGACCGCCGGCTCACCGTCCGTGCGCGCCGACTGCGTCTCCTCCGCCACCCCAAGCCCCCGTTCGTCACTCTCCGCACCCATGTACGCCAATCTACCCGACCCGGCCGCATCACTGGAATGGCCGAATGACCCTGGGTAACACACCGCCGAACGGGTTACCTGAAGGGCCACAAAACGGGCAGAGGGGTTTACAACGGCACTGTAGGTGGCATGTCGATTTCGCCGACGTGCGAATCCCCGAGCGCACACTGAGCGAAAGGCCCTGGCGCTTATGAACACCACGGTCAGCTGCGAGCTGCACCTGCGCCTCGTTGTATCGAGCGAGTCCTCACTGCCTGTACCCGCGGGCCTGCGGTATGACACGGCCGATCCCTATGCCGTGCACGCCACCTTCCACACCGGAGCCGAGGAGACGGTCGAGTGGGTCTTCGCCCGCGACCTTCTCGCCGAGGGGCTGCACAGGCCCACCGGCACCGGCGACGTCCGAGTCTGGCCGTCCCGCAGTCACGGTCAGGGCGTCGTCTGCATCGCGCTGAGCTCTCCGGAGGGCGAAGCACTGCTCGAGGCCCCTGCCCGGGCCCTGGAGTCGTTCCTCAAGCGGACCGACGCCGCTGTGCCACCCGGCACCGAGCATCGCCACTTCGACCTCGACACCGAACTCTCACACATCCTGGCCGAGAGCTGAGCCAGGCTGAGGGCCGCACGGCGCCGTCCGACTCGGGGAGACGGCGCCGCGCGGACAACCGCATACGGAGCACGACGGCGCCGGCGCCGCGGAACCCACCGCGGCGGCGGCGCCGCCGCGTTCCGGGCGGCAGCGGATAGAGTTCTGCGGGTTCGGCGGGCGCACAGGCCCGCAGCCGCCCAGGGAGCGAATCGTGCTGATCCCACACGACACCCGCATCGCCCTCACCACCGTCGTCGACCTGGTGAACAGTGCCCCGCAGGAGACCGTGGACGGAATCCCGGCGGACGGGCTCGCCGACACGGAGGCGCTGTACGCGTTCGTACGGGACCATCACGTCAGCGGGGTCGACGAGCTCCGCGCGAGCGATCTGCGGGCCGTACAGGACGTACGTACCCGCTTCACCGAGGTCTTCGCGGCCCCGGACGCCGCTGCCGCCGCCGAGCTGCTCAACAAGCTCGTGGCGGCCGCCGGCACCACGCCGCAGCTCACCGATCACGACGGCTACGACTGGCACGTCCATTACTTCACGCCGGGTGCGTCCGTCGCCGACCATCTCGCGGCCGACTGCGGGATGGCACTGGCGTTCATCGTGGTGGCCGGGGAACAGGAGCGGCTGCGCCGCTGCGAGGCCCCGGACTGCGGGCGCGCGTTCGTCGACCTGTCGCGCAATCGCTCCCGCCGCTACTGCGACAGCCGCACCTGCGGCAACAGGCTGCATGTCGCCGCTTACCGAGCGCGCCGCAAGGAAGCGGCCGGCTGAGCGTCACAGCAGGAAAAGATCGTGTACAGCCGCGAACAGCAGCAGCGAAGCGATGACCGTGAGGAAGATCATCAGGGGCGGCTGGGAGAGCGCGAAGAGGCAACCGCGCTGCTCATCGGTGGGTGCGGGTGTTTCGTCCCGTGAGGTATCGAGCATCTCGGACCGATGATGACGCAGCCCCAGGGGTGCTCATGACCAACACACCCCATACGAGCGGGAGTTCATCATATCCCGTGGATGCGGTCCGGAATGTGGGCACAATGCCCCTTCACCGTCGGCCCTGCGGCGGCCGTCCCGGGTCAGATTCCGTGCTTCTTGAGGATCGCCTCGATGTCGCCGAAGTCGTCCTCGCTCCCCGCCCGCGGCTTCGCCTTCGGCTGCGCGGCGGGCTTGGCCGCCCCGCCGAGCGAGGGCGCCGAAGCGGCCGGCGCGACGGCGTCACGCTGCGCGGCCTTCGCGGCGGCCCTGCGCTCCTTGCGGGTGCCGCCGGTGCGGCGTTCGATCGCTCTGGTCAGCATGAAGAGCAGCCAGGCGACGGCCAGCAGCACGAATCCGGACCACGCCGTCACGCTGAAGGCCGTGTGCGCCAGCCATTTGACGACCCCGGTCAGCACGAGCCCGATCGGGACCAGCGAGTACGCGGCGATCCGCGTCGCCTTCAGGAAACGCTTGCGGTACGCCGTGACCGCGGCGATGCCCAGGCCCGCCACAGACACCGCGGAACAAATGGTCTCGGCAATCATCCGGTCCTCCAGGCAGCGCCTGCCGCCGTCGATCATCGGTAAAGGCTGGTCGGAAAAACTCGTACTTCCTCCATCCTGCACCTGGTACCTGGTTCGGGGCCACGGGCGGAGGCCACCTCTCAGGGACATATCGGGGGCGCGGTCCTCCCCAGGTCCCGGTCGGAGCGGCCCGCCTCCTGCTGGGAGACTGACCCCATGAGCGACTCCTCCACCCGCCGTCCCGTCGTCCTCGACGTCTGGTGCGACCTCCAGTGCACCGACTGTCACAGCGCCCTGGCGGACATCGCCGCGCTCCGGGCCCGTTACGGGGACGGCCTCGATCCCCGGCTGCGGCACTTCCCGCTGGAGAAGCACCGGCACGCCTTCGCCGCGGCGCAGGCGGCGGAGGAGGCGGCCGAGCAGGGGCGCGGCTGGCCGTACGTGGAAGCCGTGCTGGCCCGTACGACGGAGCTGGCGACCGCCGGCGAGCCCCTGCTGGTGGAGATCGCCCGCGAGCTCGGCCTGGACGCGGAGGAGTTCGACACGGCCCTGATCGACGGGCGGCACATCCTGGTCGTGGACGCCGACCAGGCCGAGGGCAAGGCGATCGGCGTGACGGGCACGCCCACGTACGAGGTGGGCGGCGAGCGGCTCGACGGCGGCAAGAGTCAGGAGGGGCTGCGCGAGCGGATCGAGGAGATCGTGGACGGGCTCCTGAGCGACTAGCTGGTAGCTACTGGCGGCGGGCGGCGGGCGGCGGCTAGAGAAGCCGCTTGAAGAAGTTGATGCCGGTCGTCCCGTAACCGAGCGACTCGTACAGCCGGACGGCCGGGGTGTTGTCGGAGAAGACGTGCAGGCCGATCAGGGACGCACCGCCCTCCCCCGCGATCCGCTCGGCGAGCAGCATCAGCGCGCGGCCGTACCCCTTGCCGCGGCGGTCCTCGGCGACCGCCACGTCGTACACGTACGGCGCCCGCTCGCCGGGCCGTACCTCACGCCGCGCGACCCAGACATGGCCGACGACCTCGCCCTCGGCGATCAGGACCCACATCGAGACGCCGGGGGTGTCGAGGCCCGCCGGCAGGCTCTCGCGGTGGCTCGCCTCCGACTTGGCCCGTGCCTGCTCCGGGGTCGCGCCGCGGGCGATCCAGTGCTCGGCGAACTTCTCCTGCGCCTTGACCAGCCAGTCCTGGAACTCGGCCGGGGTCATCGGGCGCGCCTCGACCCCGGCGGGCAGCTCGGGCGGCTCGGGGGCCAGGTCCTTGACCATGTTGCGGCTGCGTTCGACGTAGCCGAGGGCGGCCAGCGTACGGAGCGCGGGGACGGCGTCGGCGGGGGCGGCCGCCAGCACCTGCTCGCAGCCCCAGCCGCGCAGCACCTCCTCGGCGGCGAGCGCGGCGACCGTTCCTCTTCCTCTGCCGCGGTCGGGTTCGTCGATGTGCAGCGCGTGGACGACACCCACGGTGGAGCCGAAGCCCGGGTCGGTGCCGAGTTCGATCAGCCCGACGGGTCTGCTGTTGACGCAGACCTGGTAGCTGCGTGACTGGGCGCCGTCACCGGTCTTCTGAAGCGGCCCGGTCGGCCGCAGGGTCGTGGTCATCACCGGAGTTCTACCCGCCTGCGGGGGCGGCGTCATCCTCTTTGCGCCCGGTGGTCCTGCGGGGGCGGTCCTACGGGGGCGGTCCTACGGGTCGAGATCGGCGCCGGACCGCTCGTCGAACACGCGCATCGCCTTGGCGGTCACCGGGCCCGGGGCGGTGGGCAGTTCGCGGCTGTCCACCCGGTGGACGGCCTGCACGTCGCGCAGGCTCGACGTCACGAAGATCTCGTCCGCGTTTTGGAGAACGCCGAGCGGCAGGTCGGTTTCCCGGGCGCCGGACCATTCGACGACGAGCTCGCGGGTGATGCCGGCGAGACAGCCGGAGGCCAGCGGCGGGGTGTGCAGTTCGCCGTCGACCACGACGAAGACGTTGGACCCGGTGCCCTCGCAGAGCTGCCCGACGGTGTTGGCGAAGAGCGCTTCCGACGCGCCTTGTTCGTGGGCGGCGGCGAGGGCGACCACGTTCTCGGCGTACGAGGTGGTCTTCAGCCCGGCCAGCGCGCCGCGCTCGTTGCGCGTCCAGGGGACGGTGACCACGGCGGTGGTCTCGGCGCGCGGCTCGGACTCGGCGAGCGCGACGACGAGGGACGTGCCCGCGTCGCCCCGCGCGGAGCCGAGCGGCGAGAGTCCGCCGGTGTAGGTGATCCGCAGCCGGCCGAGCGGCGCCGGATTGGCGTCGAGCACGGCGGTGCAGGCGGCGCGGACCTCGTCGAGGTCGGGAGCCGGCAGCCCGAGGCCACGGGCGGAGCGGGCGAGCCGGTCGAGATGGCGGGTGAGCGCGAACGGCCGGCCGTGCACGGTCTTGAGGGACTCGAAGATGCCGTCCCCCACGGTCAGCCCGTGGTCGAGCACCGACACCTGCGCGGACTCCGCCGCCCGCAGTCCGCCGTTGACCCAGATCATCATCTGTCCGGTTCTCCTCACGCTCGCCTCGTACCCCTCCGACGCTACCGCGAGTGGCCCCCACGTGATCGGCGGGCCACCCACAGCTGAACGCGGCCCAGCACGCTGCGTAAACGCGTTTTTGTGCTGGCGGAGGAATCCGCTAGAGTTCACCACGTCGCCGGGCCACGCAAAACGGACCGGGAAACGGCACGCGGACGTAGCTCAGTTGGTAGAGCGCAACCTTGCCAAGGTTGAGGTCGCCAGTTCGAACCTGGTCGTCCGCTCGATTGTGGGGGATCTTTCCCGGGCCCCACACTCCAGGTGGAGTGGCCGAGAGGCGAGGCAACGGCCTGCAAAGCCGTCTACACGGGTTCAAATCCCGTCTCCACCTCCAAGGACGATTAGCTCAGCGGGAGAGCGCTTCCCTGACACGGAAGAGGTCACTGGTTCAATCCCAGTATCGTCCACACAGCTCAGGGGCTGTTTCCCACGACGGGAGACAGCCCCTGAGGCGTACCGGGTGACTAACTGCGTGACTACCGCTTCGGAGCCGGCGGCGTGCCGAAAATGCCATCCATGGCGACGGCCCCAGTCTGGATCACCGGGCGGATCTGCTTCCGGTAGACCTTCTCCGTCACCGACGTCCCCGAGTGACCGACCAGCCGGGAAATCTCTTCGAGCGGCATTCCCCGATCCGACAGAATCGAGACGAAGGATGTCCGGGTCTCCCGCGTCGTCCACTCGTCCGGCTTGAGTTCGACGCCGGGCATGAGCGCGGCACGAGCGAGCACCTTCCGGAACTCACGCCGTACGTTCGCCGCATCCAGCTCAGTCCCCACAGCCGACGTGAAGACCAACCCGGTTTCCTGCCACTCACCACCGGCGGCAACGCGCTGCCACCCCTGACGCTCCCTCTGAATCCCGAGCGCGTCGATAGCCCGGCCGGGCAGGGCGAGCGTACGACGAGACTTCCTGGTCTTCGTGTCACCAGAACTTCGGACAGAGCGCCACACGGCAATGTGCGGCGGGATCGTGGGAGACGCCGCCGGATCTCCGTCGAGATCAACGTGATCCCAACGAAGCGGACGCATCTCCTCAGTTCGGCCCCCTGTGAGAAGTGAGACCACGATGTACGCGTACAGCGGCGAATCCTCGGCAGCCGTCAGCAAAGCCTCTGCCTGCTTGAGCGTCAAAGACTTGGAAGGCCGCCCAGGTTGGCCTGTAGGTACCGAGCACAGCTCTACGACGTTGCGCTTCACCTTGTCCCGCGCCATGGCCCGTTTCACCGCACGGTTCAGGCATGAGCGGATGATTTGCAGCGTGCTGGTACTGAGCAGCCGGGCCTTGGCGGCGAGCCACCCATCCACCTCATCCGCACTGAGGTCCCGAAGCTTTCGAGCGCCCAGGGCCGGAATGACGTGGGACTCACACAGGATCGTGTACTTGACCACCGTGTCCTGGTCCAGGCCGGCCAGACCATAGGCAAGCCAGTCGTTCACTGCGTGCGCCACCGTGTAGGCGGCCGGAGCGATGGCGAGGCCATCTTCAGCGTCCCGCAGTACTTCCTTGAGCTTGGCTTTCGCCTCCGTCTTGGTCCTGCCGCTACCGCGCTTGACGATCCGCTTGCCAGCCGGCGAGTACCCAAGCGTCGCGCTCGCGATCCAGCGTTCCCGCGTCTTGTCCCAGTGAAGACCGCCGTCACCACGGCCTCGACGCGCAGTCATCGCACTCCCCCGGCTTCACGTTCGAGGAGCGCAACGTACTCACGGAGCGCCGACGCCGGGATACGGCAGGCCCGACCCTGATGGACCGTACGGAGGCGCCCCGCGCGAATCTGCTCGTAGATCACAGTCCGACTCAGGTTGAGCACTTCCATGGCACCTTCCACCCGGTAGAGCAGCAGAGACTCACCTGGCTGGTCCCGATCAACAACAGTCGCCATGGTCACCACACCCCGTCCAGCTCTTGCAGCTCGGTGCGGTGCTCTTGGGCGGTCAGACGATTGGTGCGGATCGCTCGCGCTGTCTGAGCGGCGAGCCAGGATTCGCCGGGGGTATGGCCGTGGCCGGCGTACGTCCAGGAGGCAAGGACGAGGGTCGTCGCATCCGGGTTGTCGTCAGGGTTGGGGAGGCCGAGCGCTTCGCGTTGTTGGTTGGCTCGGTAGTTGGCGCGGACCTGTCGTAGGGCGCCCAGGGTGGTGCTGTAGCGGCGGGATTTGGTGGAGAAGTGACCTCGGAAGCCGAGCATGTGAGCCCAGGCCCACAGGCGCCGGTCCGGGTACAGCGGGTCGAGGTCCCAGCAGGCGCGGATAAGGCGGCGGGTGTGGTCGGGCAGGTCGGTCAGCTTGTCGAGTTCGGCCAGTTCCCCGATCCGCCGGTCGACCGTGCCGGTGGTCTCGGCCGCCTTGGTGGCGTACTTGGCGACGTAGGAGGCCACGGCCTGCTCGGTCAGGTCTTCGCCGTTGCCGAACGCGCCGATCGGCTGCACGTCGAGCTGAGTCCCCCAGCGCAGGACCCGGGCGGGCTGCTCGCCGGCCGGGGGCAGGGTGACCGCAGCACGGGCGGCGGCGGCGCGCAGCGCGTCGGTGAGCAGGTCGAGGGTGGCCCAGGCCGGCGGCGGGACATCAGGCCCGTCTGGTCCGTCGAAGCGGATCACGGCATGGAAGTGGATGGCCCCGCGCTTCTGATACTCCGCCACCTTGCCGTAGGAGACCCGCAGCACCTCCTTCAGCTCACGTTGGGTGATGCCGGCACGGGCGGCGAGCTCACGCGGGAGGTAGATGGTCACGTAGCGCCATAGGTGTCCGGCGTGGTTGTTCCACAGCACGGCCCCGGCGTAGTCGTACGTCTCGGGGTCGAGTGCGGTGCCCAGCTCGGGTGCGTCTTCGGGGTGGTGGGTGCCGCAGCGGCAGGGGCGGGGGCCGGGCCGGTTGTGGACGGGGCCGAAGGAGGGGGCGGTGAGGGTGGCGAAGACGCGGGGGTGGTCGCGCACGGTGTGCGGGGTGCCTTTGTCGGGGTCGCCGGTGAGGCCGGCGCGGATGAGGTGGTAGGTGTCGCCGGCGTAGGTCCAGGCGCAGGAGGGGCAGCGCGAGGCCCGCCGGTTGCCGCACGCGATCCTCAGCCGGCCGCCGGGTTCGCCTTCGGTGGAGTAGGCGTGCAGGAGTTGCCCGGTGGCCGGGTCGAGGGTCTTGGTGTAGCCGGTCAGGTGGATGGGGTCGGAGCAGCCCTGTGTGCGGCGGATCTGGTCCTGCCAGCGGTCGAAGCCGGGGGCCCCGACCACCCGGAGGAGGTCCCCCAGGGTGGTCGGGTCCAGGCCCGCCGCCGTGGCGGTGTCGTTCATGCGGCCACCCCGAGCCGGGAGGCGAGTACGGCGGTGGCGATCCAGTGCGTGTAGGCCGGGGGAATGCATTCGCGGATGCCGTCGCGGTTCATCCACGGCACGCCCATGTCGGCACGGGCTTCGGGGACTCCGGAGAAGTTGCCGACGTAGTGCGCGAAGTGCCCGGCAGCCCGGGGGCGGCCCATCTTCGTGAGCGGGGCCAGGTGGGCGGGATGCGGCGGCGGGGTGAAGGAGAAGCCGCCGCCGGTCTCGAACAGCCGGTGGCGGTAGGTGCGCATCCCGAACGCAGCCGCGCACAGCGTCACCGGGCTGCGGAGTTCCCCGGCTGCCTCTTCGACGTTCTCGATCACCCAGGGGCGGCCGGTCGCCTCCAGGGCTGCACGGACGGGGGCGATCAGGTCGGGGTGGTCGCGGCCCTGGATCTTCTGGGCGCGGCTGTAGCGCTGGCAGGGCGGGGAGGCGTGGATGAAGTCGAACTCCGCCCCGTGCTCGCGCAGGTAGCCGAGCGCGTCCGCCTGGACGAAGCGCAGGGGGTAGCGGGGCTGCGGCGCCAGGTCCACGCCCGTGACGTCGAATCCGGCCTGGTGGTAGCCCATGCCGGCGCCACCCTGGCAGGAGAAGAGATCGAGCACCCGCAGACCGTTGGGAAGGGCCGTATTCACCGGTTGCCCCCGTTCTGGCGGTGGGCGGGACCGTGGTTGGCGGTGTAGCCCTCCACCAGAGCGCGCACCTGGTCATCACCGGTCGCGGTGGCGCTGGCGCCGCAGTGGCACACGGCCGAGCCCCGGGCGGGGGTGGACGGGGACGGCTTGCTGACGTGCAGGCCGGGCCTGTCCGGCGTCGGAGTCAGATCACTCACCGCGCTCACCTCCCGGCGCGGACGAGGCCGGCGGCGGGGGCGGTGTGGCCGGTGCCGTGGCAGGCGCGGCAGGCGAGGGTGATGGTCTGGCGCTGTCCGTCGGGGGTGCGCTGTCCGGTGGTGATGGCGACTGTGGCGAAGCCGTCGCAGTCCGCGCAGCGCCGGGCGTGGACGTGGGCAGGGGTGTGCTGGGGCATGATGGAACTTCCCTTTCGGGTCCTTTGGATCAGGAAGGTGAGAAGGCGCCCGGGGCGGCGGAAACTTGGCGGTTGAGGCCGCCCCGGGGGCCGTTAGCGGCGGGTGCCGGAGTCCTTGAGGAGCGAGCGCAGGACCACGGCGCACACAGCGACAGAAGCGCCCGTGATGGCGACCGCCAGCAGTATCGAGACGAGCACGGTGCCGACGACGAGGACCACGGCGGTCCCGGCGCCGGCCACGGCGACGACCGAGCCGGGCGTGAGCTGGACCGTGGGCCGGGCGGGCGCGGCCGGCGTCGGGACCGGGGCGGGCGCGGGGGCGGCCGGGGTGTGGTTGTGGCCGCAGTCGCACGGCACGACCGGGGCGGTGGTCGGGATCACGGTGTGTGCGGGTGCGGTGTCGAGCGGCGGGTACTTCGGGGTGAACATGAGATTGATCTCCTCTCAGGGGTTGCAGCGGTGGGTGCGGGCGGCGAGTTCGGCGGCGGGGCGGTTGAAGTAGTCGGCGGAGAAGCCGCAGCCGGGGGCGGTGCAGGCGGCAGTGTGCTTGGTGCGTCCACGGCCGTCGTAGTGGCTGCCGACCTGGACGGGTCCGATACGGATCACGTCGTAGAAGCGATTCGGGCGGCGTGACACAGGCGAACTCCCTTTCCTGTCAGGCGAGTTGGGCAGTGATGGCGTCGGCCAGGGCCGGCGGGACACCGAGACGAGCACGCAGGGTCTCGGAGTCGATCCGGTCGCCGGTCGCGGTGTGGTGGGTGTCGGCCAGCTTGCGGGCGTGATCCAGCAGCGCCGGCGGGACAGCCACAGCAGGCGCGACAGGCGCCGTCGGTGTGGCGGGCGGCAGCTCGGGAGCCGGGTCCGGAACGCGGTCGACCGTGACCTCAGCGTCCGGTGCCGGGGCCGGCTCGTGGACCGGGGCAAGGCCGGGGGTTGGGTTGTGGGCGAGGAGGGTGCCGCCGAGGAAGGCGACAGCGGGCCAGCCGGCGACGAGGATCCGCAGCCAGGCGGGCACGTGATCCAGGTCGAGGAGGCCGGCCGTCGAGACGTTCGCACCGAGCGACGCGGTCAGGGCGATGACGAACCAGGTCCAGGCGGCACGAGCGTCGCCATGGTCGGCGCGCAGGGACCGCATCCGGCGCCAAGCGGCGACAAGCAGCAGATCGACGCTGATCGGATAGGCCCAGGCTTTCCACCCGTCCTGCCCAGCAGCGGCGGCGATGTCATGCAGATGCGCGAAGGACAGAGCACCCGCGATCACGGCCTGAATGAGAACGGCGTCCGGGCGAAGTGCACGGGACATGGGATACGCCTCCTTCTCAGGCATCCGGGTCGGTGCCGGAGCCGAAGCAGTTCAGGCAGAACCCGTCCTGCTGGCCGACCGGGCGCCGGCGGCGGCCGACCCGGACCGTGACGGCGACCTGTCCCGATCCCTTGCAGACCGGGCAGGCAACCGGCTCGGCCGGAACCGTCTTCGCGGCGGGGCGGGCGGTGGTTTTGCGGGCCATGGCGGTGACTCCTTTCGGGTTTGGGCATGGGCGGGGTAGGGACCTGGCGTGAGGCAGTCACACCAACCGGTGGAGCAGGAGGGGGATTTAGTCGGTCACCGGTCGCGGCTTGACCAGCGACGGGACATCCACCGGGGCGGTAGGGACGTGCGGCCGGAACGCTTCCAGGGCCGTGATCGTCGGGGTGAGGTGCGCGAACTCCCGGCAGACCTCGGCCGCTTCGGCGGCGGTGGTTTCGGGGGTGCGGATGCGGGACCAGCCTCCGGAGGAGTCACCGGCCACAGCCACACCGGGGCGATCCGGCGCAATCGTGGTGGCGGCGAAGACCGCGTCCGGGGCGATGTCACCCAGGCCCATTTCGGCGGTCTGCTTGTCGTTGACGCGGTGCACGACACGGCCCGTGAGCTGGGCACGGAGCATCGTCGCGCCCTTGCCCAGCTCGGAGCCGAAGCGCTGCCCGCAGATCTCCAGATAGATCCCCACCGCGCGGGACATCTGCCCGAGACGGACGAGTTGCATGACCATCTGGTCCCGGCGTTCCTCATCCTTCCTGGCCGTGATGAGGAACAGCTCCGACACCTCATCCACCAGCAGCACCACCGGCACCGGACGGACATCGTCGGGCAGTTGCCACAGGTCCGAGACACCGTGCTCGCTCAGCAAGGCGAACCGATCCTCCATCTCGGCAACCACGGCCTCCAACAGCCCGGACGCCTCATCCGGTGTCGTCGCCAGGGCGGAAAGGCGCGGGGCGTAGGTGCGGTGCTCGACACCGCGTTTGCAGTCGATCCCCACCAGCGCCACCGACAGTTTCGCCAGGGCCATGACGAGGTTGCGCTGATACATCGACTTGCCCGACTGGTTCGCGCCCAAGGTCAGCGCGTGCGGGACCTGCCGGTAGTCCCGGACGAACACCGTCCCGTCATCGCGCAGCGCGACCGGAACCATCATCGGACCCTTGAGCAGCCGGCGCGGCATCCGCACCCGGCGCAGCACGTCGTAGCCGGTCATCCGCAGCTCGACATAGCCGGGCTTGATCTCCACCACATTCACCGAGTGGACACCCCAGGCGTGCCGCAACCGCTCGGAGGCGGCAGCCACGTCGGCGGGCTCCAGGCCGGCGGGAAGGCGGAGCGTCACCCGCAGACCGGTCGAGGTGCCCCGCACGCGGCGGACCTTCGGCGGGACCGGCTGCACATCCTGACGACGTGCCACGTTGCGGACGAGGAAGGCCCGCAGGGCGGAGGGGCGGACCGTCAGACCGCACACGTCCATGGTCGAGCGGTAGGTGAAGGTGAACCGGCCCCACGTCAGAGGCTTGCCCACCGCCATCCAGTAGATCCGGGGCGCGTTGAACTTCGCGTACCCGAGTCCGCCGGCACCCGCTAAGGCGCCTGTCGCCTCCGCCCACAGAGCCACGTCCGGCATGATCAGATCCCCGGCGTGATGGCGACCGCGCGGAACGAGATCCCGTGGCGCTTCTGCCCGTTGAACTCGTTCTCCCAGTCACGCGCCTTCAGCCCGATCACCGACACCGGAGTACCCGGGGCCAAGCCCTCGGGGACACCCGTGTTCGGCACCGTCACCTGGTAGAGGTTCCCCTCACCCTCATCCGAGATCAGCAGACCCACCGTCGCCAACGGCGCACCAGTCTCCCGATCCATCGCAATCTCACCGGTCTGCTTGTTCACGAGCTTGGGCGCCGGCGCGGTCGCCACGAACACCACAGCGGTCGAGACATCGATCTTGAAGGACGGCATTGCGTCTCCTTTGTCGCGTCGAGGCGTAGCGATCAGATAGCCCCAACTGGCTTGAGCCACCTACTGGCTTAAGCCAGTTGACCACGACCGGGAGCCAGCGTCAAGCATCTGGCTTGAGCCAGTTGCTAAGCTGGTTCAATGACTCCGCCCAGAGGGCCCGCCCAACAGCCGGCGAGCAGGCGTATCGCCGAAGCGCTCCGTTCTGACATCGAGCACGGAAGGCTTGCTCCGGGCGCGAAACTGCACTCGGAGCGTGCTCTCGCTGAGGAGTACGGGACCGCTCGGAACACGGCGCGCGAGGCCATCCGATTGCTGGCGGAGCAGGGACTCGTGACCGCGAAGCACGGGCGAGGCGTCTACGTACGCACGCCACAGCGGCTCTTCCGATTCGGCAGCGATCGCTACTCGATCAAGAACCGTGAGACCGGCCTCACCCCGTTCCGCCTGGAAGCCAAGCGGCAGGGGAAAACGCCACGGATCGATGTTCCGAGCATCGCGCAGGAGGTACCGCCGGCCGACGTTGCCGAACGCCTTCAGGTGGCTGGCGATCAGGAGAGCGTTGTCCACCGGGAGAACCACTACTTCGCGGATGACGAACCGGTCCAGATCGTTTCGACCTACCTGCGGTGGGAGGAGGCCCGCGAAACGCTCCTCATGGAGAAGAAGTCAGGGCCGAACGGCATCTACGGGCGACTCGAAGAACTCGGCCACGTCATGACCCGCGTGCGCGACGAGATCAGCGCACGGATGCCTACGCCAGAGGAAGCATCCATCCTCGACCTACTGCCAGGCGTGCCTGTACTCGAAGTGCTGCACACCAGCTTTGACCAGGACGGGCAGCCATTCGAAGTCTCCCGTTACGTCCATCGAGCAGACCAGACGGGGCTCTTGTACGACCTTCCGGTTGAGCAAGCCTGATGTCCCACGTCGGAGGACCCATGACCAGTAAGCCGCATGTTCGGCCGATCACGGATGACGATGTGACAGGCGCCGCGAAGGCTCTGGTGGAAGTGCATGCGACGGACGGGTATCCCGTTGAAGGGGTGGAGGACCCCGAAGCGTGGGTCAGGCCGTCCGGCGTCGTACAGGCATGGGTGGCGGTGGCCGATGATCGAGTCGTTGGCCACGTCGCGATCACACGTCCGCAAGGCGAAGATGCCGTGGCCCTCTGGCGCGAACGCAGCGCGGAAGACGACGAGAGCATCGGGGTTCTGGCTCGTCTCTTCGTCGTGCGCGAGGCACGGAAGCGCGCGACGGGTGAAGCCCTCATGCGAGCCGCCATGGACTACGCCGCAGATCATTCGATGCGTCTCGCCCTCGACGTGATGACCAAGGATTCAGCCGCCATCCGCCTGTACGAACGCCTCGGGTGGCAGAACATCGGTGAGGCGACGCACCACTACGGGCGCAACCAAGAGATCCTCGCGGTTTGCTACGTCTGGCCAGCCGGCTGACGGGGAGCTGTTACAGGTTTCTCTACCTCATCAAGCCCCGGCTGCGCTCCGCTCCGCCGGGCGCGCTTCCCGGCTCTGGCTGCGCCCGCGCTCCTGCCTTCGGCCCGCTCGGCGCTGCCGCCGCCGACGCGCGCCCGCTGTGGATAGGCCCGAGGGCATGAGTCGAGATCCGTAGAGGCCACGGCCAAGCCAAGACCATGCCTCCGGCGGGGGCGCTCAGACTCCGGGATGGGCGGGGCGCCGTACGCGAGTGCCGGCCGGAGCGTGGCGAGCGTAGTGGCTCCCATCCCGACCACCTTCGACCCAGGCAGAGCCGAGCAGACGAGGCCCCTGGCGTCCAGGTCGTTCGTACAGTGGCGCGCTCCACCTGGACGCCAGGAACCACGCCCGCTCCACGATGTGTGGGTCGAAGGCGGACGGGATGGGAGCCGGGTGAGTGGTGGGTGAACCAGCGGAATTGACTGGCCGGCACCCTGGGGTCAAGCCGCACTCGGGAAGCCCTACTTGGCCGCGACGAACAGTTATTCTCGGTCCGAACTGGACCGTGCTGTATTCTGACGTCTCAGAGGCAAGAAGCGCACGCCCAGATCGCTGCCACCAGTGCCTATGCCACGAGGTGGCGCAGCCGATCGAAGGTCTCTCGGGGCCCGTGTCAATGTGTCCTGTCCGGAGTACGACATCAATCCGGCGGAAGCATAGGCCCGCCCTAGAGGAGTCGTCGTGCCCAAAAGGCAGAACACCGCGCAGCGTAAAGCCAGGGCCTTGGTGAGACGGGAAAAAGGCGTCCTGTATACGGAAGCCCTCACCACCTACCGCCAGCCAAGGGGAAACAAGTCCTCCAGCGTCCTCTTTGTGTTGAGTTCGGCCACCCAGCGTCAACGGCTCGTCGACACTAAGACCCTGGGGTCCAGCATGGCCGCCAAGTCCCTGACGGCGAGCATCGTCCCGAAGAGCCTCGGAGCCAGCATGCTCCCGAAGACCCTGGGGTCCAGCATGGCCGCCAAGTCCCTGACGGCGAGCATCGTCCCGAAGAGCCTCGGAGCCAGCATGCTCCCGAAGACCCTGGGGTCCAGCATGGCCGCCAAGTCCCTGACGGCGAGCATCGTCCCGAGAAGCCTCGGAGCCAGCATGCTCCCGAAGACCCTGGGGTCCAGCATGGCCGCCAAGTCCCTGACGGCGAGCATCGTCCCGAAGAGCCTCGGAGCCAGCATGCTCCCGAAGACCCTGGGGTCCAGCATGGCCGCCAAGTCCCTGACGGCGAGCATCGTCCCGAGAAGCCTCGGAGCCAGCATGCTCCCGAAGACCCTGGGGTCCAGCATGGCCGCCAAGTCCCTGACGGCGAGCATCGTCCCGAAGAGCCTCGGAGCCAGCATGCTCCCGAAGACCCTGGGGTCCAGCATGGCCGCCAAGTCCCTGACGGCAAGCATCGTCCCGAAGAGCCTCGGAGCCAGCATGCTCCCGAAGACCCTGGGGTCCAGCATGGCCGCCAAGTCCCTGACGGCAAGCATCGTCCCGAAGAGCCTCGGAGCCAGCATGCTCCCGAAGACCCTGGGACTCTCGTTCGGCGCCTCGGCTCTCACATCTCAGCGCACGATGCTTGCCCGTCTTGCAGCGCCGTATCAGAAGACGCTGTGACCGTGCCCCTCCCGTGCCCGATCGAGCGGGGACTGACGGGAAACCACGGAGCCTGACGGACAATGCAAAAGAAAACGGTCCCTGACCAATTCACCTGGTCAGGGGCCGTTTATGTGTAATAGGTGTGAGATTTGAACCCCACGTGCCATCGCGGCCACGACGGTTTGGGATATGGCTGGGCCATCCCGCCAAGGTGATCCCCATGGAGGGTTGAGCGGCCGCCACGCTCCCTGCTGTGGGTGGTGGGGACGAAACTAGCGACGACGACCGCCCGACAGAAGTGCCGAGCTCCGACGTTGATAGATCCGCGCCGATTGAGCCGAGGCAATAGTTGACAGCACTTAACCAGCTTACGTTCGTTGCTATTTGCTACGACATTCCCATCATCGCCAACCAATTGAGATGTGCTGCAGGAATGCGAGCATACCGGTCGCCAAGAGAGTCCCGATCACGGGATACACGATGGCGCCAGCCTTCGATGTAGGATCCGGCAGCCAGCGACGCGTAGGAGGCGCAGGCGGGTTGGTGGTCACGCGCTCTCCCGGGTGTGATTGCTTCGCACGGTGTATGCGTAGCGCGGCATGCCAACAAGTGTCTCCAGAATCCAGCGGCAACGCGCCATCCGGTTGTCCAAGTCTGCTAAGTAGGCGCGGTGTTCTTCGAGCCAGTCGTCTCGCTCGACGCCCGGCAGGATGCGACTCAGAAGGATAAGGATCCCTCGTCCGCTATTGAGCCGCCTCTTCCTTCCCTCTCGCACGTAGTGCCCACGGCTGTATACACCCTTTGTTGCGGCGTCCTCCGGGCGTTTCCTCGCGACTTCGGTCGCCGACAGCGCCTTTTTAACGACGAGCAAACCCGCATGACTCATCTCGCGCGCAACACCAATCGGAACAATTTGCACGCGCCGATCAGAGGGAAGACTCATCGTTTCCGGGTCCGCCCCTTGGGAACGCGACTTATGCGATTCGGCGCTCAAAAGGAGCCCCCAGCGAAACCCGGTCGAACCTTACCGGCAGCTCTATCACCAGAATTAGATGCCGTCGCCTCGGCTAGAGCGTGCCGAGCAGGCTCGGCACCCTTCGTGGTGATTCGATAAAAGCGTCGCCGGGGACGGCCTTCCGCTTCTGCGACTCCGTCGGCCTCCCAATAGCGCTCCACCCACCCAGCCTGGCGAAGGCGTTCCAGGATTGGGAACAGAGTGCCATTGGGCAGCTCGGTCACCCTAGAGAGCTCAAGGCCGTACAACCCATCGGAGAGAACGCCAGCCCGGCGCCCACCGTCAATCCCTTGCCCGAGCAGTGCGCGTAGCACCGTCTGAACGTGGAGTGTCATCCGCATACCCGAACTCTACCTAGGTAGAACCAACTTGTCTACCTAGGTAGAGAACTTCCTCACGGTGAAATCAATGCAGGCACCTTCAAGATCGCGAGCCGTGAGGACTCCATGCGTAGAGCTTCCCTCCCAACTACAGCTCTAGGCCGTCCCTCGAAGTGGAAGGCACGGAGGCGAAGCCGTGCCGTCGTCGTTCGCCGGATTGGCGCTGCCCGCCTCTCGTCGTCGCCGCCCTGGCTTGCCGGCGTGGTTCTGGCATACACGCTCTGCTGGTCGGTGGTCTGCCGGGCCGACGGCTCGCGAGGTGTTCCGGCATCCCCAACTCTGGGGAGTCGACACGACCTTCGTCGTCTGCCTCGGGTTCCGTAGCACCACCAGCACCAACCTTGTGCGTGATCGGGTCGGGTTCGTCACCCTCGGCCATACCGTCAGGCCCGCGCGCTGATCCGGCCGAGACTCACCGGCCCACCGGCAACGACCTGCCCTGGGTGAGTGTCTAACTGCGTGACTACGGGGGCGTACGGCGGCGGACAGCCACGGACGATCATGGATTTGCGGTGGGGGGCCGGGACGTGTCAATATCTCTTCACCGGCCCAAACACCCGCCCGCGCGATTAGCTCAGCGGGAGAGCGCTTCCCTGACACGGAAGAGGTCACTGGTTCAATCCCAGTATCGCGCACAGCAAGAAGCCCCCGGTCCGCCTCTGCGGCCGGGGGCTTCGTCGTCTGTCAGGACGAGAAGAGCATGTGTCCGAAGCTCTTCTTGTGGTGGTGGCCGCCGTAGTGGCCTCCCCCGTGCGGGGCGCCCCAGGCCGGGGCGTGGCCGGCGGCCGGGTAGGCCTGCGGGGGCATCGGCTGCTGCATGGGCGGCTGCTGGGACCACTGGGACTCCAGGCGGGTCAGCGTTTCGAGCTCCCCGTAGTCGAGGAAGATCCCCCGGCAGCCACTGCACTGCTCGATCTGTATGCCATTGCGGTTGTACGTGTGCATCGCTGCATGACACTTGGGACACTGCATCGTCGGCTCAGCTCCTCGCCGTTCGTCGCGCGTCACCGGAACGAGCGCCCGGCGACAATCTGTTCACTTTACGACGACGCGGCGGACCGCAAGTCGGTTGCGAGGGCACTGATCCGGGCGCACGAGTCGATCATCAGCTGTTCCACCTCGTCGAGTTGTCGGCCTTCGGCCGTCGCCCGGACGACGGCCAGTGCCGCGCCCTGGACGGTCAGCGCCCGGGCGGCGACGTCGAGTTGCGGCCAGGGGTCGCCGGCGGCGGGTACGGCGGGGCCGCCCGCTGTGCGGTAGGCACCGAGGAAGCGGTGCCAGACGTCGGCCGACAGCAGTCCGGCGGCGTACCAGGCCGCCGGGCGGCCCAAGTCCCAGGCGGGGGCGCCGATACCGAGGTCGTCCACGTCGATGAGGAGCCACGGTCCTTCGGCGGGGTGGCGTACGAGCTGTCCCAGATGCAGGTCCCCGTGGCACAGCGCCACCGGACCGTCCGTCGGGGTCTCGTCGCGCGCCCAGCCGGGCAGCAGCGCCCACGCGCTCTCCACCGGGGCCGCGGCCGGATGGTGTCCGGCCGCCCGCATCCGGGCAACGGCCCTGGCCGCCTTCGCGGGGCCGCGCATCGCGGGCAGCGGGCCCGGCAGCGCGGCGGGCGGTACGGAGTGCAGCCGGGCGATCAGTACCCCCGCCTGCTCCCAGGGGGCGGCGTCCGGGTCGTCGGGGTCCACGGGCGTGCCGTACGGCCAGGCGGTGACGAGCCTGCCCCGTACGGCCTCGGTGCCGGCCGGCGAGGACGGCGGGAAAGGCGGCGGCAGGGGTGGCAGGGGTGGCAGCAGGATGCCCGCCAGCAGCGGGTGCGCGGCCACCGCGAGCCGCGCCCGGTGGTCCGCCGGGTCCGTGTCGTCGGCGTGCGCCTTGGCCACGGCCTGCCCGTGGCGTACGACCACACCGTCCGGCCTGTCCGCCAGCACCGTCTCGTCCCGGCCACAGGCCTCGCAGCGCTGCGAGGCGAGCTGCCGGTGGGCGGCGGCGCGGGCGACGTCGGTGAGTTGTCCTGCGACGGACGTGGTCATGGTGTCCCCCCGGAGTCGGCTCCTGCCCCGCGCAGAGCGTAGACGGCCGGGCCCGGACAGCGCGATGGCCGGTCAGCTCCCCAGCTGACCGGCCAAACGCTGCCGTCCGCCGCACCCCCGTCCCCACGGGGCTGTTGGCCGGATGTCCCCGACCCGGGCCGCTCTCCCGGGTCCAGGGCGCCGCTCAGCGCCCCAGCATCACGCCCACGGACGACGCTTGTGTGACTACTGCGTCCCAGCCGCCGAAGGCGACCGCGAGCAGAGCCGCCAGGGGAAGCACCATGAGCGTCGCCACCAACGGGTGGCGCGTACCGGACGGGCGCGTGCCGAACGCGGCGAATGCCTTACGTCCCTGCGTGCGGATCAGTGTCCGCGCTGCCGTGTCCGCCATGGTCCCTCTCCTGTCGTGATCCAACGGCGGCGGGTGTCTGACCTCGGGGGACGAGTGCTGCACCCGCCGCTTGACCTCAACACTAGGGATCCGGGGACGCCGGGTCGTCATGCCCGCGTACCCATTGGCTGGCCTCCAGGAGGATGAGTGGTCCGGCGGCCGCCTACTCCCCTGGGTGGAGAGGCGGCCCGGGACACCCGCTATCCCTTGGGGTCTTCCCTGAGGGGGCGCTCCACGGGGCGCTCCGAGGAGTCCTCCCTGGGGACCGGCTGCTCGACGAGCGCGAGGACGCGCGTGGCCATGAAGCGGGCCGTACGCACCACGGACCCGTTCCGGGTGACTTCACTCACTTCCACCACCCCCCTGCGCACCGCTGTCTCCACCCTGCGGCCCGCTCTGCTGGCCACCACTTCGTACGTCCGAGTCGTGTCACCCGCGTCCACGACTATCTCCACCCGGTCACCCTTCACGATCCAATCCCCCTTGTGCGACAGACCATTGGGATCTCGCGCGGGCCGTAAGGGGCGTGGATCCGTTGCCCCCTGACCACTCCTCAATTCTCCCACCGGGCACTGACAATCGATCCGGATGCGAGGGCGCGGCCTATGAGCGCACCGGGGTGCGGGTACGTAAGCTGTGCCACGTCACACGGACGACCGGGCAGCGGGGATGGACATGGCGATGATGCGGCTCCGGCGCGAGGACCCGCGTGTCGTCGGTTCGTTCAGGCTTCACCGGCGGCTGGGCGCGGGCGGCATGGGTGTCGTCTATCTGGGATCGGACCGGCGCGGCCAGCGGGTCGCGCTGAAGGTGATCCGACCGGATCTGGCGGAGGATCAGGAGTTCAGGTCACGGTTCGCCCGCGAGGTGTCGGCGGCGCGACGGATCAGGGGCGGCTGTACGGCCCGGCTGGTCGCCGCCGACCTGGACGCCGAGCGTCCGTGGTTCGCGACGCAGTACGTGCCGGGGCCCTCCCTGCACGACAAGGTGGCCGAGGAAGGCCCGCTGTCGGCGGCCGAGGTGGCCTCGGTGGGGGCCGCGCTGTCCGAGGGTCTGGTGGCGGTGCACGAGGCGGGGGTGGTCCACCGCGACCTCAAGCCGTCGAACATCCTGCTGTCCCCGAAGGGCCCGCGCATCATCGACTTCGGCATCGCGTGGGCGACGGGCGCGAGCACGCTGACCCATGTCGGCACGGCGGTCGGCTCCCCCGGCTTCCTGGCGCCCGAGCAGGTGCGGGGCGCCGCGGTGACCCCGGCGACGGACGTGTTCTCGCTGGGCGCCACGCTGGCGTACGCGGCGACCTCCGATTCGCCCTTCGGACACGGCAGTTCGGAGGTCATGCTCTACCGGGTGGTGCACGAGGAGGCGCAGCTGTACGGGATGCCGGACGCGCTGGCGCCGCTGGTGCGGGCCTGTCTGGCGAAGGACCCGGAGGAGCGTCCGAGCACGCTCCAGCTGTCGATGCGGCTCAAGGAGATCGCGTCCAGGGAGGCGCAGGGCCTGTCGGGCGGCCGGCCGCCGGCCCAGCGCGAGCGGTCGGAGCTGGACCAGCCGACGGGGCGGATGCCGCAGCCGTACACGGAGCGCCATACGCAGCCGGCGCCCGCACCCGGGCCGCGCCCGCTGTCGCAGCGCGGCCCCGCGCCGCGCACCGGCGGCTCACGGCCGCAGCAGCCTCGTAACACCGCGCGCGGCGAGGGGTCGCGTACGGGTGAGGGGCGGGTCGGCGAGGGCCGGCCGGTCGAGGGGCGGGGCAGCGACGGGCGGCCCGGTGACGCGCGTACGGGCGGCTCCCGCACCGGCGGCTCGCGCGGCGGCGCGCCCCGGACGGGCGACCCGCGGCACGACTCGCGGCACGGCGATCCGCGGCACGACGCTCGGCACGGCGATCCGCGTCACGATCCGCGTCACGGCGACTCGCGGGCCGGCGACTCGCGCGCGGGCAACCGGCACAACACCGCGCCGCGCTCCACGTCGTCCGGGCGGCGCCCCGCCAATCCTCGGCTGTTGCGCCAGCGGCTGATCGTCTTCGTCGTGGTGACGCTGATCGTGGCGCTGGGGATCTGGGGCGCGCAGCAGCTCTAGCGGGGCGCGGCAGGGTACGGCTGAGCCGGGGTGAATCGCCGGCCCGTTCAGGGCCGGGTCGCGTAGAAGACCACCGCCGAGGCGGCCGCCACGTTGAGCGAGTCGACACCGGCTTCCATCGGGATGCTGACGTGCTCGTCGGCTGCGGCGAGGGCTCCCCTGGTGAGGCCGTCGCCTTCCGTGCCGAAGACCAGGGCCAGCTTCTCGGCCTTCCGGGACACGAGTTCGTCCAGGGTGATCGCCCGGTCGCTCAGGCAGAGGGCCGCGACGAGGAAGCCCGCCGAGCGCAGGATCTCGGCGTCCCCCGGCCAGGACTCCAGCCGGGTCCACGGCAGCTGGAAGACGGCCCCCATCGAGACCTTCACCGCCCTCCGGTACAGCGGGTCGGCGCAGCGCGGGGTGAGGAGGACCGCGTCGACACCGAGGGCGGCGGCGTTCCGGAAGGCGGCGCCGACGTTGGCGTGGTCGACCAGGTCCTCGAAGACGGCGATCCGCCGGGGCGGGTGTCCTTCGACCGTTTCGGCCACCGTGGGCAGCGGCTTGCGCCCCATGGAGGCGAGCGCCCCGCGGTGTACGTGGTAGCCGGTGACCTGTTCGGCCAGCTCAGGGCTGACGACGTACACCGGTGCCTCGGTGGCGACGTCCCGCATCACCTCGACCCACTTGGCCGACAGCAGCATCGAGCGCATCGGGTAGCCGGCCCGGACGGCGCGTTTGATGACCTTCTCGCCCTCGGCGATGAAGAGTCCTTCGGCCGGTTCGCGCCTGCGGCGCAGCGCGACGTCCGTGAGCCCGGTGTAGTCGTACAGCCGGGGGTCGTCGGGGTCGTCGACCGTGATCAGCTCGGCCATGGGGTCAGCGGCCTCCGGCGAGCGCGGCGACATCGCCGAGGGCCACGACGTCGCCGATGACGATGACGGCCGGCGGGCGCACCCCTTCGTCCCGTACGACGTCGGCGACGGTCGCGAGTGTCGCGTCCACCCGGCGCTGGGCGGCCGTCGTGCCCTCCTGGACGAGCGCGACGGGCGTCCCGGACGGCTTGCCGTGCTCGATCAGGGCCTGGGCGATGGCGCCGATCTTGTCGACGGCCATCAGCAGCACGAGCGTGCCGCGGAGCCGGGCCAGCGCCGCCCAGTCGACGAGTGACCGGTCGTCGTCGGGGGTGACATGGCCGCTGACGACGGTGAACTCATGGGCGACGCCCCGGTGGGTGACGGGGATGCCCGCGGCGGCCGGCACGCTGATGGAGCTGGAGATGCCGGGTACGACGGTGCAGGCGATGCCCGCCTCCGCCAGTGCCTGCACCTCTTCCATGCCACGGCCGAAGACGAAGGGGTCGCCGCCCTTGAGCCGCACGACGGCCTTGCCGGCCTTGGCGTGCTCGATCAGCGCCGCGTTGATGGCCTCCTGGGCCATGGCACGCCCGTACGGGATCTTGGCGGCGTCGATCACCTCGACGTGCGGCGGCAGTTCGTCCAGCAGATCGCGCGGGCCGAGCCGGTCGGCGATGACGACGTCCGCCTCGGCGAGGAGCCTGCGGCCGCGGACGGTGATCAGGTCGGGGTCGCCGGGACCGCCGCCGACGAGGGCGACGCCGGGGGTGCGGGCGCGGTGGTGGGGTGCGGCGAGGGTGCCGTCGCGCAGCCCCTCGACGACGGCGTCCCGCACGGCGGCGGAGCGGCGCGGGTCGTGTCCCGTGAGCACGGCGACGGTGACGCCTTCGCTGCGGCCCGTGGCGGGCGTCCAGGCGGTGGCGGCGTCGGCGTCGTCGCTGCGTACGCACCAGGTGCGGGTACGTTCGGCCTCGGCGGACGCGGTCCGGTTGGCGGCGGGGTCGCTCGAAGCGACCAGCGCGTACCAGGTGTCGGCGAGGTCGCCCTCGGCGTACCGGCGGCGCTCCCAGCGGATCTCGCCGGCCTCTGCCATCGCCTCGACGGAGGGGGTGGCGGACGGCGATACGAGCACGACGTCGGCGCCGGCCGCGATGAGCGCCGGCAACCGCCGCTGCGCGACCTGTCCGCCGCCGATGACGACGACGCGCCGCCCGGCCAGGCGGAGTCCGACGGGGTAGGCGGGGTGCGTCGCGTGCTCGGCCATGTCGGTAGGGGCTCCTCGGGCGGGGTGCGGTCGTACGGTGGTGAACCGGCTGGTGGGACGGGGGGCGCCCCCGGCGACAACCTTACGGGCGCCCCGGGCGATGTCCCCCACCCCGCCCCTCCCCGAAGCCGGGGGCAGGCCCCCGGACCCCGGGATGGCCAGGGAGTGGCCACCTGCGGACGTGAGCCGCGCGGCGCGGGAAGTGCAAAGCCCAGGTCGGGCAGGGCCAAGGAGGCCGGACTTCCCTGGGTGCGGTGCGCCTCCGCGCCAAGATGACGCACGACTCAGCGGGCCGCAAGCCCCGGCGGGACGATGCGGCTCACCCGTCCGACCCGGCACCATCGCGCCCCCGGGGCCCCGGCCCCAGGGGAAAGCTGGGCTGATGCGCCCGCAGCCTGCGGGCACGCGCTACGCGGCGCGAAGCGCCGGGAAGGCCGCCGCCTCCAGCCAGGGCGTCGGCGGCCCCGCGGCTACTTCTCCGTCACTCCCGCCGAGTCGAACGTCGCCACCTCGTGCATCGCCCGTGCCGCGCTCTGGATCACCGGGAGCGCCAGCAGTGCTCCCGTGCCTTCGCCCAGGCGTAGGTCCAGGTCGACCAAGGGGCGCAGGCCCAGTTTGTTGAGGGCTGCCACGTGGCCCGGTTCCGCGCTGCGGTGGCCCGCGATGCAGGCTGCCAGGGCTTCCGGGGCGATGGCGCGGGCCACCAGGGCCGCAGCGCCCGCGCTCACTCCGTCCAGGATCACCGGCGTACGCATCGACGCTCCGCCCAGCAGGAAGCCGACGAGGGCCGCGTGTTCCAGGCCGCCGATCGCGGACAGCACGCCGATCGGGTCCGCCGGGTCCGGGCGGTGGAGTTCCAGGCCGTGGCGTACGACGTCGATCTTGCGGGCGTGCGTCTCGTCGTTGATGCCCGTGCCGCGGCCCGTCACCTCCGACGGGTCGCAGCCGGTGTACACGGAGATCAGCGCGGCCGACACCGTGGTGTTCGCTATGCCCATCTCGCCCGTGATCAGCGCCTTGTTGCCCGCCGCCACCAGGTCGCGCGCCGTCTCGATGCCGACCTCGATCGCCTGCAGGACCTCCTCGCGGCTCAGCGCGGGGCCCGTCGTGAAGTCGGCCGTTCCCGCGCGTACCTTGCGCGGCACCAGGCCCGCCGTCGCGGGCAGTTCGCTCGCCACGCCGACGTCGACCACGCACACCTCGGCCCCGACCTGCGTCGCGAACGCGTTGCACACCGCGCCGCCGCCCAGGATGTTGGCGACCATCTGGCCGGTGACCTCCTGCGGCCACGGCGTGACGCCCTGGGCGTGCACCCCGTGGTCCCCCGCGAAGATCGCGACAGCCGCGGGCTCGGGGATCGGCGGCGGGCACATCCGCGACAGCCCGCTGAGCTGCGCGGAGATGATCTCCAGCATGCCGAGCGCGCCGGCCGGCTTCGTCATCCGCTTCTGCCGCTCCCACGCCTCCCCCAGCGCCTTGGCGTCCAGCGGCCTGATCGTGGCGACCGTCTCGGCGAGCAGGTCGTGCGGCGCCTCACCGGGCAGCGCCCGGCGGCCGTACGTCTCCTCGTGGACGACCCAGGACAGCGGGCGGCGCTTCGACCAGCCCGCCTGCATCAGCTCGGGCTCGTCGGGGAACTCGTCCACGTACCCGACGCACAGATACGCCACGACCTCCAGGTGCTCGGGCAGTCCCAGCGCCCGGACCATCTCGCGCTCGTCGAAGAAGCTGACCCAGCCGACGCCAAGTCCCTCGGCGCGCGCGGCGAGCCACAGGTTCTCGACGGCCAGTGCCGAGGAGTACGGCGCCATCTGCGGCTGCGTGTGGCGGCCCAGGGTGTGCCGGCCGCCGCGCGTCGGGTCCGCGGTGACGACGATGTTCACCGGGGTGTCGAGGATCGCCTCGATCTTCATTTCCTTGAACTGCTTCGCGCGGCCCTTGGGCAGCGACTTCGCGTACGCGTCGCGCTGACGCTGCGCCAGCTCGTGCATGCTCCGCCGGGTCTCGGCGGAGCGGATCACGACGAAGTCCCAGGGCTGCGAGTGGCCGACGCTGGGCGCGGTGTGCGCGGCCTCAAGGACGCGCAGCAGCACCTCGTGCGGGACGGGGTCCGAGCGGAAGCCGTTCCGGATGTCGCGCCGCTCGCGCATGACGCGGAGTACCGCGTCGCGCTCGGCGTCGTCGTAACCGGGCGCCGCGTCTGCCGGTCGCGTTGCTTCCGGTTCGGGCGCCGGTTCCGGCTCCGGTTCCGGCTGCGGCTCGGGTTCGGCCTGCGCCTCGGGCGCCGTTTCAGCCTGGACTTCGGGCTGCGGTTCGGGCTCCGGTCCCGGGTCGGGCTCCGGTGCGGGTTCGAGCTGAAGTTCAGGTTCGGGTTCGGGCGCGGGAGCCTGTGCCGCCGGCTCGGGTTCGGGTTCCGGTTCCGGTGCGACCACGGCGTCCGGTTCCGGGGCTGCCGCCAGTACCTCGGGCTCCGGGGCCGGTGCCGGGACCGACGTCGGTGTCGGTTCTGGGATCCACGGCGTTCCGCCCTGCGCCGGCAGCGGCTCTTCGCGCGGGATGTCCAGGTACTCCGGGCCCGTGGTGGGCGGGCCCTGCTGGGTCCGTACCGGAGGTGTGTACGCGGGTGCGCTGCCTGCGGGCCCGCGGTCGGCCAGCGAGCGCACCACGCCGCCTGTCGGGTCCGGCAGGGCGGGGCCCATGTGCAGCGGGCGCCGCGGCGGCTGCGGAGTCACCGTTGGGGGCACCGCGGGGGCGGGGGCGGGCTCAGGAGCCGGTACGGGCTCGGGTGCGGGAGCCTCCGCCACCGGCTCGGGCTCCGGTGCGACCAGTTCGGGCTCCGGGGCCACCACCGGCTCCGGCTCGGGCTGCGCCGCCTGCGGCACCCGTACGTCGCTGAGGTCCAGCGAACCGGAATGCCGGCCCCCGGTCTCATGCGCGTCCCGCTGCTCGGCGGGAGCGGGCGCCGGCACGGGCACCGCGACCTCGGGCACAGCCACGGCCTCGGGCACCGGCACCTGCTGCACCTGCACGTGTGCCTGGTACTCGTACCCGGGCTGGTGGAATTCCTGCTGGTGCTGGAACCCCTGCTCAGGATGGACCTGAGTCTGCGTCGGGACCGGCGCGGCGGCCGGCTGTTCTATCTGCGGGGCGACGGGCACCTGCGGCGCGGCCTGCGCCGCGTACGCACCGTGGTCGACTGGCATCGCAACCTGGACCTGGGCCGGGACCTGGTCGGGGCCCGGGGCCTCCGGCGCCACGGGCTGGGGGTCGCTCCACCCCCCCTGGGCGCTCGGCATCAGCAGCAGGTCTTCGTCCTCGGTGACCGTCTCGGAGGGGGACAGGTAGGTGTACGCGCCAGGAGCGGGGATGCCCGGCTGCTCCACCATGCCTGCGTGCTCCGGCTGTCCCTCGCCCGGGACCTGGCCGGTGTCGGTCATGCGTACCCCTCGCCCATTGGTAGTGCTCCTTCAGCCCTGCACCGGGGCGCCCGAAACGCGACGCTTCGGCTGCCCGTCAACAACAACGAGCGTGGGCGCCGCGCGGCACGAACGGCCTGCGGCTCTCACGTATTCTCGCGGGCTTTCGCAGCCGTGGGGGGATGATCCGCCACGGCAAACTGTGGACTGCGCCACGTCGCGCGTCCCCCGGTTCGGCTCTACCACATCAGGGTCCAAAACGGGCCCCTTTTCCGGACATTGACGAACGAAGCGACGAACGCCCAGCTGCGGTACAACGGTCGGTCAGCCTACCCCGCGCCGTTCGGCCGCGGGGTCAGGGGGCCGCTGCTGGACGTATCAGGAAGTGCCGTCCGGGCGCCGGGCCGCGACCAGGAAGACGACGGCGCGCTCGCGCTCCGACCAGTCGGCGGTGTCGAGGTCGACGGACTGCAGCAGTGTGCACTCCACCTGGTAACCGCCCTCGGTCAGCGCGGTGCTGACCGCCTCGGCCTCGTCCCGGGTGGCCGCGTGCGTGACGATACGTTCCGGCCTGCGGTCGGCGCAGGCGACGACGACGTCGATACCGCCGCCGCCGATCCGTACGACATCGGGTTCGGGCAGCCGCTCCAGTACGTGCGGGGCCGTGCCCTCGACGACCTGGAGCTGGACGCCGGCCCTGCGGGCTGCGGCGGCCGTGCTGGCGCAGGCGCCCGGTTCGGAGTCGACGGCGATGACGGCCGCGCCGAAGCCGGCCGCCTCGGCCGCCACGGCGCCGGTGCCGCAGCCGATGTCCCAGACGAGGTCGCCGGTACGGGCGCCCAGCCGGGCCAGTTGGGCGGCGCGCAGCCAGGTCGACTCGCTCTCGTCGAGGTCGATGCCGTACTCCTCGGCCGGCAGCGCCCAGCCCCGCGCCGCCGGCGGGTAGCCGGGGTCGCGGCCCGCGGCCCAGCCGGCGACCGGCGAGGGCGCGGTGCCGACGCCGCCGATGACGATCACGACGTTGGGGTCGTGCCAGACGTGGTCGGCGACCGTGTCGGAGGTGAGGACGGAGACCGTCTCGCGGGTGGTGCCGAGTTCCTCGCAGATGACGAAGGTGCGGTGGACCCCTTCGAGCAGCAGGGCGAGTTCGGCGGGGCCCGCGCCGGGCGAGGTGAGTACGGCGACCTTGGTGTGCGCCCGGCACACGTTGACGACGCGGCGCAGCGTACGGCTGTGGGCGACGACGACCTGGGCGTCGTCCCACGGCATGCCGGCGCGGGCGAAGGCGGCGGCCACGGCCGAGACGGCGGGGACGACTTCGACCTCAAGTCCGTGTTCGGGGGCGCGCAGGGTGCGTACGACGCCGAAGAACCCGGGGTCGCCGTCGGCGATGACGACGGCGCTGCCGCGGTGTCCGGCGATCCGGCGGGCGGCGAGATCTATGCTGCCGAGTCTGATCCGCTCCGCTTCGGCGGGCACCTCGGGGATGGCCAGGTGGTGGGCGGCGCCGGCCACCAAGGTGGCGGCGGACAGGGCGGATTCGGCCGCAGGCGTGAGGGGCGAACCGTCCCAGCCGATCACCGTGACGCGGTCGGCCATCGTTGTCAGTCTCCCGGTAAGTCGTCGTGCGGCGTCGTGAGTTGTCGTACGGCAGTGGTCGTACAGCGCTGTGTGGCGGTATCGGCCGTCGTGCGTCGGCGCGCCGTCGTGCGCCGGTGCGCGGACGGCCTGCGGGCGATCATGCTAAGTGGTGCCCGCCGAGTGGTGCGTACCGGGGCGGTCGTACGGGGGAGGGCGGCCGAAGTCGCCCGGCCGCGCGGTCAGTTCCAGTCGGTGAAGGAGGCGTAGCCGCCCGCGTCCGCCATCTGCTCGGCGACCCCTTCGAGATCTTCGGGGAGCAGGCTCCACACGATCAGGTCGGTGCGGATGTCGGCCCAGCCGCCGTCCTCGGTCTGCGTACGCACTATCCAGGCGTTGCGCAGGACCCCTTCGCTGATGCAGCCGATCTTCTGGGCGACCTGCTGGGCCGCCGTGTTGTCGGCGGCGGTGCGCAGTTCGATGCGCTCGAACTTCTGGTCGCGGAACAGCCACTGGGCGACGGCCAGCACCGATTCCGTCGCGTATCCCTCGCCGCGCGCCCAGGGCGCGGTGAGATACGCCACCTCCGTGGCGCGCAGCCGCCAGTCGGTCTCCTGGAGCTGGACGACACCGACGAGCCGCTGGGTGAGGAACTCGGTGACGGCGAACACGATGCCCCGCCCGGCCGTCCGTTCCTCCGGAGCGATCCGGCGCACCCACTCCTCCGCGTCGCCCGCCGTGTACGGATGTGGCACCGACGACCACGCCGTGACCTGCTCGTCGTTCATCATCTCGATGTGCGCCGGGAGGTCCGCCGTTTCGAAGGCGCGCAGCACCAACCGCTCCGTGCTGATGGAAACGTCCGGAAAGGTGGTAGTCATGCCAGCTCCATGCCTCAGTCCGTCGTAAATGCACAGCATGCAGCATCGGGTGGCGAATGTGCATGGCCGGGTCCGCCCGGATGGGTGCGCCCCGCACACAGGGTGTGTACGGGGCGCCGCCGCTGTGCGCGGTACGTCGGGCTCAGCCGGCCTGGCCGAAGCTCGGGACGACCGAACCGTCGTAGGTGTCCTCTATGAACTTCTTCACCTCGGGGGAGTTGAGCAGTTTCGCGAGCTTGACCACCCGCGGGTCCTTCTCGTTGCCCTGCTTGACGGCGAGGAAGTTGGCGTACGGGTTGCCTTCGCTCTTCTCCAGGGCCAGTGAGTCCTGGGCGGGCTTGAGCTTGGCCTCAAGGGCGTAATTGCCGTTGATGACGGCCGAGTCGACGTCGTTGAGCGCGCGGGGCAGGGTGGCGGCCTCCAGTTCCTTGAACTTCAGCCCCTTGGCGTCCTTGATGTCGGCGAGGTTCCCTTCGGCGCCGACGCCGTCCTTGAGTGTGATCAGACCGTTGTCGGCGAGCAGCTTGAGCGCGCGGCCCTCGTTGGTGGTGTCGTTGGGGATCGCGACGCTCTGCCCCGGCTTGATCGCCTTGAGCCCGTCGAGCTTCCTGGAGTAGAGGCCGAGCGGCTCCAGGTGGACGTTGACGACGGGCACGATGTGGGTGCCGTTCTTCTTGTTGAAGTCGTCGAGGTACGGCTTGTGCTGGAAGTAGTTGGCGTCGACCTCGCCCTTTTCGGTGGCGGTGTTGGGCAGGACGTAGTCGGTGAACTCCTTGACCTGGAGCTTCAGTCCGGCCTTCGCCGCCAGGTGGTCCTTGACGAAGTTCAGGATGTCGGCGTGCGGGGTCGGCGAAGCGGCGACGACCAGCGGCTTGGACGTGTCCGGCTTCCCCTCCCCCGCCGTCGTGGAGCCGGGATCGGACGAGGTGCCGCAGGCGCCGAGCGTGAGGGCCAGGGCGGCGGTGGCCGCGGCGACGGTCGTGAGCTTGAGGTTGACGCGCATGGGAGGTGCCTCGTTTCTGAGAGGTGTCTTACGGATCTGGGGTTGTGCGGTCAGGAAGTCGTGCGGACGCGGCGCGCGAGGAGCCGTACGGCGATGTCGCCGATCAGCTGGATGACGGTGACGATCACGATCAGCACCACGACGGTGGCGACCATGAAGCCGTTCTCGAAGCGCTGGAACCCGTAGGTGACGGCCTTGGAGCCGAGCCCTTCACCGCCGACGGCGCCGGCCATGGCCGAGTAGCCGATGAGCGCGATGACGGTGGTGGTGACGCCGGAGACGAGCGAGGGCAGCGCCTGCGGCAGCAGCACTTTGCGGACGATGGTGGGGATGGACCCGCCCATCGACTGCACGGCCTCGACCAGACCGTGGTCGACCTCACGGATGGCCGTCTCGACGAGCCGGGCGAAGAAGGGGATGGCGCCGATCGCCAGCGGCACGATCATGGCCGTGGGTCCGATGAAGGTGCCCACGACGAACGTGGTGAACGGGATCAGCGCGATCAGCAGGATGATGAACGGCAGCGAGCGGCCGATGTTCACGATCACGCCGACCGTCTTGTTCACGGGGGCGTTCTGGAGCAGCCCGCCCTTGTCGGTGAGGACCAGCAGGATGCCGAGCGGCAGGCCGCCCAGGACCGTGACGAGCGTCGACCAGAGCACCATGTAGAGGGTGTCGAGGGTCCCCTGGGTGAGCAGGGGCTGCATCTGCGACCAGGTCACCTGGCACCGTCCTTGACCAGCTGGGCGGGGACACCGGTGACGTTCTCGACATGCAGCCCCCGCTCGCGCAGGAAGCCGACGGGTACGACGTTGTCCTCGTAGCGGCCGGGCAGCTCGATGCGGAGCCGGCCGATCTGCCGGCCCTGGACCGTGCGCAGCGCGGCGCCCAGGATCGCGATGTCGATGTTGTACGTACGGGACAGCCGGGAGACGATGCCGCGCTCGTCGGATTCGCCGTTGAACGTGATGTCGAGGACCGTACGGCTCTCGTCGGAGCCCGGCCCTTCGACCGGGTACAGCTCGCGCGCGAGCTGCGATCCGGTGGTGGCGAGCAGTTCGTCGACCTTGCCGGACTCGACGATCCGGCCGCGGCTCATCAGCGCCGCCGAGTCGCAGATCGTCTTGACGACCTCCATCTCGTGGGTGATGAGCAGCACGGTCAGTCCGAGCTGCCGGTTGAGGTCGCGCAGCAGCGCGAGGATCGAGCGGGTGGTCTCGGGGTCGAGTGCGCTGGTCGCCTCGTCGGAGAGCAGCACCTTGGGCTTGCCGGCGAGGGCGCGGGCGATGCCGACCCGCTGCTTCTGCCCGCCGGAGAGCTGGGCGGGGTAGGCCTTGGCCTTGTCGGCGAGGCCGACCAGGTCGAGCAGTTCCGCGGCGCGGCGCTGCCGGTCCTTGCCGGAGTGGCCGAGGATCTCCAGCGGCAGTTCGACGTTGTCCCGCACGGTGCGTGACGACAGCAGGTTGAAGTGCTGGAAGACCATGCCGATCGAACTGCGGGCCGCGCGCAGCTCCTTGCCGGCCCGCCGGCCCCGGCCGGCGAGGGCGGTGAGGTCCTGGCCGTCGACGGTGACCGTGCCGGACGTGGGGCGTTCGAGGAGGTTGACGCAGCGGATGAGGGACGATTTCCCGGCGCCGCTCTGGCCGACGACGCCGAAGACCTCCCCTTCGCCGACATGGAGGTCGACCCCGTCGAGGGCCGTCACCTCACGGCTGCGGGAGGGTCCTGACCGGTAGATTTTGGTCAGACCTGTTGTGGTGATCACAGGAGTTGTCCGTCACTGTCCGGTGCGCGGCCGCAGGTCGGCCGGGCACGAGGGGGGCACAGGAAAGAGGCCAGGACACGGCGGAGCCGGGTCGGGCCGGGGGAAGTTCAGCTGCTCGGACGGTCAGGCGCCGCGGGCGGAAAGCCGCCGGGGCCCGAGCGTCAGGAAGCGCGCGTCAGCAGGCGCACATTCGACACATACAACGAGCACCGGGCGTAACGATCGCCTCGGTCGCGGAAACGCGGTTGCTCGTCGTGGTCATGGCTCAAGTAAAGCAGACGTCAAGGACGAGGTCCGGGGTGTCCGCATAGCGGACAGTCGGGACCCAGGGGCGCGCGCCGGGGTCGGGACGGACCGTAATACGCTCATGCGCATGCTTGACGTCCTGACGATCGCGGTGTCCGTGGCCGCGCTCGCCCTCGCCGCCTGGTGCGGATTCGCCGCATACAGGGACCAGCCGACCAAGGACTGGCACTTCATCGGCATGGCCGTGGTGTCCCTGCTCGCGCTGGTCCAACTCGTGGTGGGAATCGTGCAGTTGGCACGTGGCGAGCATGCCGACGACGGATCGGTGATCTTCGTCTCGTATCTGGTCGGCGCCGCGCTCGCGGTGCCAGCCGCCGGTTTCCTCTCGCTGACGGAACGGACCCGCTGGGGCTCGGTGACGGTCTCGGCGGGCGCGGTCGTCCTGGCGGTGCTGGAAGTACGGCTGTACGACATCTGGGGAGGCTGACGGTGACGCTGGAGGATTCCGCGACCGGGGAACCGAGGACCAGGCTGGTCAAGGGTCCTGGACTGCTGCTCGTCTGGTTCTACGGGGTGATGTCCGTCGGGGCCGTCTCGCGGTCGGTCTACCAGATCGCCACCGACTTCGACCGGGCGCCGCTGGCGTATTCACTCTCGGCCGTCGCCGCCGTGGTGTACGCGTTCATCACGTACACGCTGGTGCGCGGCGGGGAGACCGCCCGCAGGGCGGCGCTGGTCTGCTGCGGTCTCGAACTCGTCGGGGTGCTGACCGTGGGCACCTGGACGCTGGCCGACCCTTCGGCCTTCCCGGACGCGACGGTCTGGTCGGACTACGGCATGGGGTACGTCTTCATCCCCGTACTGCTGCCGGTCACCGGCATCCTGTGGCTGCGCAGGTCCCGTCGGGGTCAGAGCCTGTCGGGCCCTGACCCCGTCGACCCCGTTGACGGCTGAGGTAGATGCTGACGGGTGGTGTGGCTCAGGCGCTCGCCGCGTACGCGGTGGCGTCCGCGCCCTGTGACGCCTGCTTCTCCAGTGTGACGAGCGTCAGCCGCGGACCGACCAGCTCCCTCGACACCGGCAGGTAGCCACGGCTGCGGTACAGCCGCAGATTGCCCTCACTGCGGTGGCCGGTGAAGAGCTGGAAGCGCTTGGCGGCGGGGGTCGTGGCGAACTGGCCCTCGATGGCGTCGAGGAGCCGGCCGCCCAGGCCGTGCCGCTGCATCCTCGGATGGACGATGAGTTTCGCGATGCGCGCCGTGCCCTGCTCGTCGACCGTTCCCCGTACCGATGCCACGATCTCGTCGCCCAGCCGGGCCACCAGGCCGTGCCCGGCGTCGAGTTCGGCCCTGAGGTCCTCCAGGGTCTGGGTGAGGGGTTCGATGGTGTAGTCGCCGTAGAGCTCGGCCTCGTTCTGGTAACACAGGTACTGCAGCTTCAGGATCTGTTCCGCGTCCTGCGCTCTCGCCGCTGAGATGGTCACGCTCATGCCCATGTGTGCATGCCTCCCGCTCACCTGTTCCGCCGGTTGTCTACCGCTCCTTTCCCCGTTGTTCAGGAGCTGCAACCTCTGCCGCCAGCATTCTGCGCAGGCATCCCAGGCATCGGGAACGCATCGGCCCCAGACTTCCCTGTGAGATAGCCAACTCCCCTGCGATTTCGCGGTACGTGGGGTCCTTCGGCGACAACATCGCAGTCAGCAGCCCGGGGCAACGCCCTGGTGTACGGACCACGGCGGAACGAAGTGTTCTGCGCCACTCCGCGCGTAATGCGCTGTGTTCAGGCCCGGCGTCGGGGTCGGTGGCCGGATCCGGCCGCTCCGGTGCGTAGGGCAGCTCGTTCGCCGCCGTACGCCGGGTCCTGCGCGCCTCGGCGCGTACCGCCGACCGTACCCAGCGGGCCGTGTCGGACGGCGGCCCCGCGTCGGCCAGCCGCTCCAGCAGCCGTACCCAGACGGCCTGTTCGAGATCGCGCGGTTCGGTGGCCGCCCAGCCGGCTTCGGCCGTGGCCTCGGCGCTGACCAGCGGGGACAGCGCGCTGACGAGCGCGGCTGCGGCCCGGTGCGGACCGTACGGGAAGCGGGTGTCGGCGACTGTCATGCCTGGCGGGACGCGACGGCGGCGGACGGCGGTTGCCCCCGGTGCGGGCAGTCACCCGACCGGGGGCATCTCGGGGCGCGCCGCTGACGGACCGGCGCCCCGGCATCGGCTCGGCGGCTCGGCAGCCAGTGGCTCAGCGGCTGAGGAAGTCCGCCCTGGCGAGCACACCCGTGTCGGCGTTGTCGGTGAAGACACCGTCGATACCGGTCTCGAAGTACGCCTGGAAGGCGCCGAAGGCGTCCCCGTACGCGTTCGGGTCGGTGCCGCGGCGGAAGTCGGCCGGCAGGAAGGTGTTCTCGTTGCGCATCGTGTACGGGTGCAGGATCAGCCCCTTGGCGTGCGCGTCCCGGACGAGGGTGGTCGGCGACGTCAGCTTCCCCGTCGCGTCCTTGGGGATGACCAGGTCGAGCGTCGGGCCGATGCCCTGCGCGAAGGAGGCGATCCACTTCAGCCCGGCCGGCGTGACGAGGTCGTCGACACCCCGGGGGTCGCCGGTGGCCTTGAAGTCCCACGGCCGGCTGCCCGCGACGTCGAGCAGGACGACGCGCGGCGCCGAGACCAGCTCGGCCATCCGCTTCATGCTGGTCGGCTCGAACGACTGGAGGAAGATCGGCGCGTTCGCGTGGTCGCGCCCGTACCGGCGCAGCAGCTTCGCGAACCGCTCCTCAAGACCGAGGCCGATGCCCCGGAAGTAGGTGGGGTGCTTGGTCTCGGTGTACAGCCAGACGGGCCTGCCACGGCGGCGGCCCTCGTCGTCGGCCCAGCGCAGCACCTCTTCGTAGGTGGGGATGTCCCAGTGGCCGTCGTAGAGGGTGTTGTGCTGCCGGTTGGCGGGGATCCGCTCCTTGGCGCGCAGCGTCTTCAGCTCGGCCAGGGTGAAGTCCACGGTGAACCAGCCGGTGGTGCTGACCCCGTCGATGACCCGGGTGGTCTTGCGGGAGGCGAACTCCGGGTGGTCGGCGACGTCCGACGTGGCCGTGATGTCGGGCTCGTGACGGCAGACCAGATGCCCGTCCTTGGTGGGCACCAGGTCCTGCTCGATCACGTCGGCGCCCATGTCGAGGGCCAGCTGGTACGAGCCGAGGGTGTGCTCGGGGCGGTAACCCGCCGTCCCCCGGTGGCCGACGATCGTCGGCACGGGCAGCTTCGGCCGCGCGGGGCCGTGGCCGCCCTTGCCGTGCCCTGCCGGCTGCGCGGCGGCCGTGCCGGCGACGGCGGGCACCGCCATGGCCGCCGAGCCCAGTACGGCGGCGCCCAGTACGGTCCGCCGTCCGGGTGTGTTGCGCGCACCCTGCGTCATGAATGCTCCCTCGTGTGAGTCCGTGTGATGTCCGGCACCTGTCAAACGCGCCCGAGCGTAGGCGGATACGTCTGCGACAGGGGGGACCCTGGACGAACACGGCGGAAACAGCCCCCGACACCGGGTATTCGGCGGCGGCCCGACGTGCGCCGTGCGGTCCCCCGCGAGTAACGTGCTCACCTGCATAGACTTGGCCGGTTATTCCTGCCCGTTCCCGACACCGGAGGACCCGTTGTCCCGCTTCGCGCTCATCAAGGCAACGCTCGGAACGCTCGTGCGCCTGATGTTCCGTACACGGGTGGAAGGCGCCGAGAACATTCCCGGCAGCGGGCCCGTGATCCTGGCCGGCAACCATCTGACGTTCATCGACTCGATGATCCTGCCGCTGGTCTGCGACCGGCAGGTGTTCTTCATCGGCAAGGACGAGTACGTCACGGGCAAGGGCGTGAAGGGCCGGCTGATGGCCTGGTTCTTCACCGGTGTCGGCATGATCCCGGTGGACCGCGACGGCGGCAGGGGCGGTGTCGCCGCGCTGATGACGGGGCAGCGCGTGCTGGAGGAGGGCCGGATCTTCGGCATCTACCCGGAGGGCACCCGCTCCCCCGACGGCCGGCTGTACCGGGGGCGTACGGGGATCGCCCGGCTGACGCTGATGACGGGTGCGCCGGTGGTGCCGTTCGCGATGATCGGCACGGACAAGCTGCAGCCGAGCGGCAAGGGCCTGCCGCGCGCGGGCAAGGTGACGGTGCGCTTCGGCAAGCCGATGGAGTTCTCCCGCTACGACGGCATGGAGCGCGACCGCTATGTGCTGCGCGCGGTGACGGACTCGGTGATGACCGAGGTCATGCGGCTGGGCGGCCAGGAGTACGTGGACATGTACGCGACGAAGGCGAAGGCCGCGTAGCGGCTGTCCGGCGGACGGGGGCGACGCGGCCTTCGCCGGAGCCGCCCCGGTCGCGCCGGACCCGCCCCGTTCGTCCGGACGCGCCCCGGACGCGCCGGACCCGCCCCGGTCACGCCGGACCCGCACCGGACGCGCCGGACCCGCACCGGACGCGCCGGACGCCGACCGGTGCGTCTGGTCGGCGTCCGGGCGGTGAGCGGTCGTCAGTCCTTGGCCGTCGCCCAGGCGTGCTGGATCACCAGGTCGGCCTTCAGCTCGGAGAGCTGGACTGCCACCGCCGAAGGGGCCGTACCGCCCCTGCCGTTGCGGGACGCCAGCGAACCCGCCACGTTGAGCACCGAGCGCACGTCGGGCGTCAGGTGTTCGGAGATCTTGGCGAACTGCTCGTCGGAGAGCTGGTCCAGCTCGATGCCGCGCGCCTCGCACTCCTTGACGCACTCCCCCGCGACCTCGTGCGCGACCCGGAACGGCACGCCCTGCTTGACGAGCCATTCGGCGATGTCCGTCGCGAGCGAGAAGCCGGCCGGGGCCAGCTCCTCCATCCGGGTGCGGTTGACCGTCAGCGTCGCCATCATGCCGGTGAACGCGGGCAGCAGCACCTCCAGTTGGTCGCAGGAGTCGAAGACCGGCTCCTTGTCCTCCTGGAGGTCGCGGTTGTACGCGAGCGGCAGCGCCTTCAGCGTGGCGAGCAGCCCGGTGAGATTGCCGATGAGCCGGCCCGACTTGCCGCGCGCCAGCTCCGCGATGTCCGGGTTCTTCTTCTGCGGCATGATCGACGAGCCGGTGGAGAAGGCGTCGTGGAGCGTGACGAAGGAGAACTCCTTCGTGTTCCAGAGGATGACTTCCTCGGCGATCCGGGACAGGTTGACGCCGATCATCGCCGTGATGAAGGCGAACTCGGCGACGAAGTCCCGTGAGGCGGTGCCGTCGATGGAGTTGCCGACCGAGCCGCGTTCGAAGCCGAGGTCGACGGCGACGGCCTCCGGGTCGAGCCCGAGCGACGAGCCCGCCAGCGCGCCGGAGCCGTAGGGGGAGACGGCCGTGCGCTTGTCCCACTGCCGCAGCCGCTCCGCGTCCCTGGACAGCGACTGGACGTGCGCGAGCACATGATGGGCGAACAGCACGGGCTGCGCGTGCTGGAGGTGCGTCCTGCCGGGCATGGCGACGCCGTGGTGCGCCTCGGCGAGGGCGACGAGCGCGTCCTGGAGGTCGGCGATCAGCCCGCCGATGATCCGGCCGTGGTCGCGCAGATACATCCGGAAGAGCGTCGCGATCTGGTCGTTGCGGGAGCGGCCCGCGCGCAGCTTGCCGCCGAGGTCGGGGCCGAGCCGCTCCAGCAGGCCGCGTTCCAGGGCCGTGTGGACGTCCTCGTCGGCGACGGTGCCGACGAACGAGCCGTCGGCGACGTCGTCCTCCAGTTGGGCGAGCCCGGCCAGCATGCGGGCCAGTTCGTCCTGGGAGAGCAGCCCCGCCTTGTGCAGCGCGCGGGCGTGGGCACGTGAGCCGGCGATGTCGTACGGCGCGAGGCGCCAGTCGAAGTGCACCGAGGCGGACAAGGCGGCCAGGGCCTCGGAAGGACCGTCGGCGAACCGGCCGCCCCAGAGCCGGACATCCCCGTTTTTGCTGCTCACTACTGCTCCTCAGAAGGCTTGAAACGAAGGCGCCTCCCCGCCGCTGTGACGGGGAGGCGGCTGTCCTGTTCGGTCGCGTCAGGCGCGTACGCGGATCAGGCGAGGTCGCGCTTGGCGGCGATCTTCGACGAGAGGCCGAAGATCTCGATGAAGCCCTGGGCCTTGGACTGGTCGAAGGTGTCGCCCGAGTCGTAGGTGGCGAGGTTGAAGTCGTAGAGCGACTCGGGGGACTTGCGTCCTGTGACGACGGCGCGGCCGCCGTGCAGCGTCATCCGGATCTCGCCCGTGACGTGCTGGTTGGCCTCCTTGATGAAGCCGTCCAAGGCGCGCTTGAGCGGCGAGAACCACAGGCCGTCGTAGACCAGTTCGCCCCAGCGCTGCTCGACCTGCCGCTTGTAGCGGGCCAGTTCGCGCTCGACCGTGACGTTCTCCAGCTCCTGGTGCGCGGTGATCAGCGCGATGGCGCCCGGCGCCTCGTACACCTCACGGGACTTGATGCCCACGAGCCGGTCCTCGACCATGTCGATCCGGCCGATGCCCTGGCCGCCGGCCCGCTCGTTGAGCTGCTGGATGGCCTGCAGCACGGTGACGGGCTTGCCGTCGATCGCGACGGGGACGCCCTCCTTGAAGGAGATGACGACCTCGTCGGCCTCCCGCTGGACGGCCGGGTTCTGGGTGTACTCGTAGATGTCCTCGATCGGACCGTTCCAGATGTCCTCCAGGAAGCCCGTCTCGACGGCGCGTCCGAAGACGTTCTGGTCGATGGAGTACGGGGACTTCTTGGTGGTCGCGATCGGGAGGTTCTTCTCCTCGCAGAAGGCGATCGCCTTGTCCCGGGTCATCGCGTAGTCGCGGACGGGGGCGATGCACTTCAGATCGGGACCGAGCGCGGAGATACCCGCCTCGAACCGCACCTGGTCGTTGCCCTTGCCGGTGCAGCCGTGCGCGACGATGCCCGCGCCGTGCTTGTGGGCGGCGGCCACGAGGTGCTTGACGATGGCCGGCCGGGAAAGGGCCGAGACCAGCGGGTAGCGGTCCATGTAAAGGGCGTTGGCCTGGATCGCCGGGAGGCAGTACTCGTCGGCGAACTCGTCCTTGGCGTCGGCGACCTCGGCCTCGACAGCACCGCAGGCGAGCGCGCGCTTGCGGATGACGTCCAGGTCCTCGCCGCCCTGGCCGACGTCCACGGCAACGGCGATGACCTCGGCGCCCGTCTCCTCGGCGATCCAGCCGATGGCGACGGAGGTGTCCAGGCCGCCCGAGTAGGCGAGTACGACGCGCTCGGTCACGGGTATCTCCTTACGATGCATTCACTGATGGGTATAACTATGCAGTGGTCCGTATGTTTTGTCAAAGCCGCCGAAAATGATCGGCGCCCCCAGCCCTGTCCGCCCTGGGCTCCGGCCATGCAGAGCTGGGAAGAACGGGATCTGACCGACGCGGCGACCTGGGTCGATGTCGACCAGGAGGTACGGATCGAACACGGGTACGAGCAACCGCACGCCAGCCCCGCCGCCGTCGACGCGCTGCGCCGCGTCGGGGCGCGCGGCGGTCCTGATGCGTGCGGACCCCGATCCGAAGCTGCGGGCCCGGCGGACCGGGCCTCACCCGTACGGAGCGGGCTGAGGGGCCGTCAGGGGCGGGCCGGGCTACGGTCCTGAGCATGCGTACCGGACTTGTGCTCGGCTCCGTCCTGCTCGCCCTCGCCACCGCCACGGGCGCCGCCGCCCCCGTACCCGTGTCCCCGGAGGCGCCGCTGCCGGAGCGGATGGCGGACACCGGCGGCGGCAGTCAGCTGATCACCGCGCAGGCCCCGGACACCGGGTCCACCACCGGCAAGCTGTCCTGGTGGGAGCTGCGCGACGGCCGATGGGTCGAGGCGGGTTCGGCGGACGCGCGCTTCGGCTCGGGCGGGCTCGTCGACGGCGAGCGGCGCACCCAGGGCACGTCCACCACACCGACGGGTCTGTACGACCTGCCGTACGCCTTCGGCATCGCGCCCGCGCCGGCCGGGACCCGGTTCGGCTACCGGCCGGTGGGCGACGACTCCTGGTGGTGCGAGGACAACGGGTCCACCGCGTACAACCGCTGGACCGAGGGGCTGCCGGCCGACTGCCGCGCCGCCGAGGCCGAGCATCTGTCCGACTACACCGAGCAGTACGCGCGGGCGCTGGTCATCGGCTACAACTACGACGCGCCGGTGCACGGCCGGGGCGCCGGGATCTTCCTGCATGTGAACGGCAAGGGCGCGACCGCCGGCTGCGTGTCCGTACCGGCCGACGCGATGAGCGCGATCCTGGCCTGGGCCGATCCGCGCCGCTCCCCGCACATCGCGATGGGCACCGCGTCGGGTGCGACGGCCCTCACCCGCTACTGACCGCCGAGGCCGCCACCGGGCCGACCGGCCAGCGGGCGACGCGCTGTCCGGGGACGGCGCGGTCAGCGGGGGTTCTGGGCCAGCTTGAGCAGGTGGTCGGCGAGCGCCTGGCCGCCCGCCGGGTCCCTGCTGATCAGCATCAGCGTGTCGTCGCCGGCGATCGTGCCGAGTACGTCGCTCAACTCGGCCTGGTCGATGGAGGAGGCGAGGAACTGGGCGGCGCCCGGCGGGGTGCGGAGCACGACGAGATTGGCCGAGGCCTCGGCGGAGATCAGCAGTTCGGCGGAGAGCCTGCGCATCCGCTCCTCCTTCGCCGATTCGCCGAGCGGGGCGTGCGGGGTCCGGTAGCCGCCCTCGCTGGGCACGGCGTAGATCAGCTCACCACCGGTGTTGCGGATCTTCACGGCGCCCAGCTCGTCCAGGTCGCGGGAGAGCGTCGCCTGCGTGACGCTCAGTCCGTCGTCGGCGAGGAGCTTCGCGAGCTGGCTCTGGGAGCGCACCGGCTGCCGGTTGAGGATGTCCACGATCCGGCGGTGGCGCGCGGTCCGCGTCTGCGGCACCGACTGTCCGCCCTGCTCTGTTTCCGGGGCCTCGGTCATCGTCGTCTCATTCTCCGGCTCTTCCGTTCCCGTACGCGTCGTCGAGGATGCCGGGCAGGGCCCGGAGGAACGCGTCCACCTCTTCGTCACCGATGATCAGCGGCGGCATCAGCCTGATCACGTCGGGGGCGGGCGCGTTGACCAGGAGGCCGGCGTCCTGAGCCGCGCGCTGCACCTGGGGCGCGAGCGGCTCGGTGAGCACGATACCCAGCAGCAGCCCCGCGCCGCGGACATGGGACACCAGCGGGTGGCCGAGCCCTTCGACGCCGTCGCGCAGCCGCTCGCCGAGCCGCTTGACCTGGTCGAGCACCCCGTCGGCTGCGAGCGTGTCCAGGACGGCGAGCCCCGCGGCGCAGGCGACCGGGTTGCCGCCGAACGTCGTCCCGTGCTGGCCGGGCTTGAGCAGGTCGGCCGCCGGGCCGAAGGCGATGGTGGCGCCGAGCGGCAGCCCGCCGCCGAGCCCCTTGGCGAGGGTGACGACATCGGGCTCGACGCCTTGGTGCGCCTGATACTCGAACCAGTGTCCTGTCCGGCCGACGCCCGTCTGGACCTCGTCCAGGACGAGCAGGGTGCCGGTGGCGCGGGTGATCTCCCTGGCCGCCTCCAGATAGCCCTTGGGCGGGACGACCACGCCGAGTTCGCCCTGGATCGGTTCGATGATCACGAACGCGGTGTCGGTGGTGACGGCGGCGCGCAGCGCCTCGACGTCGCCGAACGGTACGTGCGTGACGTCGCCGGGCAGCGGCAGGAACGGGGTCCGCTTCGGCTGCTGTCCGGTGAGCGCGAGGGAGCCCATCGTGCGGCCGTGGAAGCCGCCTTCGGTGGCGACCATGTGCGTACGGCCCGTCAGCCGGCCGATCTTGAAGGCCGCTTCGTTGGCCTCGGCGCCCGAGTTGCAGAAGAAGACCCGGCCGGGGCGGCCGAACGCCTGGATCAGCCGCTCGGCGAGTGCGATCGGCGGTTCGGCGATGAAGAGGTTGGAGACATGACCGAGCGACGCGATCTGCTGCGAGACCGCCTCGATGACGGCGGGGTGGGCGTGGCCGAGCGCGTTGACGGCGATACCGCCGACGAAGTCGGTGTAGCGGTTGCCGTCCGCGTCCCAGAGGGTGGCGCCCTCGCCGCGTACGAGGGACAGCTTCGGCGTGCCGTAGTTGTCCGTCATCACGCCTTGCCAGCGCTGTACGAGTGCGTCGTTGGCGGTCACTGAGCTCCCCCTGTGTCCTGTCCGTCCGGCACGACCATCGTGCCGATTCCTTCGTCGGTGAAGATCTCCAGCAGGATCGAGTGCGGGACCCGGCCGTCGATGACGCGGGCCGTGGTGACGCCGTTGCGGACGGCGTGCAGACAGCCCTCCATCTTGGGCACCATGCCGCTGGAGAGGTCGGGCAGCAGTTTCTCCAGTTGGGTCGCGGTGAGCCTGCTGATCACGTCGTCGCTGTTCGGCCAGTCCTCGTAGAGGCCTTCGACGTCGGTGAGGACCATCATCGTCTCGGCGCCGAGCGCGGCGGCGAGCGCCGCCGCCGCGGTGTCGGCGTTGACGTTGTAGACGTGGTTGTCCTCGGCGCTGCGCGCGATCGAGGAGATCACCGGGATCCGGCCGTCGCCGAGCAGCGCCTCGATGGCGCCGGTGTCGATCGCGGTGATCTCGCCGACCCGGCCGATGTCGACCATCTCGCCGTCGATGAGCGGGCGGTGCTGGGTCGCCGTGATGGTGTGCGCGTCCTCGCCCGTCATACCCACGGCGAGCGGGCCGTGCTGGTTGAGCAGCCCGACGAGTTCGCGCTGGACCTGTCCGGCGAGCACCATCCGTACGACGTCCATCGCCTCGGGTGTGGTGACCCGCAGCCCGGCCTTGAACTCGCTGACCAGGCCGTGCCGGTCGAGCTGGGCGCTGATCTGCGGGCCGCCGCCGTGCACGACGACGGGCTTGAGCCCGGCCTGCCGCAGAAAGACGACGTCCTGGGCGAAGGCGGCCTTGAGGTCGTCGTCGATCATGGCGTTGCCGCCGAACTTGATGACGACGACCTTGCCGTGATGACGGATCAGCCAGGGCAGCGCCTCGACGAGGATCTGGGCCTTGGGCAGGGCGGTGTGCTGTCGGGTGCTCATGAGCTGTACGCGCTGTTCTCGTGGACGTAGTCGGCGGTGAGGTCGTTGGCCCAGATCACCGCGGAGTCGCCGCCGGCGGCCAGATCGGCGGTGATCTTCACTTCGCGGTAGCGCATGTCGACCAGGTCGCGGTCCTCGCCGACCGCGCCGTTCTTGCAGACCCAGACGCCGTTGATGGCGACGTTGAGCTGGTCGGGCTCGAAGGCGGCGCCCGTCGTGCCGATGGCGGAGAGTACCCGGCCCCAGTTGGGGTCCTCCCCGTGGATGGCGCACTTGAGGAGGTTGTTACGGGCGATGGAGCGGCCCACCTCGACGGCGTCGTCCTCGGTCGCCGCGTTGATCACTTCGATCCTGATGTCCTTGGACGCGCCTTCCGCGTCACCGATGAGCTGCCGCGCGAGATCGGCGCAGACCGTACGGACGGCCTCGGCGAACTCGTCGTACCCGGGTGTCACGCCCGCCGCGCCCGAGGCGAGCAGCAGCACGGTGTCGTTGGTGGACATGCAGCCGTCGGAGTCGACGCGGTCGAAGGTGGTCCGGGTGGCGGCCCGCAGCGCGGTGTCGAGGGCGGATGTCTCCACGTCGGCGTCGGTGGTGAGGACGACCAGCATGGTGGCGAGTCCCGGCGCGAGCATGCCGGCGCCCTTGGCCATGCCGCCGACGGTCCATCCGGCGCCGCCCGCGACGGCGGTCTTGTGGACCGTGTCGGTGGTCTTGATGGCGATGGCGGCCTTCTCGCCGCCGTGCTCGGACAGGGCCGCCGCGGCCTTCTCGACGCCGGGCAGCAGCTTGTCCATCGGGAGCGGCACACCGATCAGCCCGGTGGAGGCGACGGCGATCTCGCCCGCGCTGTGCTCGGCCGGGCCGGCCGCGCTCAGCACCTCGGCGGCCTTCTCGGCCGTCGCGTGGGTGTCCTGGAAGCCCTGGGGTCCCGTACAGGCGTTGGCACCGCCGGAGTTGAGGACGACGGCGGTGATCGCGCCGCCCTTGACGACCTGCTCGGACCAGAGGACCGGCGCCGCCTTGACGCGGTTGGAGGTGAAGACACCGGCCGCCGATGTGCGCGGCCCGGTGTTGACCACGAGGGCCAGGTCGGGGCCGCCGCTGTCCTTGATTCCTGCGGCGATGCCGGCCGCCGTGAATCCCTGCGCTGCGGTGACGCTCACGGTGCCACTCCGATCGTGGAAAGTCCGGTGTCCTCGGCGATCCCGAAGGCGATGTTCATGCTCTGCACCGCGCCGCCAGCGGTGCCCTTGGTGAGGTTGTCGATGGCGCTGATCGCGATGACGCGCCCCGCGTCCGGGTCGTGGGCGACCTGGATCTGAACGGCGTTGGAACCGTAGACGGACGCGGTGGCCGGCCACTGACCTTCGGGCAGCAGACGGACGAACGGTTCGTCGGCGAAGGCCTTCGCGTAGGCGTCCCTGACGCCTTGCGCCGTGGTGCCCGGCCTGGCCTTGGCGGAGCAGGTGGCGAGGATGCCGCGCGGCATGGGGGCGAGGGTCGGGGTGAAGGAGACGCTGATCCGCTCCCCCGCAGCCGCGCTGAGGTTCTGGATCATCTCGGGGGTGTGCCGGTGGCCGCCGCCGACGCCGTACGGCGACATGGAGCCCATCACCTCGGAGCCGAGCAGATGGGGCTTGGCCGACTTGCCGGCGCCCGAGGTGCCGGAGGCGGCGGTGATCACGGCTTCCGGCTCGACGAGACCGGCGGCGTACGCGGGGAAGAGGGCGAGCGAGACGGCGGTGGGGTAGCAGCCGGGGACGGCGACCCGCCGGGTCCCGGCGAGCGCAGCGCGGGCCCCGGGCAGCTCGGGCAGCCCGTACGGCCAGGTGCCGGCGTGCGGCGAGCCGTAGAACCGCTCCCAGTCGGCGGGGTTCTCCAGACGGAAGTCGGCGCCCATGTCGACGACGAGCACATCGTCACCGAGCTGCTCCGCGACGGCGGCGGACCGGCCGTGCGGCAGCGCGAGGAAGACCACGTCGTGCCCGGCGAGCGCGTCGGCCGTCGTGGGCAGCAGCACCCGGTCGGCCAGCGGCAGCAGATGCGGCTGAAGCGGACCGAGGCGCTCGCCCGCGCTGGAGTGTCCTGTGACGGCGCCGATCTCGACCTCGGGGTGGGTGAGGAGCAGTCGGAGCAGTTCCCCGCCCGCGTATCCGCTCGCTCCCGCCACCGCTGCACGTACAGCCATCGAAAACCCTCCTCGGTAAGGGCATGACTATACGTTTCACCGCAGCTTTATGCAATGCAGAGCAAAAGCAAAGGCAAGGAGATCAGCCACTCCTTGCCACACCCAAGGTATAGCGCACGGGGGGCCTTGCGGCAAGGCCCCCGGTGTGCCGCAGAATGGCCCGCCTGGGCGGGGAACCTACGGGAATCTGCCTGTTTGCGACCTTGTGTGTGACTTCGTAGTGGGGGAACTTCATGATTGACGTGATCATCGCCGGCGCGGGACCGGCCGGGATGATGCTGGCCGGCGAGCTGCGGCTGCACGGGGTGCGGGTGGTCGTGGTGGAGAAGGACGCCGAGCCCGCCGCGTTCATCCGTTCGCTCGGGCTGCATGTGCGCAGCATTGAGGTGATGGACCAGCGCGGCCTGCTGGAGCGGTTCCTCGCGGAGGGCCGGCAGCATCCGCTCGGCGGGTTCTTCGCTGCCATCGCCAAGCCGGCGCCCGAGGGGCTGGACACCGCGCACGGCTATGTCCTCGGCATTCCGCAGCCGGTCATCGACCGGCTGCTGGCCGAGCGCGCGGCGGAGCTGGGGGCGGAGATCCGGCGCGGCTGCCAGCTGGTCGGGCTGAGCCGGTCCGCCGACGGGGTGAGCGTCGAGCTGGCCGACGGCACGGAACTGCGCGCGCGGTATCTGGTCGGCTGCGACGGCGGTCGCAGTACGGTGCGCAAGCTGCTCGGCGTCGGCTTCCCCGGTGAGCCGTCCAGGACCGACACGCTGGTGGGCGAGATGGACGTGGCCGCCTCGGCGGAGGAGATCGCCGCCGTGGTGGGCGAGGTGCGCAAGACCCATCTGCGGTTCGGCGTCGGTCCTTTCGGGGACCACAGGTTCCGCGTCGTGGTGCCCGCCGACGGGGTGGCCGGCGACCGCTCGGTGCCGCCGACCCTCGACGACTTCAAGCGGCAGCTACGGGCCTACGGCGGCACCGACTTCGGGATCCACTCGCCGCGCTGGCTCTCCCGCTTCGGCGACGCCACCCGGCTCGCCGAGCGCTACCGCACCGGCCGGGTGCTGCTGGCGGGCGACGCGGCGCACGTCCACCCGCCGGTGGGCGGGCAGGGCCTCAACCTCGGCGTCCAGGACGCGTTCAACCTCGGCTGGAAGCTGGCGGCCGAGATCAACGGCTGGGCGCCGGAGGGGCTGCTGGACAGCTACCACACCGAGCGGCACGCGGTGGCCGCCGACGTGCTGGAGAACACCCGCGCGCAGATGCAGCTGATGTCCCCGGAGCCCGGCCCGCGGACGGTCCGCAGACTGGTCGCGGAGCTGATGGACTTCGACGAGGTGAACCGCCATCTGACCGAGAAGATCATCGCGATCGGGATCCGCTACGACTTCGGCGAGGGCCACGAACTCCTCGGCCGCCGGATGCGGGACGTGACGCTGAAGCGCGGTCGCCTCTACGAGCTGACCCGCGCGGGCCGCGGACTGCTGCTCGACCAGACGGGACGGCTCTCGGCCGAGGGCTGGGCGGACCGGGTCGACCATGTCGTGGACGTCAGCGAGGAGCTGCCCGTACCGGCGATGCTGCTGCGGCCGGACGGCCATGTGGCGTGGGTCGGTGACGACCAGCGCGACCTGACGGACACGCTGCCGAGGTGGTTCGGCGCCGCCGCGTAGGGTCCGCCGTTCGGGTCAGCCTGCGGCGTCCCGCCGCGCGTCGCCGGGAATCCGCCTGTGGGGTCCCGGTGGCCGGCCGGAGAAATTCACCGAAGAATCTCCGCCGGGGGTGTCGATCCGGGTCCCGCCCGTTCGACGCAAGGGTGAGAGGCGGGCACAGGCCCCGTCGTCGTTTCCGACCGAGGAGTCGTCATGCCGCGCTTTCTGACACTGGTACGTATCGAGGAGAAGCACTCCCCCGCCGACATGACCCCCGAGGCCGGGGCGCGGATGGGGGCGCTGTTCGAGGAGATCACCAAGGCCGGCGTCATGCTGGACACCGCGGGGCTCACCCCGTCCGCCGAGGGCACGCGGGTCACCAGGTCCGGCGGTGAGTTCAGCTACACCGACGGGCCGTTCACCGAGACCAAGGAAGTCGTCGGCGGCTACGCCATCCTCCAGGTGAAGGACAAGGCGGAGGCGATGGAGTGGACCAAGCGGTTCCTGGCCTGTCACCCGGACGACTGGACCGTCACCTCCGAGGTCCGCCAGATCGACGAGGGCTGACCGGGCGCGGGTCCCGCGTCCGGCCGCGCACCGCGGGGGCCCGCGGTTGCCCCGTCCCCGCCCTGCTGCTCTGATGGGTTGCCGTGACGGCAGCAAGCGTGGCGGAGACGGTCGAAGCGGTGTTCAGGATCGAGTCCGCGCGGATCATCGCGAGCGTCACCCGGGTGGTACGTGACGTCGGCATCGCCGAGGAGATCGCGCAGGACGCGCTGGTCGCCGCCCTGGAGCAGTGGCCGCGGACCGGGGTGCCGGACCGGCCGGGGGCCTGGCTGACGGCCACGGCCCGGCATCGCGCGATCGATCTCGTCCGCCGCAAGGAGACGTACGCGCGCAAGCTGGCCGAGGTCGGCCGGACGCTGGAGGACGCGCCGCCCGCCGAGCCCGCCGATGTGGACGACATCGACGACGACCTGTTGCGGCTGATCTTCACCGCCTGCCATCCCGTGCTGTCGACGCAGGCCAGGATCGCGCTGACGCTGCGGCTGCTCGGCGGGCTCACGACGGAGGAGATCGCCCGCGCCTTCCTCGCCTCCGAGCCGGCGGTCGCGCAGCGCATCGTCCGGGCGAAGCGGACCCTCGCCAAGGCCGGGGTGCCCTTCGAGGTCCCCGGCGCCACCGAGCGGCCGGGCCGGGTCTCCTCGGTCTGCGAGGTCATCTACCTCGTCTTCAACGAGGGGTACTCGGCGACGGCCGGCGACGACCTCGTACGCCCCGCGCTGTGCGAGGACGCGCTGCGGCTGGTCCGGGTGCTGGAAGGGCTGATGCCCGACGAGCCGGAGGCGCACGGTCTTGCCGCGCTCCTGGAGTTCCAGGCCTCCCGTATCGCGGCCCGTACGAACCAGGACGGCGAGCCGGTCCTCCTCGCCGACCAGGACCGCTCCCGGTGGAACCGCGTCCTCATCCGGCGCGGCATCGAGGCGCTGCACCGCGCGGGCGGCGGCCCGTACGCGGTGCAGGCGGCCATCGCCGCCTGCCACGCGCAGGCGATCCGTTACGAGGACACGGACTGGGACGCGATCGCCGCGCTGTACGGCCGGCTGATGACGCTGACCCCGTCCCCCGTGGTGGAGCTGAACCGGGCCGTCGCCGTGTCGATGGCCCGGGGCCCCGACGCCGGTCTTGAGCTGGTGGACGCCCTCGCCGAGGGACCCGACCTGAAGGACTACCACCTGCTGCCGAGCGTCAGGGGCGATCTGCTGGAGCGGCTGGGCCGGACGGACGAGGCGCGCGCCGAGTTCGAGCGGGCGGCTTCGCTGACCCGTAACGCCCCCGAGCGGGCACTGCTGCTGGCGCGAGCGGCACGGGCCGACTCGCGCCGTCAGTGACCGACTAGGACCGACTACGCGGTGGGCGGCCGGTCCGTCGCCGTACCGGCCGGGGCGAGGCCGTTGCGGGCGAGGAACGCCAGCGCCTCGTCGGCGAGGTCGCGCCAGCCGCTGTCGGCGCCGAACGCGTGGCTGCGCCCCTCGAACAGCTTGTACTCGGTGACGCCCTTGTTCTTCTTCCGCTGGATCTTGTACGCGGCCCGCACCGTCGCCGGCGGTACGGTCCTGTCCTCGCCCGCCGCCAGCATCAGCAGCGGCCCGCGCTCACGGGCGGTGTCGACGGCCGCCTCGCTGCGGGGCGCGAAGTTGGCGAGCCCGGCCTGGAACAGCGAGCGCGACAGACGGCATGGCGTACGTCTCGAAGAGGCGGTCGGACTCCTCGCGCGGCAGTGTGTTGGCGAAGCCGCGGTGGAACGAGTCCGCCGTGTGCGCCCAGGTCTTGGTGCGCAGCCCCGGGCGGCTCAGGATCGGTCCCGCCGTCTGGAGCTGGGCGAGCGGCAGCCCGAGCACACCGCGGAACTGGGCGGGGGCGAGCGCCACACAGCCGCGGGTCACGCCCGAGGCGAGCAGCCGCTCGGCGATCAGCCCGCCGAACGAGTGCCCGATCACCACGGGCGCGGCCGGCAGCCCGGCGATGATCTGCGCGTAGTGGTCGGTGACCTCGGCGAGCCCCCGGTTCGCGAGCGGCGCGGGGTTCTTGCGGGTGGCCTCGACGGTCGGCGCGTCGCCGGGCCAGCCCGGCGCCGTCGCCGCGTACCCGCGCTCGTTGAAGAGACTGAGCCAGGGGTCCCAGCTGCTGGAGTGCAGCCACAGTCCGTGGATGAAAACGACCGGAACGACAGATGCATCCGACACGGGAGCCTCCTAGGCGCGAAAACCGCGCGGTGCCGACGGAAACGCGGACACGCGGTTGAGTCTAGAAGGAAAAAGCACGCGGCGACGGGGTTCGCACACCTTTCCACCCCGGGATTCACGGCAGGACACAAGCCCGTCGGACCGGCCGGGCCGACCCTCGTAGAATCGCCGGATGAGCGCTCCCGACACCGGTCCAGAAGCACCCGAGGCACCCGGTCCTTCCCCGGCGCCCGACGAGACGAGCGAGGCACTGCGGGTCCTGCACCGGGTCTTCGGCTACGACTCCTTCCGGGGCAGCCAGCAGGAGATCATCGACCATGTGGTCGACGGCGGTGACGCGCTCGTGCTCATGCCGACCGGCGGCGGCAAGTCGCTCTGCTACCAGATCCCCGCGCTGGTCCGTAAGGGCGTCGGTGTGGTCGTCTCGCCGCTCATCGCGCTCATGCAGGACCAGGTCGACGCGCTCAGGGCGCTCGGGGTGCGCGCCGGCTTCCTGAACTCCAGCCAGGATCTCGACGAACGGCGGCTGGTGGAGGCCGAGTTCCTCGCGGGCGAGCTGGACCTGCTCTATCTGGCCCCTGAGCGGCTGCGGGTCGACGCGACCGTACGGCTGCTGGAGCGCGGCACGATCTCGCTGTTCGCCATCGACGAGGCGCACTGCGTGGCGCAGTGGGGGCACGACTTCCGGCCCGACTACCTCGCCCTGTCCGCGCTGCACGAGCGCTGGCCCGACGTGCCGCGTATCGCGCTGACCGCGACGGCGACCGAGGCCACGCACACGGAGATCGCCTCGCGGCTGAAGCTCCAGGACGCCCGGCACTTCGTCGCCAGCTTCGACCGGCCCAACATCCAGTACCGCGTCGTGCCGAAGGACGACCCGAAGCGCCAGCTGCTGCAGCTGCTGCGCGCCGAGCACCCCGGCGACGCGGGGATCGTCTACTGCCTGTCCCGCGCCTCGGTGGACAGGACCGCCGAGTTCCTGGTGAAGAACGGGGTCGACGCGCTGCCGTACCACGCGGGTCTCGACGCCCGTACCCGCGCCACAAACCAGTCGCGCTTCCTGCGCGAGGACGGTCTGGTGATGGTCGCGACGATCGCCTTCGGGATGGGCATCGACAAGCCGGACGTACGGTTCGTCGCCCACCTCGACCTGCCGAAGTCCGTCGAGGGGTACTACCAGGAGACGGGCCGTGCCGGGCGTGACGGGCTGCCGTCCACGGCCTGGCTGGCGTACGGCCTCCAGGACGTGGTCCAGCAGCGGAAGATGATCGACACGTCCGAGGGCGACGCCGCCCACCGGCGGATGCTGAGCGCCCATGTCGACGCGATGCTCGCGCTGTGCGAGACCGTCGAGTGCCGCAGGCGGCAGCTGCTGGCCTACTTCGGCCAGCAGAGCGCGGGCGAGACCTGCGGCAACTGCGACACGTGTCTGACCCCGCCGGAGTCGTACGACGGGACGGTGCCGGCGCAGAAGTTGCTGTCGACGGTGGTGCGGCTGAAGCGGGAGCGCAACCAGAAGTTCGGCGCGGGGCAGATCACCGACATCCTGCTCGGCAAGAAGACGGCGAAGGTCATCCAGTTCGACCATGACGCGCTCAGCGTCTTCGGCATCGGCACGGAGCTGCGTGAGGCCGAATGGCGCAGTGTGGCCCGGCAGTTGCTGGCGCAGGGGCTGATCGCCGTCGAGGGCGAGTACGGGACGCTGGTCCTCACGGACGACAGCGGCGAGGTGCTGGGCGGCCGCCGGCCCGTCGTGCTGCGGCGCGAGCCGGAGAAGGCGGCGAAGGCGGCCAGGGCGGCGCGGGAGAAGACCCCGAAGCAGCGGGCGGCGCCCGTCGATCTGCCGGCCGAGGCGGTGCCGGTGTTCGAGTCGCTGCGCGCCTGGCGCGGCGCGACGGCCAAGGAGCAGGGCGTACCGGCGTACGTGATCTTCCACGACGCCACGCTGCGCGAGATCGCGGTGCTGTCGCCCTCGACGCTGGACGAGCTGGGCACGGTGAACGGGGTCGGGGAGAACAAGCTGGCCAAGTACGGTCAGCAGCTCCTCGACACGCTGGGCGCGCCGGGCGGCGAGCCCGACGGCCCCGATCCCGAGGCCGGCTGAGCGCCGGGGCGGGCCGAGCTGCGGGCGCCGCCGGTCAGACGCCCGCGTCGAGCCGTACCACCCAGCGCCCCGGGCTGCCGGTCAGCGTGACGGTCGACAGCGGGCGTACGTCGAAGGACCAGTAGGTGTGGGGCGGCGCCTTGAGGGCGTAGACGAGCGCGGCGCGTACGACGGCGGGTTCGGCGACCGCGACAATGGCAACGATGTCATCGGCGGGCCGGGTGTCCAGCCAGTTCCCTATCCGCGCGATGAAGGCCAGCAGCGGTTCCCCGCCGTGCGGTGAGGTGCGCGGGTCGGCCAGCCAGGTCTCGACACCGGCCGGTTCACGGGCGGCGACCTCGGCCAGGGTGAAGCCGCGCCAGCGGCCCATGTCGCAGTCCCGCAGGGCGGGTTGGGCGAGCGGGGCGTAGCCGAGGGCGTCGCCGGTCGCGCGGCTGCGGAGGGTCGGCGAGCAGTAGCGGAGATCTGCGGCGGCCAGCGGCACCAGGGCGTGTGCGACGAGTTGCATCTCGTGCCAGCCGGCCCGGTTCAGCGGGCGGTCGTCGTCGAAGCGCTCGTCGTACAGGTCCGAGTTTCGCGCGGCGGTGACCAACGTGACCCGAACACTCATGGCCAGGATCGTCGATCCGAAAGCCACGCTGGTCAAGGGGGGCTCGATGGACAACCATGGAACGCTTCCGGACGTTTTCCATGACGTCGGCATATCCCCGGAGATGGCTCTGACGGAATCCTGACGGTCAGCCGAGCGCCTCGTCGCACGCGGTGCGCAGCCGCCGTACGCCTTCGGTGATCTCCGCCGTACCGGCCACGCCCGCGAAGCTCACGCGCAGGTGGGGTGCGGGCGGCTCGGCGCTGAAGTAGGGGCGGCCCGGGGCCACGGCGACACCGGCGCGCAGCGCCGCCGAGACGACGGCCTGTTCGTCGCTGCCGTCCGGGAGGCGGAGCCAGAGGTGGTAGCCGCCGGCCGGGACGTGCGGCAGGGCCAGTTCGGGCACCTCGGTCCTGAGCGCGGCGACCATGGTGTCCCTGCGGAGCTTCAACGCCGTGTGGACGGAGCGCAGATGGCGGCTCCAGGCGGCCGAGCCGACCAGTTCGATGGTGGCCTCCTGCAAAGGACGCAGCACGAAGAAGGTGTCGACGACATGGATGGCCCGCAGCCGTTCCATCACCGGACCTCGGGCGGCGAGGACGCCGATGCGCAGGCTGGGGGCTGTGGCCTTGGTCAGCGAACTCACGTGCACGACCACGCCTTCGGGGTCGTCGGCGGCGAGCGGCCGGGGCAACGGCCCTGATTCCTGGACGAGTTGGCGTACGAAGTCGTCCTCGACCACGAAGGCCCCGGCGGCCCGCGCGATGCGCAGCACCTCGGGGCGGCGGGCCGCCGAGAGCACGGCACCCGTGGGGTTCTGGAAGAGCGGCTGGCAGACGAAGAGCCGGGCGCCGGTGGCTTTGAAGGCCGCTTCGAGCAGTTCGGTCCGCACCCCTTCGGCGTCGACCGGGACCGGTACGGGCCGCAGCCCGGCCGCCCTGGCGATGGCCAGCATGCCCGGGTAGGTGGGGGATTCGACGAGGACGGGCGAGCCGGGCGGCGCGAGCGCGCGGAAGGCGGTGGTCAGCGCGGACTGGCCACCGGCCGTGACGAGTACGTCGGCCGCGGTGCAGCTCTCGCCGATGCCACGGGCGAACCAGGCGCGCAGTTCGGGGACGCCTTCGACGGGCGGCCGTCCCCAGGCGCCGGGCCGCCGCCCCGCCCTGGCGAGCGCCGCCGCCATGGCCTGTTCGGGCTGGAGGACGGAGTGCAGATAGCCGCTGTTGAACTCGATGACGCCGGGCGCGGGGGCGGCGAGGGTGACGAGCACTCCGGAGGCGTCCACCGACCGGGGCACGGCGTCGGTCGCCGCGTCGGCGCTGAGGGCGACCTCCTGCCAGGAGGTGTCGCAGAGCGGCGGGGGCGTGCCCCGGGGGTGGGCGCGGAAGACCCCGGCGCCCGGACGGCTGACGACGAGACCTTCGGCGACGAGCCCGGCGAGGGCGCGGGAGACCGTCACCGGGGAGACCCGGTAGCGCTCGACCAGGGCCCTGCTGGACGGCAGTTTTCCACCTGGTGAGTAGCGGTCCAGCTCCTGGCGCAGGGATTTCGTCAACTCGGCCACACTGCTACCCTCATGCATGACAGCACAGGATAGCGCTACTCACCCCGCCTCGATAGCAGTCGAGGGCGGTGGTGCCCGCGGCGGCACGCTGCTCGCCGCGCTCGGGGTGATCGCCTTCTCGCTCACCTTCCCCTCCACGGTGTGGGGTCTGGAGAGCTTCGGCCCCTGGTCCCTGGTCACGCTGCGCAGCACACTCGCCGCCCTGGTCGCGGGCGCCTTCCTGCTGGTGCTGCGGGTGCCGCTCCCGGCGCGGGAGCACCGGGGCGGGCTCGCCGTCGTGGCGGGCGGGGTGGTGATCGGTTTCCCCACCCTGACGACGCTCGCGCTCGGGTCGGCCACGTCCGCGCACACCGCTGTCGTGGTGGGGCTGCTGCCGCTGACGACCGCCGTGTTCGCCGCGCTGCGCACCGGCCGGCGGCCTTCGCGTACGTTCTGGGCGGCGGCGCTCGTCGGCGCCGCTGTCGTGGTGGCGTTCGCCGTGCAGCAGAGCGGTGGCCGGCTGTCCGCCGCGGATCTGTACACGTTCGGCGCGGTGCTGGTCTGCGCGGCCGGTTACACCGAAGGGGGCAGGCTCGCCCGGGAGATGCCGGGTTGGCAGGTGGTCGGCTGGGCCCTGGTCGGCTGTCTGCCGTTCGCCGTGGTGGGCGCCGTCGTCGCGCTGCCCTTCGAGCCGGTGCGGCTGACGGCGCACGGTGTGACGGGGCTGGTGTGGGTCGCGGTCGGCTCGACGTTCTGCGGTCTGTACGTCTGGTACCGGGGCATGGCGGCGATCGGTGTCGCCAGGGCCAGTCAGCTGCAACTCGCGCAACCGCTGCTGACGCTGGTCTGGTCGGTGCTGCTGCTCGGCGAGCACCTGACGGCGGCGGCGCCGGTGGCGGCGGTCGCCGTGCTGGCCTGTATCGCGGTCACCCAGCGCGCCAGGACCTGACGGTACGGCGGAGTGTTCAGGCGGTCGCCCCCCACAGGTCCCGGTGGATGGGTTCCGCCCGGCCGGTCAGCGGCAGGCCCGTGCCGCCCCGACGGGCCGCGACGATCTCGGCCGCGATGGACAGGGCGGTCTCCTCGGGCGTACGGGCGCCGAGGTCCAGGCCGATGGGCGAGCGCAACCTGTGCAGCTCCGCCTCGCTCAGACCCGCCTCACGCAACCGTCGGAGCCGATCCTCGTGGGTACGGCGTGAGCCCATCGCACCGACGAACGCGACCGGCAGCCGCAGCGCCTCCACGAGCAGCGGCACGTCGAATCTGGTTTCGTGCGTGAGTACGCACACCACCGTGCGTCCGTCGGTCGGGGTACGCCGCAGATAGCGGTGCGGCCAGTCCACGACCACCTCGTCGGCGTCGGGGAAGCGGGCTTCGGTGGCGAAGACGGCCCGGGCGTCGCACACGGTCACATGATGGCCCAGGAACTTTCCCGCCCGCACCAGCGCCGCGGCGAAGTCGACCGCGCCGAAGACGATCATGCGGGGCGGCGGCACGCTGGTCTCGACGAGCAGGGTGATCCCGCCCGGACAGTGCGACCCGTCCTCGGAGATGGTGACGGTGCCGGTGCGGCCGGCGTCCAGCAGGGCCCGGGTCTCGGCCACGGCCGTACGGTCCAGCTCCGGGTGGCCTCCGAGCCCGCCCTCGTCGGCGCCGTCGGCATCGGCGCCGTCGGCTCGGACGAGCAGGGCCCGCCCGAGCAGCTCCTCCGGACCGCGCACCACCCGGGCGAGGGCAGCGGGCTCGCCGCCGGCCGCCGCGGCCAGCGCGGCCCGCAGCACCGCTCGCTCGGGCGAGTGGGAGCGAACCGGGGTGACCATCACGTCGATGATCCCCCCACAGGTCAGCCCGACCGCGAAGGCGTCCTCGTCGCTGTAGCCGAACCGTTCGCGCACGGCCCGGTCGTCCTGGAGGGCCCGTTCGCAGAGTTCGTAGACGGCGCCCTCCACGCAGCCGCCGGACACCGAGCCGATCGCCGTGCCCTCGCTGTCGACGGCGAGGGCGGCGCCGGGGCCGCGCGGCGCGCTTCCGCCGACGGAGACGACGGTGCCGACGGCGAACTCCCGGCCCTCCTCCATCCAGCGGTGCAGCTCGTCGGCGATGTCAAGCATGCGCCGCTCCCCTGCCCGGGGTCGCCCCGGCCGGGTCCTCGACCGATGCCGTCAGCACGCGGTCGGGCCGGATCGGAAGGTTCCGGTGGCGTACGCCGGTGGCGTGCCACACCGCGTTGGCGACGGCAGCGGCCGCGCCCACGATGCCGATCTCGCCGACGCCTTTGATGCCGACCGGGTCGTCCGGGTCGTGGTCCGCCACCCAGTCCGCCTCGATGTCCGGGACGTCCGCGTGCGTGGCCACGTGGTAACCGGCGAGGTCGGGGGCGTAGTGGCGGCCGGTGTTCCGGTCACGGACCGCCTCCTCGTGCAGGGCCATGGAGATGCCCCAGGTCATACCGCCGAGGAGCTGGTTGCGGGCGGTGAGCGGATTCACGATCCGGCCGGCGGCGAAGATGCCCAGCATGCGGCGCACCCGGATCTCGCCGGTGGCGACGTCCACGGCGACCTCGGCGAACTGGGCCCCGAAGGAGTGCCGTTCCTTCTTCGCGAGCGCACCGAGGACCTCGGTGGTGTCGGACCGAACGGTGATCCCCTCCGGGGGGATGTCCGGGGCCACCGCGAGACGTTCCCGCAGCTCGGCGGCTGCGGCTGTGACCGCCCAGGCCCACGAGCGGGTGCCCATCGAACCACCGGCGATCATCGCGGGGCCGAAGTCGCTGTCCCCGATCCGGACCCGGACCCGTTCGGGCGCGGTCTCCAGCGCGTCGGCGGCGATCAGGGTGAGGGCGGTGCGGGCGCCGGTGCCGATGTCGGCGGCGGAGATCCGTACGGTGAACGAACCGTCCGCCTCCGCCGTCGCCAGGGCCGTGGAGGGCCTGGCCCCGGCGCCGAAGGACGCGGCGGCCGTGCCGGTGCCGAGCAGCCAGCGTCCGTCCCGGCGCACGCCGGGACGCGGGTCGCGGTCCGCCCAGCCGAATCTGCGGGCGCCCTCGCGGAAGCAGGCCGACAGGTTGCGGCTGCTGAACGGGAGCCCGGAGACGGGGCCGGTCTCCGGCTCGTTGCGCAGACGCAGCTCGATCGGGTCGACGCCGCAGCGTTCCGCGAGTTCGTCCAGGGCCGACTCGATCGCGAACGATCCGGGGGCCTCGCCCGGTGCGCGCATCCAGGTCGGGGACGGCACATCGAGTCGCACGACGTGGTTGGCCGTGCGGTGGGCCTCGGCGTCGTACATCACCCGGGCGACACCCGCACTGGGCTCGACGAACTCGTACACGGTCGACGTCCGGCTCAGCGAACGGTGCTCAAGGGCGCGCAGCCGGCCGTCCCGGTCGGCGCCGAGCCTGACCCGCTGCGTGGTGGGGCTGCGGTGCCCGGTCAGCGAGAACATCTGACGCCGGGTCATCACCACCCGTACCGGGCGCCGCAGGACGGTGGCGGCCATCACGGCGGACACCTGGTGGGCGCGCAGGCCCTTGCTGCCGAAGCCGCCGCCGATGTGCTCGGAACGCACCCGCACCGAGGACTCGTCGAGCGAGAACATCTTGGCCAGCTCGCCCTGGATCCAGCTGGCGCCCTGGTTGGAGTCGACGACTTCCAGCCGGCCGGCGTCCCACAGGGCGGTCGCCGCGTGCGGCTCCATCATGCTGTGCTGTTCTTCGGGGGTGGTGTACTCCGCGTCCATGACGACGGCGGACGCGGCGAGCTGGGCCTCCATATCCCCCTTCTCCGTCTCCGCCGGCATCGGTCCCTGGGCCGAGTAGGCGCCGGGGTGGTCGGCGACGAGCGCGGTGTCGTGGGGCTCCTCGTCGTAGGTGACGAGCAGCGTTTCGGCGGCCTCCCTGGCCTCCTCGGATGTGGTGGCGACGACCAGCGCGACCGGCCAGCCGGCGCACGGCACCCGGTCGTCCTGGAAGACGGCGGCGGTCGGGTCGGGACGTCCCAGCATGCCGACGTAGTCGGTGTTCAGGCGCGGTGCGTTGCCGTGGTGCAGCACGGCGAGCACGCCCGACATGCCGAGCACCGGGGCGCTCTCGACCGAGCGGATCCGGCCGCGGGTGACGGTCGACAGGACCAGCCAGCCGTGGGCCAGTTCGGCGAAGGGAATCTCTCCCGCGTAGCGGGCCGCGCCGGTGACCTTGTCCCGGCCCTCCACACGGGTGTGCGCGACACCGACAGCCCCTCGCAGCGCGGCGGCTCCTGGCGTGGTGATCGTCATCGGACGTCCCTCTCGGCGAGTTCGGTCAGGACGGCGACCACCAGGTTGCGCATGAGGGTCACCTTGTATCCGTTGTCGGGCAGGGGCCTGGCGGCGGCGAGTTCGGCGTCCGCCGCGGCGGCGAAGGTGTCGCCGCCGGCCGGTGCCCCGGTCAGGACGGATTCGGCCGCGCGGGCACGCCACGGCCGGGAGGCGACGGCACCGAAGGCCAGCCGCGCATCACGTACGACGCCGTCCTCGATGTCCAGCGCGGCGGCGACGGAGCCGATGGCGAAGGCGTACGAGGCGCGTTCGCGCACCTTGCGGTAGCGGGAGCGAGCGGCGACCGGAGCCGGCGGCAGGCTGACATGGGTGATCAGCGCTCCGGGCGGCAGGGCGGTCTCCAGGTGCGGGGTGTCGCCGACCGGGAGGTAGAAGTCGGTGATCGGCACCTCGCCCGGCCCTTCGGGAGTCTCGTAGGAGACCACGGCGTCGAACGCCGTCAGTGCCACGCCCATGTCGGAGGGGTGCACCGCCACACAGTGGTCGGAGGCGCCGAGGACGGCGTGGTTGTGGTGCTCGCCGCTGACGGCGGGGCAACCGCTGCCCGGGGTGCGCTTGTTGCAGGGTTTGCTCACGTCGGAGAAGTAGCCGCAGCGGGTGCGCTGGAGCAGGTTGCCGCCGACGGTGGCCATGTTGCGCAGCTGCCCGGAGGCGCCGGCCAGTACTGCCTGGGTCAACGCCGGGTACCGGCGGCGGATTTCGGGGTGGGCGGCGAGGTCGCTGTTGGTGACGGTCGCGCCGATGCGCAGGCCGCCGTCCGCTGTGTGCTCGACCCGGTCCAGCGGCAGTCCACGGACGTCGACCAGCCGGCCGGGACGTTCGACTCCGCTCTTCATCAGGTCGACGAGGTTGGTGCCGCCGCCGAGGAACCGCGCGTCCGGGGCGGCTGCGAGCAGGGCGACCGCACCGGCGACGTCGTCGGCGCGCTGATAGCCGAACTCCTTCATACGGATGCCTCCTTCACTGCTGCCGTCCGGCCTTCTCCGGCCGCCGCGGCCGCACGGCTGACGGCCTGGACGATCGAGACGTAGGCGCCGCAGCGGCACAGGTTTCCGCTCATGCGCTCACGTATCTCGGCGGGCGTGAGCGGTGCCGGCCCCGCCTCGGTGCCTACGTCGTCGGTGACGGCGCTCGGCCAGCCGGCGGCGTGCTCCTCGATGACGGCGACGGCCGAGCAGATCTGGCCGGGCGTGCAGTAGCCGCACTGGTAGCCGTCGAGGTCGAGGAACGCCTGCTGGACGGGGTGCAGCTGGTCACCGTCGGCCATGCCTTCGATGGTGGTGACGTCGCGCCCTTCGGCCGCGACCGCGAGGCTCAGGCAGGAGACGACACGACGCCCGTCGACCAGGACGGTGCAGGCACCGCACTGCCCCTGGTCGCAGCCCTTCTTCGTACCGGTGAGGTCGAGGCGCTCGCGCAGGACGTCGAGCAGGGTGGTGCGGTGGTCGGTGGACAGACGGTACTTCTCGCCGTTGATGTGCAGAGTGATCGCGCTGGACGTCGACGAAGGGGCTGGGTCCATGATCAGCCTTCTTTTGTGTCCGGTGACAAGGAACTGGGGGCTGGAGGCAGCAGCGCCCGACGCTAAGGTGACAGCTGACCGGACTGCTGTCCTTGTACGCGCAACTTAACGGACAATTGTCCGGTTGACAAGGAAGGGATTCGACCGGGAACCCGCCGAGGAGGACGTGTGCCCCAGCCGAAGAAGGACACTCCTCTGCGTTCGGACGCACAGCGCAACCGCGAACGCATCCTGCGGGTCGCGATGGTCGAACTGACGCTGCGGGCGGACGTCCCGCTGAGCGAGATCGCCAAGAAGGCCGGCGTCGGCCAAGCCACGTTCTACCGCAACTTCCCCCACCGCGAGGCACTGGTCCTTGAGGTCTACCGCTACGAGATGCAGCAGGTCTCAGAAGCGGCGACCGAACTGCTGGACACGCGCGCACCCGAACAGGCCCTGCGCGAGTGGATGGACCGTCTCGCCGGATTCGCCATGACCAAGGCCGGCCTGGCCAACGCGATCCGGCTGGTCACCGGCGCGCCGGGGGGCCCTGCCAAACCGGGCCCCACCCCGATGACGGACGCTGCCCGAACCCTGCTCCGCGCCAACGAGGAGGCCGGCACCATCCGCCCCGGGGTGAGCCCGGAGGACTTCTTCCTGGCCATCGCCGGCCTCTGGCAGATCGATCCGCACGAGGACTGGCAGCCGAGGGCCGCCCGGCTCCTGGACATCGTCACGGACGGACTGCGCGCGGGGGCACCGGGCCGGGACCGGACCACCGGAGACCGGACCAGGTGAACTCGCCCCGGCCCTTCCGGACCCCCCTTCACCGCCTCCCGTGGCGCTCGTAGCGCTCGGCGACCCGGGTCATCGCGCCCAGGGGGTCACCGGCCACCTGGGCGGCGGAGAAGTAGACGTTGCCCCTGACCTCCGGGTGCCGCGCGCACAGGTCGAGGTGGCGGGTGAGTTCGGCCGGGTCCCGCCACTGCGCGGGCTGGGCCGGGTCCCCCACCTTGTACAGCGCCTCGCCGATGTGGAGGTACACGCCCGTGCCCCGTACGGCGGCGGCCCACCAGTCCAGCAGCTTCGCGTAGTCGGCGGCGGCGAAGCCGATGTTCCAGTAGAGCTGCGGGACGATGTGGTCGATCCAGCCTTCCTTGACCCACTTGCGGGTGTCGGCGTGCAGGTCGTCGTAGGTCTGCACACCGCCGCTGGTGTCCGAGCCGAGCGGGTCGCTCGACGCGTTGCGCCACACCCCGAACGGGCTGATGCCGAAGGGCAGGTGCGGCTTGACCGCCTTGATGCGGGCCGCCGTTTCGCGCACCAGCGTGTCCGTGTTGTGCCGCCGCCAGGCCGCCTTGTCGGCGAAGCCGCCGCCGTACCGCCGGTACGCGGCGTCGTCGTCGAAGGTCTGCCCGGCGACCGGGTACGGGTAGAAGTAGTCGTCCCAGTGGACGGCGTCGATGTCGTAGCGCTTGACCGCGTCGAGCATCGCGTCCTGGACGAAGCTCCTGACCTCGGGCAGGCCCGGGTTGTAGTAGAGCTTCCCGCCGTAGGGCAGCACCCACCGCGGGTGGACCCGCGCCGGGTGCCGCGGCGACAGGGCGGCCCGGTCGGTGCTGTTCGCGACGCGGTACGGGTTGAACCAGGCGTGCAGTTCGAGGCCGCGCGCGTGCGCCTCGCGCACGGCGGTGCCCAGCGGGTCCCAGCCGGGGTCCTTGCCCTGGGTGCCGGTGAGCACCTGGGACCAGGGCTCGTACGGCGACGGCCACAGCGCGTCGGCCGTGGGCCGCACCTGGAAGATCACGGTGTTGAGCCGGCGCGCGACCGCCGTGTCCAGCAGGCTCAGCAGTTCGCTCCGCTGCCGGGCGGCCGGCAGCCCCGGCTTCGACGGCCAGTCGGCGTTGGCCACGGTCGCGAGCCACATCCCGCGCATCGGCCGCCGGGGCGCCCGCCGTCCCCGCGGCGCCGCCGCCGGCCGCACGACCGCGTCCCCCGCGACGGCGTCCCCCGCCGTGAGCAGGGCTCCGGCGGTGCCCGCCACGGCCGTCACGAACCCTCTTCTGCCGATTCCCCGCATGAACCTGCCCCTTGTGTGCTTGCGCGTGCTTCCGCCGGTCGCCGCTCGTGCCGCTCCCGCAGAGCATGCCCGCCCCGGGCCGCAACCCCAAGAACACCGCGCGGTAACGTCGTGGCCCGGACAGGCCCGGAACCGTACGGGACCTGCCGGAACACGGACCAGCGAAAGGCACGACGTGACCGACACCCTGAGCGATATCACCCGCGTCGGAGTGGTGGGCTGCGGCCAGATGGGCGCGGGCATCGCGGAGGTCGCCGCCCGCAGCGGACTTGAGGTACGGGTCGCCGAGACCACGGGCGAGGCCCTGGAGATCGGCCGCACCCGGCTGCACAACTCGCTGACGAAGGCCGCCGAACGCGGCAAGATCACCGCCCATGAGCGCGACTCGGCGCTGGACAGGATCAGCTACACCACCGATCTCGGCGAGTTCGCCGACCGTGATCTGGTGGTCGAGGCGGTCGTGGAGAACGAGCAGGTGAAGACGGAGATCTTCCAGGTGCTCGACCAGGTGGTGACGCGCCCCGACGCGATCCTGGCCTCCAACACCTCGTCCATCCCGCTGGTCAGGCTGGCCGTGGCGACCTCGCGGCCCGACCAGGTGATCGGGATCCACTTCTTCAACCCGGCGCCGGTGCAGAAGCTGGTCGAACTGATCCCCGCGCTCACGACGTCCGACGAAACGATCCGCCGCGCCGAGGCCGTGGTCGGCGGCGTCCTCGGCAAGCACGCGATCCGCGCCCAGGACCGCTCGGGCTTCGTGGTCAACGCGCTGCTGATCCCGTATCTGCTCTCCGCGATCCGGATGTTCGAGTCGGGGATCGCGAGCCGCGAGGACATCGACAACGGCATGGAGCTGGGCTGCGCCCACCCGATGGGCCCGCTGAAGCTCTCCGACCTGATCGGACTCGACACGGTGGCCTCGGTCGCCGACTCGATGTACGCCGAGTACAAGGAACCGCTGTACGCCGCTCCCCCGCTGCTCCAGCGCATGGTCGACGCGGGCCGCCTGGGCCGCAAGTCGGGCGCGGGCTTCTACTCGTACTGACGGACCCGGCGTACCGACGAACCCGGCGGGGGCTACGCGCCGAGCCAGCGGTTCAGGGCCGTTGTCAGGCCGGTGGTGCTGCCGTCGGAGGACGCCCATGCCACGAAGCCGTCGGGGCGTACCAGTAGCGCGGTCGCCTCGGTGTCTTCGGTGTGGGTGTTGAGCAGGTCCAGGCGGCCGGCGTACGGGGCGGCCAAGGCCGCCAGTCGGTCGTCGCCCGTGAGGTCGACCAGCAGGGTGCGGCCGTGGTGGGCGTGGTCGGCGAGGCGGCTGCCGTCGGTGAGGCGGAGGGCGGGCACCGTCGCGCCGGCCAGCGGGTGGCCGTCCCCGAGGTCGTAGCGCTGCCACAGGCCGGAGACGCGTCGGACGTAGTAGGTCGCGCCGTCCCGGGTGCCGAGGAAGTCGGTGACCACGCCGCGCAGCGCGCTGCTGTAGGCGTCGCCGCGCATCACGCCGACCTGCGCGCGTGTCCAGTCGAGCACCCAGGCGCCGATCGGGTGCCGTTCGGCGGTGTAGGTGTCGAGCAGTCCGTCCGGTGCCCAGCCGCGTACGGTCGCGGCGAGCTTCCAGCCCAGGTTGACGGCGTCGCCGATGCCGAGGTTCAGGCCCTGGCCGCTGAACGGTGAGTGCACGTGCGCCGCGTCGCCGCACAGCAGCACCCGGCCGCGCCGGTACTCCGTCGCCTGCCGGGCGTTGTCGGTGAAGCGGGTGCCGGCGGTGACCTCCGTGACGCGGACGTCGGCGCCGCGGACGCGCCGCAGGCTGGCCTCCATCTCGGCCGCCGTGACCGGCGCCTCCCGGTCGGCCGGCGGGCCGTCCAGCTCGACGGTGCGCACCCGGCCCGGCTTCGGCCCGTAGACGTAGACGCCGGTGGCGGTGTGCTGCCAGCCCGGCTCCAGGGCCTCCGCGCCCTCGACCGTGCCGACCGCCTGGCGGAAGGTGATCCCCGGGTCCGTGCCGGGGAAGTCGAAGCCGCCGTGGCGGCGGACCAGGCTGCGGCCGCCGTCGCAGCCGACGAGCCACGCCACGCGTACGTCGTCGCCGCCGTCCAGCTGGACGGTGACACCGGCGTCCGTCGCGTCGAAGCCGCGCACCTCGACCCCGCGCCTGACCTCGACGCCCAGCTCGGCGGCGCGTTCGCCGAGGACCCGCTCCACATCGGCCTGGACGGCTTGCACGTACCAGGCGGGGCCACGGCCGCGCAGGTCGGGATCCGCCAGGTCGACGGGGCCCGCGGGGACCTGGATGCCGCCGAAGTGGCCGACGGAGGGCGGCAGCTTCCCGGCCCCGGCCCCCTGGAACGGCTGCGGCGCCGCCAGCGCCGCCACGGCGGCGAGCAGTCCGCGCCGGTCGAAGGCCTCGGCCGACGCGGTGTTGACCGCGCCCGCCTTGAGCGCGGTGTCGATCTCCGTCCGCCGCTCCACGACCAGCACCCGGATCCCGGCCAGCCGCAGCTCGGTGGCGAGCATCAGGCCGACGGGCCCGGCGCCCGCCACGAGCACGTCGTAATCCGTGGGTCCTGTGCCGGGGGGCGGAGGTGCGTCGACAGTCATCTGATTTCCTTCTCTCTGCCGTGCGGGGTGGCCACACTGGGGTTACTCCACTAAGTTAAGTCACTAAGTTTAGTTACGCAAGGAAGTGAGGCCGGATGCCCAGGACCGGAGAGCGGGGCGGGCCGCTGACGCGGGCGAGGATCTCGGAGGTCGCGACCGGGCTCTTCCTGGAGCGCGGGTACGACACGGTCACGGTCGCCGAGGTCGCCCGGGCGGCCGGGGTGTCGAGCGTGACGGTCTTCAAGCACTTCCCGCGCAAGGAGGACCTGTTCCTGGACCGCGCGGACGACGCCGTGGAGTTCCTGCGCTCGGCGGTGCGCGACCGCGCTCCTGGCGTCGGCGTGGTGACGTCCCTGCGCGACACGACCCTGCGGCTGGTCGACACCCGGCACGCGCTGTCCGGGGTCAAGGACCGGTCCATCCCGTTCTTCCGGACCGTCGCCGCCTCGCCCGCGCTGATCGCGCGGGCCCGGGAGATCGCCTCCGACCTGCAGCGGACCCTCGCCGACGAGCTGGCACACGACCCGGCCTTCGAAGGCGACGCGGCGCTCTTCGCGGCCTTCTTCATCGCCGGTTACAGCACGGTGATGGTGGAGACCGCGCGCCGGCTCACCGCAGGGGAGCCGACGAGCCCGGTGATCGACGACCACCGGGCCCGGCTGGAGCGGCTGTTCACCGCTCTCGGCGGTGCCTTCCCCGACTAGGTCGCGTCCGGCGGGCGCTCCACGGCGCGGCGGACGAACCCTTCGAGGAGTGCGACGCCGAGCGGCAGCGCCGCCTCGTCGAAGTCGAAGCGCGGCGTGTGGTGGGGCGCGGCGAGGTCGGCGCCCACGCCGACGTAGCTGGCGTACCCGCCGCCGCGCTGGACCTGGCGCATGAACGCGGTGGCGTCGTCGCTCGCCACCCCGTTCTCGGCCGACGCCGTCACCAGCCGCAGCGCCGCCGCGGCCGCGGCCGCCTCGACGAGTTCGACGGCGGGCCGGTCGGCGCGCGCCGTCGTGACGCCGCCGATCAGCTCGACGTCGACGCTCAGCCCGTACATCTCCGCCGCCCCGCGCAGCGCGGTACGGGCCCGCGCCTCCAGGTCGTCGTTGACGGACCCTTCGTCGGCGCGGGTCTCCAGCAGCATCTCGGCCCGGTCGGGGACGATGTTGCTGGAGGTGCCGCCGCTGATCCGGCCGACCCCCACCCGGGTCTCGTGGCCGGGAACGCGCGGCAGACCGTGCACGGCGAGGGTGGCGGCAGCGGCGCCGAGCAGAGCGCTGCGGCCCTCGTGCGGAGCGAGCGACGCGTGCGCGGAGACGCCGTGGAAGACCGCCCTGAGCTTGGAGTTGGCGAGCAGGCCGTCCAGGGACGACGCGACGGTGCCGGTGGGCAGGCTGAGGCCGAGATGCGCCGCGATCAGTACGTCGATGCCGTCTGCGGCCCCCGCCGGCACCATGGCGCGCGCCCCTCTGCCGCCCTCCTCGGCCGGCTGGAAGATCAGCGTCACCGAACCTGCGGGCGGCGGGTCGGCGGCCAGCCGCTCGGCGAGTTCGACGGCCATGCCGATATGCCCGTCGTGGCCGCAGGCGTGCATCACCCCGTCGTACGCGGAGCGGAAGCCCTCGCGTGCGGGGAGATGCGTCGCGTCGGCCGACTCCAGGATCGGCAGCGCGTCGATGTCGGCGCGCAGGGCGACCGCCGGTCCCGGCCCGGCGCCCGGCAGCGTCGCCACCACGGCCGTATGGCCGCCGCGCAGCGCCGCCAACTGCCGTGGGTCGGCGCCCGATTCGGCGGCGCGCCGGTACGCGGCGTCGAGCTCGGCCGGGTCCGGCACACCGAGCCGGTGCCCGGACGAGATGACGTCGGTGCCGGTACGCACCCGCCAGCCCAGCTCGGTGAGGCGCGCGGCGATCAGGCTGGCGGTGCGGAATTCGGTGAAGCCGGTCTCCGGGTGCCGGTGGATGTCGCGCCGCCAGCGCACCGCCGTCGAACCGGCCCCGGCTTGCGGACCGGCCCCCGCCCGGTCACTCACTGTCGGACCAGGGTTCGCCCGCGGCGGGAATGCGTCCGTCGACCGGCAGCGTGGGGACGTCGACCCGCACGGTCTCCGGGTACTTCAGCCCGGCGCCGGTGTTCAGCACGACCACGTCCTCGTCGCCGCGCAGCCAGCCGGACTCGCGCAGCTTGTCCACGGCGGCGAAGCAGGCGGCGCCCTCCGGGCAGATGAACATGCCCTCGGCGCGGGCGAGATCGCCCTGGGCCGCCAGCAGTTCCTCGTCGGTCACGGCGATGGCGGTGCCCTCGGTGGCCCGTACGGCCTCCAGGACGAGGAAGTCGCCGAGCGCCTTGGGGACGGTGATGCCGAAGGCGACCGTGTGGGACTTCGCGGGCGCCACGCTCTCGGTGGCGCCGCGCTCGTACGCGTCCACGATCGGCGCGCAGCCCGCCGCCTGGACGGCGACCAGACGCGGCAGGTCCCCGGTCAGCCAGCCCAGTTCACGCATCTCCAGCAGCGCCTTGTAGATGCCGATGATGCCGACACCGCCGCCGGTCGGGTAGAGGATCACATCGGGGCAGCGCCAGCCGAGCTGCTCCACGATCTCGTAGCCCATGGTCTTCTTGCCTTCGAGCCGGTAGGGCTCCTTGAGCGTGGAGACCTCCTGGTAGCCGGTCCGCTCGCGGACGGCGGTGGCGACGATCTTGCCCGCGTCGCCGATCAGTCCGTCGACCAGATACAGCTCGGCGCCGGCGACGACGCACTCGGCGCGGGTGATCTCCGGGGCGTCGACCGGCATGGCGATCAGGCTGCGCATCCCGGCCCGTGCGGCGTAGACCGCCCAGGCGGCGCCCGCGTTGCCGTTGGTCGGCATGGCGATGCCGGTCACGCCGAGTTCGGCGGCGCGTGAGACGCCGACGGCGGCGCCGCGCGCCTTGAAGCTGCCGGTGGGAATCAGCCCTTCGTCCTTCATCCGCAGTCCCGGCACACCGAGCTGGGCGCCGTAGCGGGGCAGGTCGAGCAGCGGGGTCATGCCCTCGCCGAGGGTGACCACATGGCGCTCGTCCCGTACGGGCAGCAGTTCGCGGTAGCGCCAGAGGTCCGGTGCCCGGTCGGCGATCTCCGCGCGCTTCACGGACGCCTTGACCCGGTCCAGGTCGTATCGGGCCAGCAGCGGGACCCCCGCTTCGGACGTCCCTTGCAGCACGTCGGCGTCGCTGACGGCGCCGGTCCTGGAGCATTCGAGATGGGACAGGGCGGAGAAAAACGCTGCCGACATGGGGGTCCTCCCGGATCAAGACACAACGGCGGGGCCCGGACACCGTATCCGGCCGTCCGCCGGCGCCGGAGAGGCAGGGCGCCGGCGGACGGTGTCATGTCCGCATACCCGGAGTGTTCGGAGTCCCTGGCCTACCCGAGTCGTAAGTGATGGAGCATCAGCAGCGCGGCCGCCATGTTGGCCGCCGGGATCTCACCGCGTGCGAGCAGGGCGGGCACCCGGCTCAGCGGCACCCACTCCCGGCGTGAGGACTCGAAGTCGTCCTCGGGGTGGCCGACGTACGTCGCGCTCTCCGACCAGTAGAGATGGTGCCGGGCGTCGGTCAGACCGTTGGACGGCTCGACGGTGAGCAGATGCTTGAGCGCGCCGGGGCGCCAGCCGGTCTCCTCCTCCATTTCCCGCGCCGCCGCGCTCTCGATGTCCTCGCCGTCCTCCACCACACCCGCCGCCAGCTCCCAGCCCCAGCTGTCGGTGATGAAGCGGTGCCGCCAGAGCAACAGCACTTCGTCGGCCGCGTTGACCGCTGTCGCCACGGCCACCGGACGGAGCCGGATGAGGAAGTGGTCCAGATGCCGGCCGTCGGGGAGTTCCACGTCCGCCAGATTCACCTCGAACCAGCGGTTTCCATAGACATTCTTTTCGCTTAGTTTCGTCCACTGCACGTTTCTGCCACCTTTCGACAAGTTGATGGCAATATCGCAGCAGCGGGTCTGTGACCGGCAGTACGTCTTCTCCCGGCGGCAGGTCTTCTACAGGGGGACGCGCAGTGCGCCGTCGATGAGTTCGGCCGTCTCCTCCGCGTCCGTGCAGCCACTGGCCACCAGCTGTTCGCGGACCGAGCGCAGCCGGTCGCGCAGCCGCTGCGACTCCATCCCCCTGGCCCGTTCGGTCATTTCGACGGCCGTGCGCGCCGCCCGGTCGGGTTCGCCCTGGCGCAGTTCGATGTGGCTGAGCATCGCGAGCCGGTGCACCCGGCCCCGGTCGTGTGCCGGGGTGTCCACGGCCGCAGCCGCGTGCGCGCGGGCGGCCGGCAGATCGCCGAGGCTCAGCAGCGCCTCCGCCACCTGCACGTTCACCAGGCCCGGCTGGACGTAACCGGTCTCGTCCGGCTCGTACCCCGGCCTGATGCGCTCCGCGGCCTGCTCCGCGCGCCTGATCCGCTCCAGCGCGCCGGCGCTGTCGCCCAGGCACGCGTACGACTTGGCCTGCATCGCGTACAGGTCGGCGGCGAGCGCGGGCGTGATCTGCCGCCCGGCCGCCCGCAGCGCCGCCTCGGCGAAGGCGACGGCCTGCCGGTACTCCCCCCGGTACAGCGACTGGTTGACCAGCAGCGCGATCACATAGGCACCGAGGCCCCGGTCGCCGCTGGCCTTGGCGAGCCGCAGCGCCTGGTGGAAGTAGCGCTGGGCGAGGCCGTGCGCGTCCGAGTCGTACGCGCAGATCCCCGCGACGGCGACGAGCCCGCCCGCCGCGCGGTGCAGCTGACGGCCCAGGGCGTCGCTGTACCCGCCGCGCAGCAGCGGCGCCGTCTCGGCGTTGAGGAAGCCGACGATCCTGGCCCGGGTCACCACCCCGCCCGCCCTGCGGTACATCAGTTCGTAGTGGGCCCTGGCCGCCCGCAGCAGCTCTATGTCGGCGGGCGAGACCTTGGTGGGGCCGTTGCGTGAGACGTCGCCGTCCTCCGGCGGGTTCTCCCACTCCCACACCGGCAGCACGGCCGGAGTGCCGGTGACCGCGGGCGCGTCCACGGCATGCGGCCGCCGCTGTACGTCGGAGCGCCAGAGCGCGGTGGCCCGCTCCACGAACCCGGCCAGCGGGGTGACCCCGGCGGCCGTCGGCTCGTCCGGTCTGCCGAACCCGATGTCGTCCAGGGCCAGCGGACGGCCCAGCCGCTCGCTCAGGACGGCGCAGATCAGGTCCGGCACCTGCCCGCGTGGCCGCTGCCCCTTGAGCCAGCGGCCCACGGCCGTGTGCTCGTACCGCAGGGCCAGGCCCCTGTCCCGGCCCGCCAGGTTGACCCGCGCGGCGAGACCGGCATGCGAGACGCCCGCCTCGTCGAGCAGCGATTCCAGCAGAGTGTTGGGCTGCATATCCCCCTCCGGTGGCTCGCCGGACGCCGCCCCCGCACGGCCTCCGCAGGGCGGCGTTCACACGGGGTGTGAACGTAACGCCCGGATCCGGACAGTGTGCGCTCTGCCGGTGCGGCGCGGGGGCGGGTTGACTGAATGCCGTCGGCCGGGCCGCCGGCTCCCCCTCGTACAGTGCGGCGGCCCGTGACCGCACCGTCCGTCCTGCCGACCTGCCCGACACTCCGCGGCAGGCGGACGGCGCAGTCGGCCGTGCAGCCAACTGGGCCACTACGGATGGGAGGGTGTCGGACGGGTGCGGCGCAGCTCCGGCTCAGCGGACTGCGCCGGTACCCGCGCGCGGTCGTTGCACAGGACCAGCAGGGCGATGTCGTCGGTGACCCGGCCCCCGGTGTGCCGCAGCAGGGCGGTGTGCACCCGCCGTACCAGCGCGGCCGGTGAGATCGGGTCCGTCCCCGCCGTGGCGGCCAGCTCGGCCTCCAGGGCGAAGAACCGTCCGGCGTGGTCACGGGCGTCCGTCGCGCCGTCCGTGTGCAGGAACAGCGCCTCGCCCGGCAGCAGCCGGCCACAGCTCTGTACGGGGACGTCGGCGGGCAGCGGAAAAGCGCCGAGCGGCGGCAGCGGCTCGTCGGAGGCGAGCGGTGTCACCTCACCGCCGATCCTGCGGGGCCACGGATGACCGCAGTTGACGGCCAGCACCTCGGCGTCGGCGGTGATCTCCAGCAGCAGGACCGTCACGAACTCCTCGACGGCGGGGCACAGCGGCCCCTCGGCCGCCGGATACTCCTGCCCGGCCCGTCTGCGCACCTGGCGCTGGTGCGCCCGCTCCAGTCTGCGCAGCACCCCGTCGAGTCCCGGCTCGTCGTACGCCGCCTCCCGGAAGCAGCCGAGGACGGCGGCGACCGCCCCGACGGCGGGCAGTCCGTGGCCCCGTACGTCCCCGATCACCACCCGCACGCCGTACGGGGTGACCAGCACCTCGTACAGATCGCCGCCGATGTCGGCGCCCCGGGTCGCGGAGAGCTGGGCTGCGGCGAGGGTAAGACCGTCGAGCCGTGGTGGCAGGGGTCTGAGCAGTACGTCCTGTGCGGCCCGCGCGATGGCGCGTAACTGCCGCAGCTCGCGCACCGGGCCGTGCCGCACCCCGGCGACGACGCACACGGCGGGGAGCAGGCAGGCCGCGCAGGCCGCGAAGCGCTGGGCCATCCCGCCGTGGTCCTCCTCGGCCGGCGGGCCCAGCAGCTCCCAGCCGATCACCGAGGCGAGCCACAGGCCGGGGACGAGATAGACGAGGGCGCGCCACAGGGACGACGGTCCGGCGGGGGATTTCTCCGCCGGTCTGGCTGCTGTCCTGGTACGGATCATGGCCCGCCCTTCGGCTGAGTGGCCGGATCGATTGTGTCGATCACCGGGCCCGCTCCGGACCCTCCACCAGGAGTTCTCACTCGAACGAGTGAGGAGCGGATCCCTGGCTTGCGGATCCGCTCCTCAGTGCTCAACCACAGCCCGGTCGGGCTGTCGGGCCCGGTCCCTCAGGCGCCGCGCAGTACGGCGCCCGTGCGCTCGGCCGCCAGCGCGACCGCCGCGTCACGCGCGGCCGATGCCTCGTCGACGGTCAGCGTGCGGTCGGCCGCCCGGAACCGCAGGGCGTAGGCGAGGGACTTGCTGTCCGCACCGAGCTGCTCGCCGGTGAACACGTCGAACAGCCGGATGCCCTCAAGCAGCGGTCCCGCGCCCTCGCGCAGCGCCAGCTCCACGTCGGCGGCCGGCACGTCACGCGCGACGACCAGCGCCACGTCCTGGGTCGCCACCGGGAAGGTGGAGATCCTGGGCGCCCGCAACGGCCCGGCGCCGGCCCGCTCCAGCAGGTCGAGGTCGACCTCGGCGGCGCTGGTGCGCTCCGGCAGGCCGAGCGCCTTCACGACGCGCGGGTGCAGTTCACCCGCGTGACCGACCAGCGTCCGCGTGCCGTCCACCGTCGCGAACAGCGCGGCGCACCGGCCCGGGTGCCAGGGTTCGTGCTGATCCGCGCGTACGGCCAGCTCGGCGCCCGCCTCGCGGGCGATCGTGCGGGCCGCCTCGACGGCGTCCGCCCAGCCGGCCGGGCGGCCCTTGCCCCACCAGCCCGCCTGCTCGCGCGCACCGGCCAGCACGACGGCCGCACGGCGCGGCTGGCGCGGCAGCGCCGCGTCGAGCGCGGCGATCTGCTCGTCGGTCGGCCGCCGGTCGACAGGCAGCCGGACCGGCACCGTCTCGTCGCCGGTCGGCCGGAACACCGGACCTGTCTCGAACAGCGCCAGGTCGTGCGAGCCACGGCCGTCGTTGCGGCGCAGCGCCCCGAGGAGTCCGGGCAGCAGCGTCGTGCGCAGCGCTGGCTCCTCGTCGGAGAGCGGGTTGACCAGCTTGACCGTACGGCGGCGCGCGTCGTCGGCCGGCAGTCCGAGCTGGTCGAGTACGGCGTCGCCGATGAACGGGTAACTCAGCGCCTCGACATAGCCGGCGCCCGCGAGGGCGCGGCCGACGCGGCGGTGCAGCCGCTGCCGCTCGGTGAGGCCGCGGCCCGCCGGCGGGGTGGGCAGCGTGGAGGGCAGGTTCTCGTACCCCTCCAGCCGGATGACCTCTTCGGCGAGGTCGTTGGGAGCGTCGAGGTCGGGCCGCCAGGACGGCACGGTCACGACGAGTTCGTCCTGCCCGTAGACGTCGCAGCCGATCTCCTGGAGCCGCCGTACGACGGTCTCCCTGCCGTATGTGACACCCGCGACGCGGTCGGGGTGACCGGCCGGCATGCTGATCGTGTGCGGCGCCGACGGTGCGATGACCTCGGTGACACCGGCCTCGGCCGAGCCGCCGCCGAGCAGCACCAGCAGATCGACGGTCCGCTGCGCCGCGGCGGCGGTCGCCTGCGGGTCGGAGCCGCGCTCGAAGCGCTTGGACGCCTCGGAGGACAGCTTGTGCCTGCGGGCGGTACGGGCGATGGAGATCGCGTCGAAGTGCGCCGCCTCGATGACGACGTCGGTCGTGCCGTGCGCCTCACCGCTGTCGCCGTCGGTGCCGCCGTCGGCGATCTCCGTGTGGGCGCCGCCCATCACCCCGGCGAGCCCGATGGGGCCCCGGTCGTCGGTGATGACCAGGTCCTGCGGGTCGAGCGCCCGCTCGGTGTCGTCGAGGGTGGTGATCCGCTCGCCGGGCTGCGCGCGGCGCACCCCGATCGGCCCTTCGAGCCGGGAGCGGTCGTAGGCGTGCAGCGGCTGGCCGATCTCCAGCATCACGTAGTTGGTGATGTCGACGGCGAGCGAGATGGGCCGCATCCCGGCCTTCTGCAGCCTGCGCCGCATCCAGATCGGGGACTGCGCCTCGGGGCTGAGCCCGGTGACCGTGCGGAGCGTGAGCCGGTCGCAGCCCATCGGGTCGGAGACCTTCGCCGGGTAGCCGGACGCGCTGGGCGCCGGTACGTCGATGAGCGCCGGGTCGCGCAGCGGCAGCCCGTACGCGATGGCGGTCTCGCGGGCGATGCCGCGCAGCGAGAGGCAGTAGCCGCGGTCGGGCGTGACGGCGATGTCGAGGACCTCGTCCACCAGCTCCAGGAGCGCGATGGCGTCGGAGCCGACCTCGTGCTCGGGCGACAGCACGATGATGCCGTGCGTGCCGTCGTCGCCCATGTCCAGCTCGTCGCTGGAGCAGATCATGCCGTGCGACGTCCTGCCGTACGTCTTGCGCGCCGAGATGGCGAAGTCGCCGGGCAGCACGGCGCCCGGCAGGACCACGACGACCTTGTCGCCGACGGCGAAGTTACGGGCGCCGCAGACGATCTCCTGCGGCTCGCCCGTGCCGTTGGCGGTGCCGACGTCGACGGTGCAGAACCTGATGGGCTTCTTGAAGCCCTCCAGCTCCTCGATGGTGAGCACCTTGCCGACGACGAGCGGGCCCTTGAGTCCGGCGCCGAGCTGCTCGACCGCCTCGACCTCGAGCCCTGCGGAGACGAGCCGCGTCTGTACGTCACGGCCGGTCTCCGTCGCCGGCAGGTCGACGTACTCCCGCAGCCAGGAAAGCGGGACGCGCATCAGATCTCCATCCCGAACGGCCGGGTGAACCGGACGTCACCCTCGACCATGTCTCGCATGTCTTCGACGTTGTGGCGGAACATCAGCATCCGTTCGATGCCGAACCCGAAGGCGAATCCGCTGTACTTCTTGGGGTCGACACCGCAGGCGACGAGCACCTTGGGGTTGACCATGCCGCAGCCGCCCAGCTCGATCCAGCCCTCGCTGCCGCAGGTGCGGCAGGGCCGGTCGGGGTTGCCGACGGAGTCGCCGTGGCAGACGTAGCAGACCATGTCCATCTCGGCGGACGGCTCGGTGAACGGGAAGTAGTTCGGCCGCAGCCGGGTCGTCACCTCGGGCCCGAAGAGCGCCTGGACCATGTGGTCGAGGGTGCCCTTGAGGTCGGCCATGGTCAGGCCCTCGTCGACGGCCAGCAGCTCGATCTGGTGGAAGACCGGGGTGTGCGTGGCGTCCAGCTCGTCCGTGCGGTAGACCCGCCCGGGGCAGACGACGTAGACCGGCGGCTCCCGGTCGAGCAGGGTGCGCGCCTGGACGGGTGAGGTGTGCGTGCGCAGCACGACCCCCGACTCGTCGCCCTCGGTGCCCGCGGGGCCCTGGACGAAGAACGTGTCCTGCATCTGCCGGGCCGGGTGGTCGGGGACGAAGTTGAGCGCGTCGAAGTTGAACCACTCCGCCTCGACCTCGGGCCCTTCGGCGACCTCGTAGCCCATGGCGACGAAGACGTCGGCGACGCGCTCCATGAAGGTGGTGAGCGGATGCCGGGCGCCTGCCGGTACCCGGTCGTAGGGCAGTGTGACGTCCACCGCCTCCTCGACCAGGACCCGGGCGTCGCGCTCGGCCTCCAGCTCGCTCTGCCGGGCGGCGAGCGCCTTGCTGACGGCGCCGCGCGCCTGGCCGACCCGCTTGCCGGCCTCGGCCTTGGCCTGGGGCGGCAGCGCGCCGATCTCCCGGTTGGCGAGTGCGAGCGGTGAGGTGCCCGAGGTGTGCGCGGTCTTCGCGTGACCGAGCGCTTCGAGATCGCCCGCTGCGGCGAAGGCGGCGAGCGCCTCGTCCCGCATCCGGTCGATCTCTTGCGGTTTCAGTGCCTCGACCTCGACTGGGTCGTACGACTTGTTGGGTGCCGACATCTCTTCCCGTGCTTCCGGTTGGCTGGCGAAACGACCCTGCTCGCAGAGGACGCGAAAGCGCCAAAGGTCGAGTCTAAAGGTCGTACGGAGTGACGAAGCCCGTGGGCGTGCTCAGGTCAGATAGGCCGGAGCGCCGACGGGCAGGATAAATCGGAACTCGGCGCCGCCGCCGGGGCCGCGTCCCACGGTGATCGTCCCGCCGTGCGCCTCGACGATCCCCTTGACGATGTACAGGCCGAGGCCCGTGCCGCCGCGTTTGCTGCCGCGCCAGAAGCGGGTGAAGACGCGGCTCATCGACTCCTCGGGGATGCCGGGGCCTTCGTCGCACACCGTGACAGCCGTTCCCATCTCCGTAGTGGTCGTGCTTTCCGCCGGGTCGGCGGTCGGGTCGAGGGGCGCGGGGCCCACCTCGATGGTGACGGTTCCCTCGCCGTGGCGCACCGCGTTTTCCAGCAGGTTGCCGAGGATCTGGTCGATCTTGTCGGGATCGGCCCACAGATCGGGCAGCGGCTGCCGCATCCGGACGAGGAACCGGTCCGGCGCCTGGCCCGACGCGGTGTGCGCCTGTACGTGGCGGCCGACGGCCGCGGCCATGTCGACCGGCTGGCGGCGCACCTCAAGCCGGCCGGAGTCGATCCGGGAGATGTCGAGCAGTTCGGCGATCAGCCGGGTCACCCGGTTGGCGTCGGCGTCGACGGTCTCCAGCATCAGCCGCTTCTGGTCGTCGGTGAACCGCTCCCACTTGGCGAGCAGCGTCGCGGTGAAGCCTTTCACCGAGGTCAGCGGTGAGCGCAGCTCGTGCGCGACGGTGGCGATCAGCTCGGCATGGCTCAGTTCGGTACGCCGTCGCGCCTCGGTGCCGCGGATGCAGACGACGAGCCTGCGGACGGGTCCCGTGGGGTGCGTACGGACGTAGCGGACCGAGACGAGGACCTCACGGCCGCCGGGCAGCAGCAGGTTGCATTCGGGCTGGCCCGACCGGATGGCGAGCCCGCCGTACGGATCGGTCAGCGTCCACCAGCGGCGGCCCTTCAGGTCCTCCAGCGGCAGCGCCCGCTCCAGCGGGCGGCCGATCGCCTCGGCGCACGGTAAGGCGGTGATACGGGCCGCTGCCGCGTTGAAGCTGATCACCTTGCCTGTCTCGTCGGCGACGACAAGGCCGTCGGGGAGATCGTCGGGGTCGATGGCCGGCACGTCGTATCCCCTTCCGGATCAGCGGATCGGGCATCTGTCGGACTGCTGTGGAGCTGCTGTGGGGCTTGTCCCGGACCGCGGTCGGGCAGCGGTCGGGCTGTGGTTGGGCTTCTTCGAAGGCGCAACAGTACTAGGCGCCGTCCGGCCTAGGGAGCTGTCTTGCGCTGGGCACGGGCGGAGGCGTAAAGACATACGGCGGCGGCGGTCGCGAGGTTCAGACTCTCGGCCCTTCCGTGGATCGGGACGCGCACCACGGCGTCGGCGAGCGCGCGCGTCTCGTCCGGCAGCCCCCACGCCTCGTTGCCGAACACCCACGCGGTCGGGGCGCCCATCCGTCCCGCGTCCAGCTCGTCGTCCAGATCGCTGTGACCCGCACCGTCGGCGGCCAGGATGCGGGCGCCCGCATCCCGCAGCCCCTGGACGGCGTCCTCGACGGGAACGCCGACAGCCACCGGCAGGTGGAAGAGCGAACCGGCCGACGCCCGCACCGACTTGGGGTTGTAGAGGTCGACGGACGCGTCGGTCAGGACGACGGCGTCGGCTCCCGCCGCGTCCGCGCAGCGCAGCACCGTACCGGCGTTGCCCGGGTCGCGTACGTGCGCGAGAACGGCCACGAGCCGGGGCCTGGCCCGTACGACGTCCTCGAACGGGGTGTCGAGGAAGCGGCAGACCCCGAGCAGGCCCTGCGGGCTGACCGTCTGGGACAGGTCGTCCAGCACGGCGTCGGCCGCGAGGTGCACCCGGGCGCCGGTGTCCCGGGCCGCCCGGACGATCTCGGCGTACCGCTCGGCGGCCTCGGCCGTCGCGAACAGCTCCACGAGCGTGGACTCGCCGCCGGCCGGGCGGTGGGCGACCGCCTCCCGCACGGCCTGCGGCCCCTCGGCGATGAACCGGCGCTCCTTGCCGCGGAAGGCCCGCTTGGCGAGCCTGCGGGCCGCCGTGACGCGCGCTGAGCGCGGGGAGATCAGCTCGGGGGTGGGGGTGCCCATGATGCGGCGGCTCTCACTTCTGGCGGGGCGGACGTTCGACGGGGTGACGGCTGCCGGGTGACGGCTGCGGGGTGACGGCTGCGGGGTGACGGCTACCGGACGGGCCGGGGAACGCACCGGACCCGCAGGCTCTCCGCCTGCGGGTCCGGTGGCTGTGCTGGGTGCGCGAGCGCGGTCAGGCCGCGGCCTTGGGCGCGTTGACGTCGCTCGGAAGCGCCTTCTGGGCGACCTCGACGAGCGCGGCGAACGCGTTCGTGTCGTTGACGGCCAGCTCGGCGAGGATCTTGCGGTCCACCTCGACGTTGGCGGCCTTCAGACCCTGGATGAAGCGGTTGTAGGTGATGCCGTTGGCGCGGGCAGCGGCGTTGATGCGCTGGATCCACAGCTGACGGAAGTCGCCCTTGCGCTTCTTGCGGTCGTTGTAGTTGTAGACGAGGGAGTGGGTGACCTGCTCCTTCGCCTTCCGGTACAGACGTGAGCGCTGGCCGCGGTAACCGCTGGCTGCCTCAAGGATTGCCCGGCGCTTCTTGTGGGCGTTGACTGCGCGCTTGACGCGTGCCACTTGTTAACTCCTAGTAGCTGGGTCACGGTGGGACGTGACCCGAGAACGGCATGGCCCCCGCAGGTCGGCGGGTGTGCCCTGTACTGGCCTAGGGCACGCCCTAGATGCCGAGAAGCTTCTTCGCCTTGGCGGCGTCTCCCGGGGCGAGCTCGACGGTGCCGGCGAGGCGGCGCGTCAGGGTCGAGGGCTTGTGCTCCAGGTAGTGGCGGCGGCCGGCGCGCTGGCGCAGGATCTTGCCGGAGCCGGTGACGCGGAAACGCTTCTTTGCACCGCTGTGGGTCTTGTTCTTCGGCATGACGCCGTTCTCTCCTCGTCATTGGCGCCCCCTGCCGGTCCGGACGGGCCGGCAGGCACGAGACGCCTTCTCAATGGTGATGGGGATGTCCGGACCGCGGTCCAGGGCGCCTGGTTGGCGCCCACGGATCACGCTTCGGAAGGTGCCTCGGCCTGGGCTTCGGCGCGAGCTTCGGCGGCGTCCGGGGACTCGTCGACATGCTCGTCGGGCGCGTAGCCCTGGCGTTCGGCCTTGCGGGCGGCCTGCGCCTCGCGTGCCTCGGCCATGGCCTCGGTCTTCTTCTTGTGCGGGCCGAGAACCATGATCATGTTTCGGCCGTCCTGCTTCGGGTTCGACTCGATGAACCCGAGGTCCTCGACGTCCGAAGCGAGCCGCTGCAGCAGTCGGAAGCCGAGTTCCGGCCTGGACTGCTCGCGACCACGGAACATGATCGTGATCTTGACCTTGTCACCCTGCTTGAGGAACCGGACGACGTGACCCTTCTTGGTGTCATAGTCGTGCGGGTCGATCTTCGGCCGGAGCTTCATCTCCTTGATGACCGTGTGCGCCTGGTTCTTGCGCGCCTCACGGGCCTTCATGGCCGACTCGTACTTGAACTTCCCGTAGTCCATGAGCTTGCACACGGGCGGACGGGCTGTCGCCGCGACCTCGACCAGGTCCAGGTCGTACTCCTGTGCAAGTTCCAGGGCCTTGGCAAGCGGCACGATGCCGACCTGCTCGCCACTGGGACCGACCAGTCGCACCTCGGGAACGCGAATCCGGTCGTTGATGCGGGGCTCGGCGCTGATGGATCCTCCTCGGTAGCACCACACGACTGCCTGGCAGACAGCCGCGTAACGTCTGTTTCGTCAGACCAACCGTGGCGGGACAACAAAAATGCCCCGGACGGGACACAGGCGGAAGCTCCGTGAATACCGGAACACCGCCGCGTCTACCGCGGGGCGTATCGGGCGGCTCCATCGTCCGTACGGAACGATGGGCGCCACCTGACCGGTGACCCGCCGCCCGGTAAAGGCGGTCAGGTGGGAGATCGGAGCCTCCACTTGTGGGCCGGACATACAGATGTCCAGCCGGTCGTCACTCCAGGTTAGCACCTCTCCCCCGCGGGAGCTAACCGGCGGCACGGGATGCTGTTCGAGCGATACGCCCTAGGGTGTGGGGCATGAGCGACGCTACCTCTCCCCAGGACTCCTCGGAGCCCACGGCATCCCCCGACTTCGACGCCATGACCCGCGACATCGCGGAGGTGCCCGCCGTCGAGGTGATCGTCACCGTCGCGGTCAATCTGATGAGCGCCGCCGCGGTGAAGCTCGGGCTCACCGAGGAGGGTGAGGAACACAAGGACCTGGACGAGGCGCGCAAGCTGATCATGGCGCTGGCCGGGCTGATGGACGCGAGCACGACGGAGATCAGCTCGTTCCACGCGGCGCCGCTGCGGGACGGTCTGAAGTCGCTCCAGCTGGCGTTCCGCGAGGCGTCGGTCGTACCGGACGAGATCGGCCAGGGCCCCGGCGAGAAGTACACCGGGCCGGTCTACGGCTGAGCCGGCTGACGGCTGACGGCTGACGGCTGAGCGTCGGTTCTTTACGGCCGTACGTACAGGGGCTCGCCCGGTGGCGCCGCTTCCGGCGGCAGCAGGGCCAGATCCAGGCCGCGCACCAGCCGGGCCCTGAGTACCTCGTCGGCGGCCAGTGCCTCGGCGATCCTGCGGGCCGCTTCGGCGGGCGGCGCCGCGTCGTCCAGTACGAGCGCGAGGGTGCCGTCCGCGCTGCCGGGGCCGAGATGCGCGCGCCGCACGGCGGGCTCGGCGGCCACGGCCGACCGTACGGCCGCGGTGACGGCCGGGTCGGCCAGCGGGTCGGTGCTGACGCGGCCCTCGGCGAGCGCGCGCAGCGCGGCGCCGGTGAGCTGGTAGGTGACGGGGCCCGCCAGGTCGAGTACGAGCGTGTCCGCCCGCTCGTGCGCCGCCGCCTCCAGGGCCTGCCGCAGCGGTACGGCGACGGGCCTGGCCGCCGGGTCCCAGCGGGCCAGCGACGCGGTCGAGGTGAAGGCGGGCAGGGCGCGCCGGTCGCCCGCGCGGAGCGTGGGGACCGCCATGTCGCTGGTCTTCTCGCGGCGCAGCCCGTTCTCGTCCTCCTCGCTCTCGCCGAGTACGGCGACGACGGGGACCAGCAGCCGGGCGCCGCTGAGCGCCGCGAGCACCTGCGGCTCGGCCGACCTGTCGGCGGCCCACGCGGCGAGCGCGGTGCTGAGCGCGGCGTCGGCCGTGCCGTCGTCGGCGGAGAATCCGGGGTCGGGGATGTTCTTGAGGGCCACGGGGTGAGCGTATCGGGGCGGGTCGCCGCCCCACGGCGGCGGGACGGGCCGGCAGCCGGGGCCTGGGTCAGCGGCCGAGGGAGTGGCGCCTGCCGCGCCACAGCACCACCGCGGCCGCCAGGAACAGTCCGCCGAGGCCGCCGGCGACCGGAGCCAGCCAGCTGGACGGTTCGGACTTCTCGCGCGGGGCGTCCGGGCCCGCGCCGAAATACCGCCGGGCGTAACCGGCCGTCCTGTCGCGCACGACCGGCTGCGCCGCGGCGTCCAGCGCCGCCGCCGGGTCGACCAGGCCGTACCCGCGCGCGTCGTCGCGACCGCCCTTGGGTGACTCGCGCGCGGTGTCGGCGAGGAGCCGCTTGATCTGCGCGGGGGTGAGGCCGGGGTGCGCGGAGCGGAGCAGCGCGACGGTGCCGGAGACGAAAGCGGCGGCGGGGCTGGTGCCCCAGCCTTCGTAGTACTTGCGGTCGGGGTCGGCGAGGACGACGTCGACGCCGGGGGCGCTGACCGTGGCGTACCAGCGGCGGGTGGAGAAGGCCGCGTGTGTGCCGTACCGGTCGACGGCCGTCACGGCGATCACGCCGGGGTAGGCGGCGGGGTACGAGATGTGGTTGCCCTTCTCGCCGCCGTTGCCGGCGGAGGCGACGACGACGGTGCCCTTGGCGAGCGCGTACTGGACTGCGTCGTCCTCGCCCCTCTCCGGGTGCGCCGAGGCGCTGTCGTCGCCGAGGGAGAGGTTGATGACGTCGGCGCCGTGGTCGGCGGCCCAGCGGATGCCGTCGGCGAGGGCGCCGCCCTTGGAGTCGCGGGCCCGGTCCCGTGCCGGGTCGGAGCCTTCGAGGATGACCCGGACGGGCAGGATCTTGGCCTGCGGCGCGATGCCGAGTACCCCTTCTTCGTTGCCCGGCCCGTGGCCGTGTCCGGCGATGATGCCGGCCATGCCGGTGCCGTGCCGGGCCCAGGAGCGGTCGCCGCGCTCGGCGCCGAAGCCGATGAAGTCCTTGCCGGGGAGCACCTGTCCTTCGAGGTCGGGGTGGCTGCCGTCGACCCCCGTGTCGAGGACGGCGACGGTGACGCCGTGGCCCTGCGCGGTGCGCCAGGCGGCTTCCGTGTGCAGCTCTTCGAGACCCCACTGCTGGTCGCGGAGTGAGTCGGCGTGCGCGGGCGCCGCCGGTACGAGGAGGGCGAAGGACGTGGCGGCGAGGGCGGCGGCGAGCCGGCTGCGCCTCACTCGTCCGTCCCCGGGCTCGCCTCGACCGTCTTGCGCAGCCCGCGCTCGACGCGGTCGGCGATGCCCTTGGCCTCCTGGCCGAGGCCCGCCTGGGCGACGTCCGAGGTGGCGCGGGCCGCCATGGCCTTGTCGACGGGGAGCGGGCGCGCGACCTGGCGTCCGTCGGCGAAGCCGGAGACGGCGAAGACGACGACGGGCGCGTCGGTGAGGACGCGCACCGTCCAACTGCCGCGCTGCCGGTCGCCGAAGGCCGAGGCGGTGGTGCCGGCGGCGGCGAAGGGGCGCGGCATCAGATCGGCCCGCTCGGCGAGACGCTCCTTGTCGAACCGGGCCCGCAGGTCCTGCGCCGCGGGTGCGTCGGCCGCCGTGAAGACCAGCCCGACGGTGGTGACGCTGCTGGCGGTCGCGTCGGCGTAGGTGGCGCGCAGGACGCGCTCGCAGCCGACGGGGTTGAGCGTGCTGACCAGCAGGGGGTCGAGTGCGTTCGCGCAGGGGCTGTCGGGGGCGACGGCGATCCGGGTCCAGGTGCGGTCGGCGCCGCCGGGCCCCGCCCCTGTGCCCTTGAGCGTGCGGGGGAAGAGCGTGTCGACGGGGGTGCTGTGCCACAGGGCGCGCGCCGCGCTGAAGCTGGAGCGTGCGGCGGGTTCGGCGGCCGAGTCGCCGGTCAGCCAGCTGCCGGTGACGGCGCCGCCGATCAGACCGAGGCCGAGGACGACACAGGCCACGGCGGCGACGGTCCTGACGGGCCGTCGCGCGGGCACCGGACGCAGCCGGGTGGTCAGTTCGGCCGGGGTCTCGGGCGGTACGGCCCAGGGGGCGCGGGAGAAGGGCGAGCCGTGCCGGGCGGCGGCGCCGGGCGTGTGGTCCGGTGCCGGGGGCGGCGGCGGGACGCGCAGCTGGGTGGTGGTCTCGGCCGAAGTCGGGGCCGCGGGCGGGGCGGTGGGGGGCGGTGGCGGTGTGGCGGGCCGTGGCGGCGCCGGCGGTTTGGGCGGCAGCAGCGCGTCCGTGATGCGGGAGCGGGGCTGGGGCACGCCGGGCGGCGGCTGGACCTCGGGAGGCTCCGTGGGCCGGGGCGGTATGGAGGAGCGCCGCGCGTCGGTGCTCATCTGCCCCCCTGTGCAGTTCGGTCCGCTGTTCGGCCCGCGCCGATCCGCCTTGCCGGGCAGGCCCGTTCGAACGCCGCGTGTGCGTCACTCTACGGGCTGGACCACCCCCGGAGGGAACGGGTGGACCGGCCGGTGGTGATCTGCCCAATAGATCCCCCTACCGTCGGGTAATCCTGTCTGGCAAGCTCGGTCCATGACTCCCCGCGCCACTGACAGGGCCCGCTACGACCGGGCCACCGCTCATCTCGACGCCCCGTTCGCGATCGTCGATCTCGACGCCTTCGACGCGAACGCGGACGATCTCGTCCGGCGGGCGGCGGGCAAGCCGATCCGGGTGGCCAGCAAGTCCGTTCGCTCCCGTGCGCTGCTGGAACGGGTGCTGGCCAGGGACGGTTTCGCCGGGATCATGTCGTTCACGCTGGCGGAGTCGCTGTGGCTGGCGCGCGCCGGTTTCGACGACGTACTGCTGGCGTACCCGTCGGCGGACCGCTCCGCGTACGCGGAGCTGGCGGCCGACCCCAAGCTGGCCGCCGCCGTGACGGTGATGGTCGACGATCCGGCGCAGCTGGATCTGATCGATCTGGCGCGTGCGGGCGGTCAGGAGGAGATCCGGGTCTGTCTGGAACTCGACACGTCGCTGCGGATGTTCGGCGGCCGGGTACGGATCGGCGCGCTGCGCTCGCCGCTGCGCGAGCCGGCACAACTGGTCGAGCTGGCGCGGTCGGTGGCGCGCAGGCCGGGCTTCCGGCTGGTGGGTCTGATGGCGTACGAGGGCCATATCGCGGGCGTCGGCGACGCGATCGCCGACCGGCCGCTGCGCTCGCGGGCGATCAGGCTGATGCAGGCGACGGCCCGCAGGGAACTGGCGGACCGGCGCGGCGCCGTCGTACGCGCGGTCCGCGCGGTGGCCCCGGAGCTGGAGTTCGTCAACGGCGGCGGCACGGGCAGCGTCCAGCACACGGCCGCCGAGGAGGCGGTGACGGAGATCGCGGCGGGTTCTGGCCTCTACGTACCGCGCCTGTTCGACAACTACACGTCGTTCACCGGCCGCCCGGCAGCGCTCTTCGCCCTGCCGGTGGTCCGCAGGCCGGGCGTCGGCGTGGTGACGGTCCTCGGCGGCGGCTACCCGGCCTCGGGCGCGGCAGGCCCCGACCGGCTGCCCGAACCGTATCTCCCTGAAGGCCTGCGCTACGACGCGCAGGAGGGCCCGGGCGAGGTCCAGACCCCCCTGCTCGGCTCACCGGCGGACGACCTCCTGATCGGCGACAAGGTCTGGTTCCGGCACGCGAAGGCGGGCGAACTGTGCGAACGGTTCGACACCCTGCACCTGCTGGAGGGCGACCACCTGACCGCCGAGACCCCGACCTACCGGGGCGAGGGCAAGACGTTCCTCTGACGCGGTCCCGTGGCCACGCGGCCGCCCTCCCCGGCGGCCGCGGCTACACCGGGGTGACGTAGGCGCCCGCGATGCCGCCGTCGACCAGGAAGTCCGTGGCGTTGACGAAGGACGCGTCGTCGCTGGCGAGGAAGGCCACGGCGGCGGCGATCTCGGTGGCCTCCGCGAAGCGGCCCACCGGGATGTGGACCAGGCGGCGGGCCGCGCGTTCCGGGTCCTTGGCGAAGAGTTCCTGGAGCAGCGGGGTGTTGACGGGGCCCGGGCACAGGGCGTTGACCCTGATGCCTTCGCGGGCGAACTGGACGCCCAGTTCCCTGGACATGGCGAGCACGCCGCCCTTGGAGGCGGTGTACGAGATCTGCGAGGTCGCCGCGCCCAGTCTGGCCACGAACGACGCGGTGTTGATGATGGAGCCCCTGCCCTGGCGCTGCATGTACGGAATCGCGGCCTTGCAGCAGAGGTAGACGGAGGTGAGGTTGACCTCCTGGACCCGGCGCCAGGCCGCGAGGCCGGTGGTGAGGATCGAGTCGTCGTCGGGCGGGGAGATGCCCGCGTTGTTGAAGGCGACGTCGACGCTGCCGTAGGTGTCGTACGCCGTCCTGAACAGCGCTTCGACCTGTTCGGGGTCGGTGACGTCGACCCGGACGAAGGTGCCGCCGACCTCGTCGGCCGTGGTGCGGCCCGTGGTCTCGTCGATGTCGCCGCAGACGACATGGGCGCCTTCGGAGGCGAGCCTGCGGGCGGTGGCGAGGCCGATGCCGCTGCCGGCTCCGGTGATGACGGCGGTGCGGCCGACCAGTCGGCGGCAGACGGCGTCCGTGGTGGCTTCGGTCATGGGTGCTCAGGCCTCCGTGCTGATGAAGACGTTCTTGGTTTCGGTGAAGGCGGTCAGTGCGTCGGGGCCGAGTTCGCGGCCGAGCCCGGACTGTTTGAAGCCGCCGAAGGGGGTGCTGTAGCGCACGCTGCTGTGCGAGTTGACGGACAGGTTCCCGGCGGCGACCCCGCGTGAGACGCGCAGGGCGCGGCCCACGTCGCGGGTCCAGATGGAGCCCGCGAGGCCGTGGTCGGTGGCGTTGGCGAGCCGGACCGCGTCCTGTTCGCCGTCGAAGGGCAGGACGACGGCGACCGGGCCGAAGACCTCCTGGACGGCGGCCGGTGAGTCGGCGGGGGCTTGGGTGAGGACGGTCGGCGGGAACCAGAAGCCGGGCCCCACGGGTGCGCTGCCGCGCAGCGCGGGCGCGCCGTCGGGGATGTAGGACCGTACGCGCTCCAGCTGGACGGCCGAGATCAGCGGGCCCATCTGGGTCGCCTCGTCGGCGGGGTCGCCGACGACGACGGCGCTGAGCGCCGGGGCGAGCAGGTCGAGGAAGCGGTCGTACACCTCGCGCTGGACGAGGATGCGGGTGCGGGCGCAGCAGTCCTGTCCCGCGTTGTCGAGGAAGGACATCGGCGCGGTGGCCGCCGCCTGTTCGAGGTCGGCGTCGGCGAAGACGATGTTGGGGCTCTTGCCGCCGAGTTCGAGGGTGACGCGCTTCACCCGCTCCGCGCACTTCGCCATGATCTGCCTGCCGACGCGGGTGGACCCGGTGAACACGATCTTGGCGACGCCGGGGTGTTCGACGAGGGCGTTGCCCGCGATGTCCCCGGCGCCGGGCAGGACTTGCAGCAGATGCTCGGGAAGGCCTGCCTCCAGGGCCAGTTCGGCGAGGCGCAGCGCGGTGAGGGGGGTGGTCTCGGCGGGCTTGAGGATGACGGCGTTGCCTGCCGCGAGCGCGGGCGCCGCGCCCCAGCCGGCGATCGGCATGGGGAAGTTCCAGGGGACGATCACCCCGATCACCCCGAGGGGTTCGAGGAACGTGACGTCGATGCCCCCGGCCACCGGGATCTGCCGGCCGGTCAGCCGCTCGACCCCGCCCGCCGCGTAGTCGAGCAGATCGCGGACATTGCCCGCCTCCCAGCGGGCGTTGCCGATGGTGTGGCCGGCTTCGCGCACCTCCAGCCGGGCCAGTTCCTCGGTGTGCGTGTCGACGAGGGCGGCGAAGCGGCGCAGCAGCCGTGCCCGGTCGGCGGGGGCGGCGGCTGCCCAGCCGCGCTGCGCGGCGGCGGCGCGGGTGACGGCCGCGTCCACCTGTGCGGGGGTGGTGGCGGGGACGGTGGTGATCGTCTCGCCGGTCGCTGGGTTGAGGATGTGGTGCTCGGTCGCAGGGCTCATCTCGGGCCTCACAGGCGTTCGAAGGAGCGGCGCAGCTCCCAGTCGGTGACGGCGGCGTCGAAGGCTTCCACCTCGACGCGCGCCATGTTGCTGTAGTGCGCGACGACCTCGTCGCCGAAGGCCGTCCGCGCGATCGGGCTGTTCTCCCACAGCTCGGCCGCTTCGCGCAGGGTGGTGGGGACGTGTGCGTAGTCGCCCTTGTAGGCGTTGCCCGTGCACTCGTCGGGGAGTTCCAGCCGGTTCTCGATGCCGTGGATCCCGGCGGCGACGAGTCCGGCGACGGCGAGGTACGGGTTGACGTCGCCGCCGGGCAGCCGGTTCTCGAAGCGCAGGGACCGGCCGTGGCCGACGACCCGCAGCGCGCAGGTGCGGTTGTCGTAGCCCCAGGCGACGGCGGTGGGCGCGAAGGAGCCCGGCTGGAACCGCTTGTAGGAGTTGATGTTGGGCGCGTAGAGCAGCGCGAAGTCGCGCAGCGCGGCGAGCTGTCCGGCGAGGAAGTGGCGCATGACGGGCGACATGCCGCCGGGGCCTTCCCCGGCCATGACGCTCACGCCGTCGTCGTCCTGGAGCGAGAGATGGATGTGGCAGGAGTTGCCCTCGCGCTCGTTGTACTTGGCCATGAAGGTGAGGGAGACGCCTTCCTGGACGGCGATCTCCTTGGCCCCCGTCTTGTAGACGGCGTGCTGGTCGCAGGTGACCAGCGCCTCGTCGTACTTGAACGCGATCTCGTGCTGTCCGGGGTTGCACTCCCCCTTGGCGGACTCGACGGTCAGTCCGGCGCCCGCCATCTCGTTGCGGATGCGGCGCAGCAGCGGCTCGATCCGGCCGGTGCCGAGGATCGAGTAGTCGATGTTGTACTGGTTGGCCGGGGTCAGCTCGCGGTAGCCGCTGTTCCACGCCTGCTCGAAGGTGTCCTTGAAGACGATGAATTCGAGTTCGGTCCCGGCGTGCGCGCTGTAGCCGTGCGCGGCGAGCCGCTCCAGCTGGCGGCGCAGGATCTGCCGGGGCGCGGCGACGACCGGTGAGCCGTCGTTCCAGGCGAGGTCGGCGACGAGGAAGGCGGTGCCCTCGTGCCAGGGCAGCCGGCGCAGCGTGCTGAGGTCGGGGCGCATGGCGAAGTCGCCGTAGCCGCGGTCCCAGGACGACATCGCGTAGCCGTCGACGGTGTTCATCTCCGTGTCGACAGCGAGCAGGTAGTTGCAGCCCTCGGTGCCGTGTTCCAGGACGTCGTCGAGGAAGAACGGCGCCGCGAACCGCTTGCCCTGGAGCCGGCCCTGCATGTCGGGGAAGGCCAGGACGACCGTGTCGATCTCGCCGCTCGCCACGAGGGCGCGCAGCTCCTCGACGGCCAGCGGTGCTGTGCGGTCTGCCACGGGACTGCTCCTCACGTCGGTCAGCGACCCATAAGGTATGCGGGGAGACCATTGATTGGGAAGGGGAAACGGCGCCGTGGCGGACAACACCGAACCGATGGACGCACTGACCCCTGTACTGCGGCCCGTGCGCGCGGGGAACGGGTTCGAGGAAGCACTCGAACAGATCCTCCAGGTCGTCAGGCTCGGCCTGGTGGCGGCGGGCGGGCGGCTGCCGGCCGAGCGGGAGCTGGCCGACCGGCTGCGGATCAGCCGGGTCACCCTGCGCGAGGTGCTCAAGGTCCTGCACGAGCAGGGGCTGGTGGAGAGCAGGCGCGGCAGGTACGGCGGTACGTTCGTGAGGCGGCGCCCCGACGCGCGGGCGGGCGGGGCCGAGGAGGAGCTGCGCCGGCGGGTGGCGGGCGTCGACATCGAGGACGTGCTGCGCTTCCGCGAGGTGCTGGAGACCGGCGCCGCCGGGCTGTGCGCGGCGCACGGCCTCGACGGGGCGCGGGCCGACCGGCTGCGGGCTGCGCTCGCCGCCACCAGGGATGCGCCGCTGGCGGACTATCGCAGGCTGGACACGCTGCTGCATCTGACGCTGGCCGAGCTGTCCGGGTCGGCGACACTGACCGCGCAGTACGCGGCCGTCCGGGCGACCGTGAACGACCTGCTGGACTGCATCCCGCTGCTGGTGCGCAATCTGGAGCATTCACAGCGGCAGCACACCGCGCTGGTGGACGCCGTGCTCGCGGGGGAAGCGGAAGCGGCCCGGGAGACGATGCGCGAGCACTGCGACGGTACGGCGGCGCTGCTGCGGGGCTTCCTCGCTTGAGCGACGTCCCCACCGTCTGGAATGGTATGGGAACGTACTTTTGGCACGCCCCCCGGAGGATCCCGTCGTGAAGCCGCTCATCGGTGTCAGCACCTATCTGGAGGAGTCCGCGAGCTGGGGCACCTGGACCCTGCCTGCGGCGCTGCTGCCGGTCGGCTATCCCCGGCTCGTCCAGCGGGCCGGCGGGCTCGCCGCGATGCTGCCGCCCGACGACCCGGCAGCGGCGGCAGCCGTGGTGGCGCGGCTCGACGGTCTGGTGATCGCCGGCGGTCCCGACGTCGAGCCCGTACGGTACGGCGCCGAGCCGCACCCCCGTACCGGCCCGCCCGCCCGCGAGCGGGACGCCTGGGAACTGGCGCTGATCGAGGCGGCGCTGGCCTCGGGCACCCCGCTGCTGGGCATCTGCCGGGGGATGCAGCTGCTGAACGTCGCTTGCGGCGGCACGCTCGTCCAGCACATCGAAGGTCATGTCTCCCCCGTCGTCGGCCGGTTCGGCGAGCATCCCGTGACGCCGCTGCCCGGCACCCGCTACGCGACCCTGGTGGCCGGGGAGTTCAGCGTCCCCACCCAGCACCACCAGTCGGTCGACCAGCTCGGTGACGGGCTCACCGTCTCAGCCGTCGCAGCCGACGGCACGGTCGAGGCCGTCGAACTGCCCGAGCCTCAGTGGGCGTTGGGGGTCCAGTGGCACCCGGAGATGGCGGCGGACACCCGGGTCATGCGGGCACTGGTCGAAGCGGCGGGCGCCCGCCGCGTATGAGTCCGATCAGCGGGCGTCGCTCAGTGCGGCCCGCAGCGCCGCCGGTGCCCGCACCAGCGACGGTCCGTACCAGGTGAGCATCCGCCCGTCGACGAGCGCGGCGGGCAGCCCGGGAAACGCCTCCGGCCCGTCATCGGCGGTGAAGCGGTACGGCTCGTCGGGCAGCACCACCAGATCGGCGCCGGCGGACCGCAGCTCGTCCACGGGGATGCGCGGATAGCGCTCGGCGTGCGCGCCGTACACATTGTCGACGCCGAGCCTGGCCAGCAGATCACCGGCGAACGTGTCGCTGCCGACGACCATCCAGGGCCGCCGCCAGATCGGTACGAACGCGCTGCGCCGGGCGGCGGGGGCCGCGGGCCGCTCCCAGGCGGTACGGGCGTCGTCCAGCCAGCGCGGCGCGGCGGGCAGGCCGCAGCCGGCCAGCAGGACCCGCTCCAGCTCGGCGAACGCCTGGTCGAGGCCGCGCACCTCGGTGACCAGTACGTCGAGCCCGGCGGCGGCCAGTGCGGCGAGGTCGGGGGCGCGGTTCTCCTCCTCGTTGGCGATGACGAGATCGGGGCGCAGCGCGACGATCGCCGCGACATCGGGGTTCTTGGTGCCGCCGATCCGTACGACGTCGAGTCCGGCGGGCCGTACGCACCAGTCCGTGGCGCCCACCAGCAGCCCCGGCGCGCTGACCGCGACCGCCTCGGTCAGCGAGGGGACGAGCGAGACGACCCGCGCGGGGCCTGTCCGGCCGGTCACGGCGTCAGTTCCTGCGGTCGACCGTCGCGTCGATGTGCTCGGCGACGGCGACGATCACGATGCGGGTGCCGGGCTCGGTGGTGCGCCAACGGTGCGTCACACCGCCGCTGAGATAGAGCGTGTCGCCGCGCTCCAGCCGGTACGCCCGGCCTTCGGCCTCGACCTCGGCCGCGCCGTCGGCGATGTACATCACTTCGTCGTTGCGGTGCTGGTACTCACGCCCGGTGTCCAGCTCGCCGGTGAACTCCTGGGCGTCCAGCTGGTGTCCGCCGCGCACCACCCGGCGCGCACCCGGCACGACGGGGGCGGCAGACCGTACGACATCGACGGTGCGCGCCGAGTCGGCCGCCGCGTGCAGCCGGGCGGGGGTGGTCTCCAGCGCCTCGGCGACCCGGTCGAGCGAGCGGGTGCTGGGCCGGGCGCGTTCGTTCTCGATCTGGCTCAGGAACGGCACGGACAGTCCGCTGCGCTCCGCGACCGCTGCGAGCGTCAGCCCCAGGGACCTGCGCCGTCTGCGGACGGCGGCGCCCACCCTGAGCGCTTCCTTGTCGTCCATGTTGGCTCCCTCCCGCCGGATCGCCATCTTCGCAGAGTTGACGGCGGTACAAGAGCCGTCCGGCCGCACCCACCGCCTGGCGACCGGCCCACGACTCGGCCACCGGCGCCGGCCACAACCCCGAAAGGGTGGGTACCGCCATCGGCGACACCCACCCCATCGAAGGTACTCCGGCCCGGTCCGGACCAGAGGTCTAGAGCGGAGCCATCTTGTCCACGATGCCCGGCTTGGTCTTCATCCAGGCCTCCACCGCTTCTTCCTCGTGTCCCTTGCCGCTCTTCGTGATCTGGTTCTCCAGGCTCGCGAGGTCGCCCTCGCTCATCTTGAAGTCCTTGAGCCACTTGGTCAGCTGGGGGTACTGCTCGGGGAACTTCTTGCTGGCGACGGTGGTGATCTGGTCACCGGTGCCGAACGCCTTCTTGGGGTCGGCCAGCTTGGTCAGCTTGTACTCGTTGTAGGCCCAGTGCGGGCTCCACAGCATGACGGCGACCGGCTGCTTCTTGTCGTACGACCGCTTCAGCTCGGAGAGCATCCCGGGGGTCGAGCTGTCGAGGACCTTGTACTCCTTGTCGAGCCCGTAGCCGGGGACGACCTTGTTCTTCAGGATGTTCATGGTCTCGGTGCCCGGCTCGATGCCGATGATCCGGCCCTTGAACTCGGAGCCCTTGCCCTTGAGGTCGTCCAGGGTGCTGACGCCCTTGACGTAGCTGGGCACCGCGATCTCCAGCGAGGTGGGGCCGTACCAGGATCCGATCTTCGTCAGGTCGTCGTGGTACTTGTCCCAGTATCTCTTCTGCGTGTTGGGCAGCCAGCCGTCGAACTGGACGTCGAGCTGGCCACGCGAGAGCGCCGTGTACATCGGGCCGACGTCGAACTGCTTGAGGTTCATCTTGTAGCCGCGCTGTTCCAGCACGTTCTTCCACAGGTACGTGGCGGCGATGTCCTCGTCCCACGGGAACCAGGCGACGGTCAGCGCCCTGGCCCGCTCGTCCTTGCCGTTGGCCGCCTTGCTCACCTTGTCCTTGGCCTTGGGGACCGGCGCCCACTTGTCGAGGGCGTCCGGGTTGGCCTTCAGCCAGGCGCGTACGGCCTCCTGCTCCTTGCCCTTGCCGGTCGACTGGATCTTGGCCTCAAGAGAGCCGAGCTGGTCCTCGGTCATCTTGAAGTTCTTCAGCCAGGCCGCGGCCTGCGGGTTGTCGTCGGTGAAGCCCTTGCGGGCGAGCATGTGGATGCCGTCGCCCTTGCCCCACGCGTTCTGCGGGTCGGCGAGCTTGGTCATGTCGTACGTGGCGTAGGCCCAGTGCGGCGACCAGAGGACGACCGCGATGGGTTCCTTCTTCGCGTACGACCGCTTCAGCTCGGCCAGCATGCTGGGGGTCGAGCTGTCGACGACCTTGTACTCCTTGTCGAGCCCGTACGCCTTGAGGACCTTGCTCTTGAGCAGGCCCATCTCACCGGCGCTCGGCTCGATGCCGACGATCCGGCCCTTGAAGGTGGAGCTCTTGCCCTTCAGGTCCGCCATGGTCTTGACGCCCTTGACGTAGCTGGGGACGGCGATCTCCAGGGAGGTCTGGCCGTACCAGGATCCCATGTCCTCCAGCTTGTCGTGGTACTTGGCCCAGTACGTGGCGTGCGTGGTCGGCAGCCAGGAGTCGGTCTGGAGGTCGACCTGGCCGCCCGCCTGGCCCGCGTAGAGCGGTCCCGCGTCGTACTGCTTGGCGTCGACCTTGAAGCCGCGCTGCTCCAGCATCTCCTTCCAGAGGAATGTGGTGGCGATGCCTTCGTCCCAGGGGATGTAGCCCATGCTGACGGTCTTGCCCTGGCCCACGTTGCCGGGGTCGGACGCGGCGGTGTCGTCCGACGAGTCCGAGCCGCCGAAGATGCCGAGACCGCCGGCGACGAGCGCCAGGATCACCACGCCGGCGAGTGCGACGGCGGGCTGCGGGCGATGGTTCCAGATCTTCAGTCCGCCGGTCAGCGCCTGCGCCTTGGCCAGCGCGCGGCGGCCGATCGGTGAGACGTGCAGGCTGAGCGAGCCGGTGATCCGGTCCAGGTAGATGGCCAGGATGACGACGGACAGGCCCGCCTCGGCGCCGAGGCCGATGTTGACGTTGCCGATGGCCTCGAAGACGTCGGCGCCCAGGCCGTCGCCGCCGACCATGCCGGCGATGACCACCATGGACAGCGCCAGCATGATGACCTGGTTGACCCCGGCCATGATCGTCTGGAGCGCCAGCGGCAGCTGGACCCGGAGCAGCGTGTTGCGCGGGCTGGTGCCGAACGCGTCGGCGGCCTCGACCAGTTCCTCGTCTACCTGCCGGATGCCGAGTTCGGTCATCCGGACGCCGGGCGGCAGGGAGAAGATGATGGTGGCGATGATGCCGGGCGTCACGCCGATGCCGAAGAACAGCACACCGGGGATCAGATAGACCATGGCGGGCATGGTCTGCATCAGGTCGAGCACCGGCCGTACGACGGAGCTGACGGCCTTGGAGCGCGCCGTCCAGATGCCCAGCGGCACGGCGATGACCAGGATGATGATCGTCGCGACGAGGACCATGGTCAGCGTCAGCATCGCGTGGTCCCACAACTCGAACGAGTCGATGAGCGCGAAGCCGATGAAGGTGAGCACGCCCGCGCTCAGGTTCCGCAGCCACCAGGCGATGACGGCGAAGATGCCGGCGAGCAGCAGCGGCTGCGGGGCGGAGAGGACGGCGTTGATGCCGTCGTCCATGTGGGTGAGCAGCCAGGTGATGGCGTCGAAGAGCCAGCTGAGATGGTCGGTGAGCCAGTCGACGACGTTCTCGACCCAGTCACCGAAGTGGATCCTAGGCACCGGCCACCGCCTTGTCGGTGGATACCGGCGTGGTCAGCTGGGTGTCGGCCGGGGTGGCCGGCGTCATCGGCTCGCCGAGCACGGCGAGCAGTCTGGCGCGCGGTACGACCCCGATGAGCTCCCCGTCGTCGCCGGTGACGGCGACGGCGACCCCGCTGGTGGAGCAGGGGGTGAAGAGTTCGATGATCGGGGTGGCGGCGGGGACGACGGCGGGGGCCGCCTCGATGATGTCCTCGGGGGTGCGCAGTTCCTTGCCGCTCTCCGTCGTGGTGCCGAGCGCGGTCTCCACGTCGGCCATGATCGCGCCTGCCGTGAGCACCCTGGAACGGTCGACATCCTGGGTGAAGGAGGCCACGTAGTCGTTGGCGGGCGTGACGAGGATGTCCTCGGCGGTGCCCAGCTGGACGATCCTGCCGTCGCGCATCACGGCGATCCGGTCACCGAGGCGCATGGCCTCGTTGAGGTCGTGCGTGATGAAGACGATCGTCTTCTTGAGCCGCTTCTGTATCTCCAGCAGCTGGTCCTGCATGTCGCGCCGGATCAGCGGGTCGAGCGCGCTGAACGCCTCGTCCATCAGCAGGACGTCGGCGTCGGTGGCGAGGGCGCGGGCCAGGCCCACGCGCTGCTGCATACCGCCGGAGAGTTCGTCGGGCCAGGACTTCTCCCAGCCGCCGAGCCCCGCCAGCTCCAGTGCCTCGCCGGCGCGCTCGACACGCTGCTCACGCGGGACACCCTGTACTTCGAGGCCGTAGGCGACGTTCTCCAGCACGTTGCGGTGCGGGAAGAGCGCGAAGTGCTGGAAGACCATGCTGATTTTGTTCGCGCGCACCTCCCGCAGCTGCTGCGGGGTCAGGGCAGTCAGGTCGTCGCCGTCGAACAGAACCTGGCCCGATGTCGGTTCCGAGAGTCCGTTGAGCATGCGCAGCAGCGTGGACTTGCCGGATCCCGAGAGCCCCATCACGACGAATATCTCGCCGGGCTCGACCGAGAACGAGGCGTCGATCACTGCTGCGGTCGTACCTTCGGCGCGGAGCTCCTCACGGTCCTTGCCGCTTTCGAGCTTCGGCACAGCTTCGTCTGGTCGTATACCGAACACCTTGTACAGATGTTCGGCCTGGAGCCTGGACACATACACCTCACGCGTCGAACCGAGTACGGCCCGGCACCCCCGCGGGCGGGCCGTGGAGCGGGGCGGGGTCGGCCCGCAGCGCCCGGCCCATGGCGAAAAGGGCCGGGTCCGCTCCGGCTTCGCCCCTGCCCTACGTTGTAGAGCGCAAACAAGTATGTGTTCCAGGTCACATTTCCGTTCCCTGTACGGAGGGTGACATGCCGTTGGCCGCCGACCGACCGCGGTCCGCTGTCAGTGGGGTGCGGCATCATCAGGCGTGTGACGCGACGCCTGATGCTCCTCGACACCGCTTCCCTCTATTTCCGCGCCTATTTCGGCGTGCCGGACTCCGTACGCGCTCCGGACGGCACCCCGGTCAACGCGGTGCGCGGCCTGCTGGACTTCATCGCCAGGCTGGTCCAGGACCACCACCCGGACGATCTGGTGGCGTGCATGGACGCCGACTGGCGGCCGCAGTGGCGGGTGGATCTCATCCCTTCCTACAAGGCGCACCGGGTTGCGCGGGAACGCAGCGAGGGACCGGACGAGGAGGAGACGCCGGACACGCTGGCGCCCCAGGTGCCGATCATCGAGGCGGTGCTGGACGCGCTGGGCATCGCCCGCGTCGGCGTCGCCGGGTACGAGGCGGACGATGTGATCGGCACGCTCGCCGGCCGGTCCGCGGGGCCAGTCGACATCGTCACCGGCGACCGGGATCTGTACCAGCTCGTCGACGACACCCGGGGCGTGCGGGTGCTCTACCCGGTCAAGGGGGTCGGCACCCTCCAGCTGACGGACGAGGCCGCGCTGCGGGAGAAGTACGGGGTCGACGGCCGGGGATATGTGGATCTGGCGCTGCTGCGCGGTGACCCGAGCGACGGGCTCCCCGGGGTGCCGGGGATCGGCGAGAAGACGGCCGCCAAGCTGCTGGACGCCTTCGGCGACCTGGCCGGGATCATGGCGGCCGTGGACGACCCGCACGCCAAGCTCACCCCTTCGCAGCGCAAGCGGCTGGACGAGGCCCGGGACTATGTGGCGGTCGCGCCGACCGTGGTGCGCGTCGCCGGTGACGTACCCCTGCCGGACTTCGACCCGGCGCTGCCGTCCGAGCCGCGCGATCCGGCGATGCTCGACGCCCTGGCGGCGCGCTGGGGTCTTGGCGGTGCGCTGCAGCGACTGCTGGCGACGCTGCGGAGCTGAAGTGCTAGCTTAGGTAAGCCTAAGCAGCCGTCGTGCACGCATCGTCGGGCAAGCATCAGGGAGAGCGCAGTGGCAGACCGACCGGCCCGCAGGACACCGAAGGCCCGTGAGGCGCGCGTGACGCGCACGGAACAGCTCACCCCGCACATGGTGCGGCTGGTGCTCGGCGGTGAAGGTCTCGACGGCCTCGAAGCCGACGAGTTCACCGACCACTACATCAAGGTGCTGTTCGCCCCCGAGGGCGTGAGCTACCCCGAGCCGTTCGACATGGAGCAGATCAGGGCCGACCTCCCGCGCGAGCAGTGGCCCACGACCCGTACGTACACGGTGCGCGGCTGGGACGCGGCGGCCGGTGAGCTGACCGTCGACTTGGTGGTGCACGGCGACGAGGGCCTGGCGGGCCCGTGGGCGGCGCGCGCCCAGGTGGGCGACCCGGTGAGGTTCCTCGGCCCCGGCGGCGGTTACGCACCGGACCCGGCGGCCGACTGGCATCTGCTGGTGGGCGACGAGAGCGCCCTGCCCGCCATCGCGGCCTCACTGGAGCGGGCCCCGGCCGGCGCGGTGGTGCATGCCTTCGTCGAGGTCGCGGGCCCCGAGGAGGAGCAGAAGATCGCCGCCCCCGACGGGGTCGCGCTCACCTGGCTGCACCGCGGCGACCGCCCGGTGGGCGAGGCGCTGGTCGCCGCCGTACGCGAACTGGACTTCCCGGCGGGCGACGTGCACGCGTTCGTCCACGGCGAGGCGGGTTTCGTGAAGGACCTGCGCCGCTATCTCCGGGTGGAGCGCGACGTCCCGCGCGAGCGGCTGTCCGTCTCGGGGTACTGGCGCCTGGGCAAGACCGACGAGGCGTGGCGGGCCGTCAAGCGGGAGTGGAACGAGCAGGTGGAGCGCGAGCAGGAGAGCGCGGCCTGAGACACGTACGGCTACGGCAACGGCGGCGTCCCCCGAAGCAGGGGGGCGCCGCCGTTGCCGTGGGGCCGTAGCGTCGTGCTGCCGCGGGGCCGTCGGACGGACTTCCGGTACGGGCGGAAGTCGACCAATCCGTTCGGGCACCGGCTCCGAATCGGTCCTGAAGAGTGTTCGAAGGAGGAAAGCTCGCGTGAAAGAAGCCGTACACATCGGCGGACCCGCCTCGGCGGGGCCTGATCTGCAAGAACTGCTGGGTCTCGTGGCCCGGGGCGACCAGGACGCCTTCGCCCGCGTGTACGACACGGTCTGCGGGCCCGTACTCGGTCTGGTGCGTTCCGTGCTGCGCGACCCCGCCCAGTCCGAAGAGGTCACCCAGGAGGTGCTGCTGGAGATCTGGCGGTCCGCCACCCGCTTCCAGCCGTCCCGGGGCAGCGGTATGACCTGGGTGCTGACGCTGGCCCACCGCAGGGCCGTCGACCGGGTGCGCTCGGCCCAGGCGTCCAGCGACCGCGAGCACAGGGCCGCGCTGCTGGACCGTACCCCCGCCTTCGACGAGGTCACCGAACAGGTGGAGGCCCGGCTGGAGCGGGAACAGGTACGGCGCTGTCTGCGCACCCTGACCGAACTGCAACGCCAATCGGTGACGCTGGCTTACTACCAGGGTCTGGCCTACCGCGAAGTGGCCGAACTGCTCGCCGTACCGCTGGGCACGGTCAAGACCCGGCTGCGCGACGGACTCATCCGGCTGCGCGACTGCCTGGGGGTGAGCTCATGAGTACCGCGGAACTGCACACGCTGACCGGCGCCTACGCACTGCACGCACTGGAACCGGCCGAGCGCGACGCTTTCGAGCGGCATCTCGCCGAATGCCCGGCCTGTGCCCAGGAGGTGAGCGAGCTGGCGGCGACGGCGGCCCGGCTCGGCCTCGCCGTGTCCGTCACACCACCGCCCGCGATGAAGGAGCAGCTGCTCCGCAGGATCGCGACGGAGCGCCAGGACCCGCCCAGGGTCGCCCCGGAGTCCCGTTCGGGCGCCGCCGGCAGGCGCGGCCGGGCACTGTCCCGCTTCGCGCTGGCCGCGTGCCTCGCCGTCGCCGCCGCGTTCGGCGGCATCGCCGCCTGGCAGCATCAGCAGGCGCAGGACGCCCGCGCCCAGGCGCAGTCGTCGCAGCAGCGGTCCGAGGCGCTGGCCTCGGTGCTCGCCGCGCCGGACGCCAAGGTCACCACGGGCAAGCTGACCGACGGAGCCACCGGCACCGTCGTCGTCTCGCGGAACCAGGACAAGGCGGCCTTCGTCGCGGCCGGGCTGCCCGAACCGCCGAACGGCAAGGTGTACGAGCTCTGGTTCAACGACGGCGGCAAGATGCGGGCAGCGGGGCTGCTCAGCCCCTCCGCCGGATCGGACGCCGTACTACTGTCCGGGACCGTCGGGGAGGCTTCGGGCATGGGGATCACCGTCGAACCGGCGGGCGGCTCCGACCAGCCCACGTCGGACCCGCTGGCCCTGATGAACTTCCCCGCCTGAGGACCGTGAGGACAGCTACATGAGCGTTGCGGTGGTGCTCTTCACCTCCGACCTGCGGGTGCACGACCAGCCGGTGCTGCGCGCGGCCCTGCGCGGCGCCGACGAGGTCGTACCGCTGTTCGTCCTCGATCCGGGGGTGCGGGCGGCGGGGTTCGACGCGCCGAACCGGCGCGCCTTCCTGGCCGACTGTCTGGCGTCCCTGGACGACGGACTGCGGGAGAGAGGCGGCCGGCTGATCGTCCGTTCGGGTGAAGTCGTCGACGCGGTCTGCCGGGTGGTGCGCGAGAGCGGCGCCCGGCAGGTCCATGTCGCGGCGGGGGTCAGCCGGTACGCGGCGCGCAGGGAGGAGCGGCTGCGCGCCGCGCTGGCGGGGGCCGGCTGCGCGCTCGACGTGCACGAGGCGGTGGTCACGGCCGTGCCGCCGGGGGACCTCACCCCGGCGGGCGGCCGTGACCACTTCGCCGTGTTCACGCCGTACTTCCGGCGCTGGCAGGCGACCGGGCTGCGCGCGGTGATGCCGGCGCCGAAGGCGGTACGCGTCCCCGCGCTCGACAGCGATCCGCTGCCGAAGCGGGCGGACGTGACCGGCGTGTCCCCCGGTCTCACCGACGGCGGTGAGGCGGTGGGCAGGGAACGGCTGGCGGCCTGGCTGCGCGCGGGCATCGAGTCGTACGAGGACCGGCACGACGACTTGGCGGGCGACGCCACCTCCCGGCTCTCGCCCTTCCTGCACTTCGGCTGCCTGTCGGCCGTGGAGCTGGTGCACCAGGCCGGCCGCAAGGGCGGTCCGGGCGCCGAGGCGTTCGTACGGCAGCTCGTCTGGCGGGACTTCCACCACCAGGTGCTCGCCGCCCGTCCCGACTCCGCCTGGTCGGACTACCGCGGCCGGGCCGACCACTGGCGTGACGACAGCGCGGACATCGCCGCCTGGCGGGCGGGCCGTACCGGCTATCCGCTGGTCGACGCGGCGATGCGGCAGCTGGCGCACGAGGGGTGGATGCACAACAGGGGCCGGCTGCTGGTGGCGAGCTTCCTCACCAAGACGCTGTACGTGGACTGGCGCGTCGGCGCCCGGCACTTCCTGGACCTGCTGGTCGACGGGGATCTCGCCAACAACCAGCTCAACTGGCAGTGGGCGGCGGGTACCGGTACCGACACCCGCCCCAACCGGGTGCTGAACCCGCTCACCCAGGCCAAGCGCTTCGACCGGGACGGCGCGTACGTACGGCGCTGGCTCGGTGCGGACGCCGACAGCCCCGAACCGGTCGTGGACCTCGGTGAGGGCCGCGACCGGTTCCTGCGGGGCCGTGGTCAGCAGCCGTGAGGCCGCTACGACTCCCGTGACCTGCGCGGCGGCAGCGGGAAGAAGCCGCTGGTGCGGGCGGTGTACTCGGCGAACCCCGGCCGGTCCGCCATGTGCCGCTCCAGCAGCCGCTTCCCGCTGCCCTTGGTCAGCAGGTAGCTCATCACCAGCGGGCTGACCACGGTCGCCGCCGCGACCACCGGGTCGTCGCAGACGATCAGGAACAGCCCCCACCAGACGCAGAAGTCGCCGAAGTAGTTGGGATGCCGGGTCCAGCTCCACAGCCCCCGGTCCATCACCCGGCCCTTGTTGGCCGGATCCGCCTTGAAACGGGCCAGCTGCCGGTCGCCGACCGCCTCGAAGACGAGGCCGACCAGCCACAGCGCCCAGCCGACGTAGGCGACGGGCCCCACAGCGCCCGGGATGTACATCGCGGCCTGGACGGGCAGCGAGACCAGCAGCACCAGCGCGCCCTGGAGCAGGTAGATCATCCGCAGCGCGTAGAGGTTCCGGTTGCCGGGTGCCTTGTCGAGCATCCGCGCGTACCGGGGGTCCTCGCCGTGGCCGTGGCCGCGCGCCGCGATATGGACGGCGAGCCGCAGCCCCCACACCGCGGTCAGGACCGTCACCAGCAGCCGCCGTACGTCGTCGCCCTCGCCCGCCGACAGGGCGTACGAGACGACGGCGACCGCGGCGAACCCGGCGCCCCAGGCGATGTCGACGACGCGGTGCAGCCCCTTGGCCGCGCCGATCGCGAAGGTCACGAGCATGACGGCGAGCGCGGTGGCGGCGCAGATCCCGACGCCCGTGCCGAACGCGCCCCACGGGTAGCCGTTCATCGCAGCTCACCCGGCCGGTACCAGTCACGCGGCGTCGCCGCCATCCCGCTCACCCCGTCGTCCGTCGGTCGTACCGCCAGGATCTGGTCCACGCCCATCCGGCGCTCCTCGAACGCGAGGGCGCCGCCGACCAGGTACAGCCGCCAGACCCGCGCGGTCTGCGCGCCGACGAGCGCGGCGAACTCCGCCCAGCGCTCCTCCAGGGTGCGGTGCCAGGCACCGACCGTACGGATGTAGTGCTCGCGCAGGGCCTCCACCGACCGTACTTCGAGCCCGGCGCCCTCCAGCAGCGACACGGTCTCGCCGAGCGGGCGCATGTGCATGTCGGGGGCTATGTAGGACTCGATGAACGCGCCGCCGCCGGGTGCCGTGGTGCCCCGGGACATCTGCTGGACGAGCACCCGGCCGCCGGGCCGCAGCATCCGGTGCAGGGTCGCGGTGAAGCCGGGGTACTCGGCGTCGCCGACATGCTCGCCCATCTCGACGGTGGACACCGCCTCGTACGAGCCGCCGACGATGTCGCGGTAGTCCCGCAGCTGTACGTCGACCAGCTCATCAAGGCCGCGCTCGCGCACCTGGGCCCGCACGTGGTCGGCCTGTTCGGCGGCGAGGGTGACGGCGGTGACCTGGGTCTTGTACTCCTGCGCCGCGTAGAGGGTGAGCGAGCCCCAGCCGCAGCCGATGTCCAGCAGCCGGGCGCCGGGGCGCAGTTCGAGCTTGCGGCAGATCAGCTCCAGCTTGTCGCGCTGCGCGTCGGCGGCGCTGTAACCGGGCTCGTCGCTCGTCCAGTAGCCGCAGGAGTACGCCATCGTCTCGTCGAGGAGCAGCGCGTAGAACTCGTTCGACAGGTCGTAGTGATGGCTGATGGCGGCCCGGTCGCGTGACCTGCTGTGCAGGGCGCCGCCCAGCCTGGCCTGGGAGGCCGGGGCCGGCGGCCGGGGGCCGAGCGCGCCGAGCCGCAGCGCGGTGGCGGCGGCCCTGGCCCGGTCGCCCGCTGTGAGCTTCGGCGGGCGCAGTCCGCGTTCCCGCACGGCGCGCCAGACGGTGCGCAGTCCGTCGGCGAGATCGCCTTCGATGTCCAGCTCTCCGGTGATGTACGCCTGGGCCAGGCCGAGTTCGTTCGGCTGCCAGACCAGTCTGCGCAGCGCGCGGCGGGAGCGCAGCACGACGGTGGGCGCGTCGTCGGGTCCCGCGACCGAGCCGTCCCAGGCGCGCAGCCGCAGCGGCAGCCGGCCGCCGAAGAGCTGTTCGGCGAGGGGGAAGAGCCGCTGGGCGGCGCCGTCGTGCGGGGCGGGTCGCGTCATCGGGGCTGTGCCTCCTTGGTGAGCATCATCTGGCGCACGTCGAGATAGCCGGAGCGGAAGCCCGCTTCGGAGTAGGCGAGGTAGAAGGTCCACATCCGGCGGAACGTCTCGTCGAAGCCGAGTGCGTCGATCTGCGGGGTGCGCGCCTCGAACTCCTCGCGCCACAGGCGCAGCGTCTCGGCGTAGTGCGGTCCGAAGCCGTCGCTGTCGGCGACGCGCAGCGCCGTGTGCCGTTCGGTGATCTGCTCGATCGCCTCGGTCGACGGCAGCAGACCGCCGGGGAAGATGTACTTCTGGATCCAGGTGAAGGTGTCCTTCGTGGCGAGCATCCGGTCGTGGGCCATGGTGATCGCCTGGAGCGAGATCCGGCCGCCGGGTGCCAGCAGCCGGTCCAGGGTGGTGAAGTAGTCGGGCCAGAACTCGGCGCCGACGGCCTCGATCATCTCGACGCTGACGACGGCGTCGAAGGTGCCTTCCACCAGCCGGTAGTCGCTGAGCAGGACCGTGACGGCCTCGCTGAACCCGGCGGCGGCGATGCGCTGTTGGGCCAGTTCCCGCTGTTCGCGGGAGAGGGTCACGGTGGTCACGGTCGCGCCGCGCGCCGCCGCGCGGACGGCGAGTTCGCCCCAGCCAGTGCCGATCTCCAGCAGCCGGGTGCCCGCGCCGACGCCGGCCTCGTCGAGGAGCCGGTCGATCTTGCGGTGCTGGGCCGCCGCCAGCAGCGCCCGGTCGGCGGGGAAGCCGCGGAAGAGCGCCGACGAGTACGACAGCGTCTCGTCGAGGAAGAGCGCGAACAGGTCGTTGGACAGGTCGTAGTGGTGGCTGATGTTCTCCCGCGAACCCTCGGGGGTGTTGCGCTGCGCCGCCGGGTGGCGCGGCGCCCACGCGGCGCGCAGGGTGCGCAGCGGCGCCGGTACGAGCGAGGCCGCGTGCTCGGCGAGTACGGTCAGCAGGCCGACCAGGTCGTCGGCCTCCCACTCCCCCGCCATGTACGACTCGCCGAAGCCGATCAGACCGCCGGCGCCGATCCGCCGGAAGAACGCGCGCGGCTCGTGCACGACCATCAGCGGGCCGCCGAGTCCGAGCGTCCCGGTGTCGCCGAGCCTGACGCGCAGCGGGAGCCTGCCGAGCGCGTACCGGACGATCCGCTCGGCGATCGCCGTACGCAGCCAGGAGGCCTGCGGCAGCCGGGCCACGTCGGGCCAGCGTGCCGCGTCGACGGCTGCGGACCTCGTCCTGCGGGCTACCGACGACTGGATTGACGTGCTCACTTCGTACCTTCCTGGGGCCGGGGACGGGGTTGCACGGGCAGTCCGCGCAGATAGAGCCGGATGCCGTGCAGACGGATTCCGGCGGAGACGAGGGCGGTGGACCACGGATGGCGCAGGGCCGCCCGCAGCAGGGTCCGGGACGTGGCGGGGCGGCGTTCGCCCCGTACGGTCGCGGTGAACGGGGTGCTGCCAGGACGCTCCAGCCGGATCCGCAGGCCCAGCCGCTCGCCGGGCTCGGGCAGCCGCATGTCGTACGCGCCGTCCACGGGGAAGAACGGCGAGACGTAGAACTCCTTGTCCACGCGCGAGCGGCCGGCGGCGTCGGGGCGCAGCAGATACGCGTGCCGCCCGCCGTAGGTGTTGTGGACCTCGGCGACGGTGCACAGCGGGGTGCCGTCGGCGCCGCGGCACCAGTACAGGGTCAGTGGGTTGAAGACGTACCCGAACACCCGGGCGTGACTGAGCATCATCACACTGCCGTCCGCCAGGTCGATGCCGCGCGGGGCGAGGAACGCCGCAAGTCCCTCGCGGATCGTGGGCTCGGTGCCGTCGAAGTGGTCGCGGGCGTCGAAGCGGGCGAGCGGGCGCAGCAGCCGGGGCAGCGCGGGCGGCCGGTCGGGGTCGGTCAGCCACATGTAGGTGCGGAAGCCGAACGCGTAGCGGCGCGGCGAGGTGCGCACATGGCTGATCAGGCAGGTGTAGACGGCGGGGACTTCGCTCACCACGCGACTCCCAGCGCGGCTGCGGCCTCGACGCCGGAGCGGCAGCCGTCCTCGTGGAATCCCCAGCCGTGGTAGGCGCCCGCGTAGGCGGTGACGGGGCCGCTCAGCTCGGGCAGCAGCCGCTGGGCGGCGACCGACTCGGGGGTGTAGACGGGGTGTTCGTACGTCATCCGGGCGAGGACGCGGTCCTCGTCGACGCGGCCTTCGCCGTTCAGTGTCACCACGTAGGTGTCGGGGCCTTCGATGCGCTGGAGCCGGCTCATGTCGTAGCTGACCTGTACGGCGTCGGCGCCCGCCGTGCAGGAGGGCATGACGTAGTTCCAGGAGGCGCGGGCGCGCGCGGCGCGGGGCAGGAGGCTCGTGTCGGTGTGCAGCCGGGTGGGGTTGCGGGAGTAGCGGAAGGCGCCGAGCACCCGCCGTTCCGCATCGGTGGGATCGGCCAGCAGCCGCAGCGCCTGGTCGGGGTGGACGGCGATGACCACGGAGTCGTAGTGGGCGGTGCTGCCGTCGTCGGAGACGATGTCGACACCGGCGCGTCCGTTGTCGGGTCGGCGCACGGCCCGTACCGGTGTGGCGGTGTGGACGGCGGCGAGCTGCTTGCCGACACGTTCCACGTACGCGCGTGAGCCGCCGCTGACGGTGCGCCAGACGGGCGAGCCGCTGATCGCGAGCATGCCGTGGTGGGCGAGGAAGCGGAACAGGTAGCGGGCCGGGTAGCGCAGCGCGGTGGTGGGGTCGCAGGACCAGACCGCCGAGACCACCGGGGTCAGGAAGTGCGCGGTGAAGTAGGGCGAGAAGCGCCCGGCGGCGACGAACTCGCCCAGGGTCTGCTCGGCCGCTCCGGCGTCCGGTGTGGCGAGCAGGGCGCGGGCCCGCCGGTGGAAGACCGGGACCTCGGCCAGCATCCGCAGGTAGCGGGGGCGCAGCGCGTTGCGCGGCTGGGCGAGGAGACCGCCGGGGCCGCGCGCGCCCGCGTACTCCAGGCCACAGCCCTCGCACCGCACCGACATGCTCATCTCCGACTCCTGCGTGGCAACGCCGAGTTCCCCGAGGAGCCGGAGCAGAAACGGATATGTCCGGGTGTTGTGCACGATGAAACCGGAATCGACGCGGTGCACCCCGCCGTCCGACGACGGTATGTCGTGGGTGTGGGCGTGTCCGCCGAGCCGGTCGTCCGACTCGTACAACGCCACCTCGTGCGAGTTCCGGAGTACGTAGGCGGCCGTGAGGCCCGCCACTCCGCCGCCCACCACGGCCGTACGCCGACGCTCACCGCTCATGTCGCTCCGCTCCTCGGATTCCGCTGCCTGCACGGCCCTCACACACGGCCCCGCACAGTGCATTCGAGGCCGGAGGGCCGCGGGATTGGTTTCTGCGGCGATCTTTCTTGATACAGCGACAACCTCAATTCCTTCGGGTGAACGACCAATCCGCCGTGGTTCTCGCACCGAATGGCCGACGTGAGCGAAGATCGGAAAGTCCTTACAGCAGTGCGGGTGGGTCTGGCGGGTTTGAGCGGCCTGCTCGCCGGCCTCGCCGCGCTGTGCGTCGCCGAGCTCGTCTCCGCGGCCGTCAGGCCCGAGTCGAGTCCGGTGACGGCGGTCGGCGGAGCGGTCATCGACCGCACGCCGCCCGAGCTGAAGGACTTCGCCGTACGGCACTTCGGCACGAACGACAAGCTCGTCCTGCAGCTCGGCATCCTGGTCCTCCTGGCGCTCTTCGCCATGGCGATCGGAGTGGTCGCGCTGCGGTGGCGGCGGGTCGGTTCGGCCCTGGTTCTGGTCTTCGGTGTGGTCGGGGCGGTAGCGGCGGTGGGGCGGCCTGACGGCCACACACTCGACGCGCTGCCCTCGGCCGTCGGTGGCGTGCTGGCCTGCGGAGTGCTGTATCTGCTGGCCGGCCGGCTGGCCGCCCGTCCCGCCCCGGCTCCCGCTTCCGGCGTGTCGGAAGGGCCGTTCGCGGTCGCCGGGGCGGGCGGGACGGCAGGCACCTTCGACCGGCGCGGCTTTGTGATCGCCGCGACGGCCGCGGTGGCGGCATCGGCGGGAGCGGGCGTAGCGGGGCGCCGGCTCAACGCATCAGGGGCCGCCGAGGCCGCCGCCTCACGTCAGGACATCGTGCTGCCCCGCCCCGCCTCACCGGCGCGTCCGGTACCGGCGGGCGCCGAGCTGGGGGTGAAGGGGCTCAGCCCCTTCACCACGCCCAGCAAGGACTTCTACCGGGTGGACACGGCGCTCGTCGTGCCACGGGTGGACGCGGGCAGCTGGCGGCTGCGGATCCACGGCAAGGGCGTCCGCAAGCCGCTCACCGTGACCTATCAGGATCTGCTGCGCCGGGAGCTGATCGAACGCGACATCACCCTGACCTGCGTGTCCAACCAGGTCGGCGGCCCGTATGTGGGCAACGCCCGCTGGATCGGGGTGCGGCTGGCCGACCTGCTGCGCGAGGCGGGGGTGAAACCGCCGTCCCAGGGCGGCCCGGCCGACCAGCTGGTGGCCCGTTCGGTGGACGGCATGACGATCGGCTCCCCCGTCGACACGGTCATGGACGGCCGTGACGCGATGCTGGCGCTCGGCATGAACGGGGAGCCGCTGCCCTTCGAGCACGGTTTCCCGGTCCGGATGCTGGTGCCGGGTCTGTACGGCTACGTCTCGGCCTGCAAGTGGATAGAGGACCTCGAACTCACCACGTTCGACGACTACGACCCGTACTGGGTCAAGCGCACCTGGTCCAAGCGGGCCCCGATCAAGACCGAGTCCCGCATCGACACCCCCCGGCCGTTCGCGAGCCCCAAGTCGGGCAAGGTGCCCGTCGCCGGGGTGGCGTGGGCGCAGCACCGGGGGATCGCCAAGGTCGAGGTACGGGTCGACGGCGGCGGCTGGCACGAGGCGCGGCTGGCGGCCGAGGACAGCAAGGACACCTGGCGGCAGTGGACCTGGGAGTGGCCGGCCTCCTCGGGGAGCCACACCCTCGAAGTCCGCGCGACCGACAGGGACGGCTACACGCAGACGGACAAGCGCGTCGGGACCGTACCGAACGGCGCGACCGGCTGGCATTCGGTGGTGGTCGCCGTGACCTGAGCCCTCCGGCGTCCCGCTCTCTCCGAACTTCCCCTGAAAACCCCTGAATCACTTTCAGAATCACCTCTCGAATCACCTCCAAGGAGAACCTCATGATCGCCACTCGCCTCCACCGTGCCGCCCTCGCCGTCGTCGGTGCCGTCGTCCTGCCGCTCGCCCTCAGCGCCTGCTCCAGCGACGACAAGAGCGACTCGAACACCGACAGCAAGGCGTCGGCCGCCGCCGAGGCGTCGAAGCCGGCTTCGGACATGCCGAGCGACGGCATGGACAACATGGCGGGCAAGCCCTTCGGCCCGGCGTGTGCCTCGGTGCCCACGAGCGGCGCCGGCAGTTTCGACGGCATGGCGCAGGACCCGGTGGCGACGGCCGCCTCCAACAACCCCGACCTGTCCACGCTGGTCACAGCGGTGAAGAAGGCCGGGCTCGTCGACACCCTCAACAGCGCCCAGAACATCACGGTGTTCGCGCCGACCAACGAGGCGTTCGCGAAGATCCCGAAGGCCGACCTGGACAAGGTGCTCGCCGACAAGGCGACGCTCACCAAGATCCTTACGTACCACGTCGTGGGCCAGAAGCTCACCACCAAGGACCTGGCGAGCGGCACGTACCCGACGCTGGAGAAGGGCACCCTGACGACCGCCGGTTCGGGCGACGCCTTCAAGGTCAACGACTCGGCGAACATCGTCTGCGGCGACGTCCCCACCTCCAACGCGACGGTGAACATCATCGACACGGTGCTGATGCCGAAGATGTGACCGTGGTGACACGCCGGTGAAACAGCCTCTCCCTAATTTCTGTCAATCGACAGAATCAGGGACAGGGGCCCTTCATGAGCGTCACCGCATCCGCAGCCGGAGCCCGCTCCGAGGCCGGCCAGGGCGACTCAGTCGCGCTGGCCGGTTTCGGCTATCGCCAGGAACTGCACCGCAGCCTGGGGCAGTACGCGTCGTTCGCCGCCGGGTTCTCCTTCATCTCCGTCCTCACCACCGTCTTCCAGTTCTTCGCGTTCGGCTTCTCGTTCGGCGGGGCCGCCTTCTTCTGGACCTGGCCCGCCGTGCTGGCGGGGCAGTTGCTCGTCGCGGCCTGCTTCGCCGAACTGGCCGCCCGCTACCCGCTGTCGGGCGCGATCTACCAGTGGTCGACCAGGCTCTCCACCCCGTCGTTCGGCTGGTTCGCCGGCTGGATCATGGTGATCGGACAGATGGTCGTGGTGGCGGCGGCAGCGCTCGCGCTCCAGGTCGTGCTGCCCGCGATCTGGAGCGGTTTCCAGCTCGTCGGTACGGACAGCTCACCGGCGTCGGCGAGCGGAGCGGCGAACGCGGCGCTGCTCGCCGTGGCGCTGCTGGTGGTGACGACGGTGGTGAACCTGCTGGACAACCGCGTGATGTCGGTGGTGAACCGGGTGGGGGTCACGGCCGAGATCGTCGGCGCTGTGCTGATCGTGGTGCTGCTGTTCACCCACGCCGACCGCGGCCCCGGCGTCACGCTGCACACCGGCGGCCAGGGCGGCGCGATCGGCGCGCTGCTGGTGGGCTCCTTCACCGCGGCGTACGTACTGATCGGGTTCGACAGCGCGGGCGAGCTGAGCGAGGAGACCCGCTCCCCGCGGCGTACCGCGCCCCGTACGATCCTGCTCGCCCTCGCCGCCGCGGGGGTCCTCGGCGGGCTGCTGCTGCTCGGCGGAGTGCTGGCGGCGCCGAGCCTGACCGACGGACGGCTGGGCACCGAGGGCCTGTCCTACGTACTGACCAGCACTCTCGGGGAGGGCGTCGGCCGGGCGCTGCTCGTCGACGTGGTGGTGGCCATCGCGGTGGCGACCCTGGCCATCCAGACGTCGGGCTCACGGATGCTCTTCTCGATGGCCCGCGACGGCTCCCTACCGGGCGCCGGCCTGCTGGCCAAGGTCTCACCCCGCACGGGCATGCCGACGGCGACGGCCCTGACGGTGGGCGTGGCGGCGGCCGCCCTGTGCCTGCTCAACCTGGCCTCCCCGGAGGCCTTTCTGGCCATCGGCACGACCTGCATCGCGATGCTCTACCTCGCCTACCTGATGGTCACGGCCCCGATGCTGCTCCGCAGACTGCGCGGCAGGTACGACACGACGCGGGCCGACACAACACACCCCGACACGACCGACGAGAGCGGCAAGCCGCTCTTCTCCCTGGGCCGTTGGGGCCTGCCGGTCAACGCCCTGGCCTGCCTCTACGGCGTGGCGATGACGGTCAACCTGGCCTGGCCCCGAGCCACGGTCTACGACCCGGCGGGTGGCCACTGGTACTTCCAGTGGTTCACGATCCTGTTCCTGCTGGCCACGGTGGGACTGGGCGGTCTGTACCGCGCGTTCGTAGCGAGGCGGGGCCGTCGGCCGGATCCGCTCAAGTCCGTATCTACGCCGGCTGCTGACGCAGCGTCAACGGCTGGCAGCCCCGTACGGTGACCACGCCGTCGGCGGTGTCCAGGGTGATCTCGATCCGCTCGTTCCGGCCGCCCGCGCGGAACTGCGGCAGCCGGTCCGGGTCGCTGGGCTCGGTGGTCACCGAGCAGATCAGCGGGGGCGCCGAACGGGCGCCGTCCGAGACGTACGTGCCCTCGGGGAGGTCCTGGCCGACGGTGTAGTCACCGTCCCCGAACTCCTCCCCGCCACCCGGGGCGGGGAGCACGGCCGCGGTGTCCTCACCACGCGGATCCCGGCCCCCGCCGCCGGTCGCGATACTGCCGACAACAAGGACCAGGAGGACTGCCCCGACGGTGGTGAACACCGTATGCCGCGCGAACCAACCGGGACCGGGCGGCGACGGTTCCGCCTCCGGTCCGTCCGGCTGCGGGAGCGGGTCGTGCTGCTGACTCACGTGACATGTCCCCTTAAGACAATTTTCCGGACGTTTTGCACCGGGGTGCGTGAATGTATCCGGACGAACGGGGACTCGTGGCAGTTTCGGCAACTCCCGGCGGAACAAGCGGAACCCGGCTAATCTCTTCGCACACGCCGCTGCCCGGGTTCGGCGATCGGGCACCTTGGGTCGGTGAACTGGCCCATTTGGCTGCCGCGTTGGACCGGTGACGTCGGCTCAGGCGGTCTTGGTCGGGACGCCGACTATGCGTAGTGCCGCGTCCGCCGTTGCCGAGGCGAAGGATTCGACCGGGCGCGCGGGGTCGGAGCGGTGGACGAGGATGACGCTCTCGATCAGGCCGAAGACCAGGTCCGTACGCAGGGCCCGTTCGGCCGGGTCGAGGCGGGCGCCCGGTGCTGTCGCCGTCAGCAGGCTGCCGTAGGTGTCCTTGAGGTCGGCGCGGGTGCGGTGGAAGCCGGTGAAGCGCTCCGACCGGACCTCGGGCAGCAGGTAGAGGCCGCCCAGGTTGTGCGGGCCGCCGCACAACAGCTGCACGTCGGAGCGGCACAGCTCCCACAGCCGGTCCTCGGCCGGGCGGTCGCGGTCGGCGAGCAGTCCCCTGGCCAGGGTCAGCGACGGGGCCACCGTCGATTCCAGCAGCTCGGCCAGCAGGTCTTCCTTGCCGCCGAAGTAGTGGTACATCGTCGCCTGGCGCATACCGGCGCGCTCGGCGACGGACCGGGTCGTCGTCGCCGCGTACCCGAGCGTCGTGAACAACTCAGCTGCGGCGCCCAGCAGTTCGTCGCGGGCGGACAGCCCGCTGTCCGGTCGCTGCGCCGCGCGTGGCCGTCCGACCCGTCGTCCCGTCGTGCCCATGCACCGATCGTCGCACAGCGCGCCGCGTCCCCGGATCTTGGTGAGTTTCCGGTAACGCGCGCGCAACGGCCGGGCAACGGCGCCGAAGCCGCCCCCGCCTAATTTCTGTCGGGCGACAGAAACAACGGAGTGCCCTAAGAGCCAGGGAAGCAGCGACCGAGGAGCCCGGAGGCCGAGTCATGAAGACAGCCACGACACACGGGGCCAGGACCCACGCCCGCGCCCAGGCGGGACGCCGGGCCGACGCCATGCCCGTGGTGCCGGCCACCGACTGGCCCGCGCCGCCCTGCGGCGCCGGGCATCTGGTGTGGGCCGAGACCGTCGCCGGCGGCGGCTACACGCATCGTGTCGTGGCGCGCGGCACCGAGATCCGCCTCACCGACCTGCGCGGCGACGCCTGCGCCCATCTGCTGCTCCACGCGGACGGCCGGCCCTGGGAGCGGCTGAACACCGCCGACACGGTCAAGGTCCAGTGGAACGCCTATCTGCGCGCGGGCCGGCTGCTCCTGTCCGACCAGGGGCGGGTCCTCGCCTCGCTGACCGAGGACACCGCCGATGGCCGGCACGACGCGCTGTGCGGCACCTCGACCCGCGCCTCGAACACCGCGCGGTACGGCGACGGTGCCGTGCACTCCAACTCCCCCGCCGGACGGGAGCTGTTGAAGCTCGCCGCGCTCAAGAACGGCCTTGAGCCGCGCGATCTGCCGCCCTCCGTCTCGTTCTTCCAGGGAGTGGAGATACGCAAGGACGGCACCCCGGTCCTCACCGGCTCGGCCGGCCCCGGCGGCTCGGTGACCCTGCGCGCCGAGCAGGACCTGACCGTACTGATCGCCAATGTGCCCCACCCGCTCGACCCACGGCCCGACTACACCAGTACCCCGCTGGAAGTACTCGCCTGGACGGCCGCCGCCACGCAGCCCGGCGACCCGTTGTGGGACGCCACGCCCGAGGGCCGCCGCGCGTTCCTCAACACCGCCGAATTCCTCGCAGCGAAGGGCGTCCGATGACCGGCACCAGCAGCACCGTCGTACCCGCCCGGGCCGCCTGGTCCGCCGTCGTCCGCGCGGGCCGGCTCCTCACCCTCACCGATCTGCGCGGCAACCAGGCCGTGGACTTCCTGGTGTACGACGCCCAGGACACCGCCGTCCGCTACAGCGCCCCCGACACCATCCAGGCGCAGTCGAACATCTACCTCACCACCGGCAGTGTGCTGATGTCGAACGAACACACCCCGCTGATGACGGTCACCGAGGACACCTGCGGCCGGCACGACACACTCGGCGGCGCCTGCTCCAAGGAGTCGAACACCCTGCGCTACGGCCACCACACCTGGTCCCAGCACGCGTGCGTGGACAACTTCCTGAGCGAGGGGGCCCGTTACGGTCTCGGCAAGCGCGATCTGGTCTCCAACGTGAACTGGTACATGAACGTGCCGGTGGAGAAGGACGGCACGCTCGGCATCGTGGACGGCATCTCCGCGCCCGGTCTGCGCGTCACCCTCCGCGCCGAGACCGACGTATTGGTCCTGGTCTCCAACTGCCCTCAACTCAACAATCCCTGCAACGGGTTCGACCCGACCCCCGTCGAGATGACCATCACGACCCCTGCCGATGCGCCCGCCACCGACACGGCCGCCGCCGACTCGGGCGCCGCCGCATGAGCTTCGACACGCTGCTGGTCGCCAACCGGGGCGAGATAGCCGTACGGATCATCCGTACCGCGCGGCGGCTCGGGCTGCGTACCGTCGCCGTCTTCTCCGACCCCGACCGCCCCGCGCCCCACGTACGCCTCGCCGACGAAGCCGTACGGATCGGTCCCGCGCCCGCCAAGGAGTCCTACCTGGACGCGGAGTTGGTGCTGCGGGCCGCCAAGGACACCGGCGCCGGCGCCATCCACCCCGGCTACGGATTCCTCTCCGAGGACGCGGCCTTCGCCCGCCGGTGCGAGGACGCCGGAATCGTGTTCGTCGGCCCGACGCCCCGTCAGCTCGACCTCTTCGGCGCCAAACACACCGCCCGGGCGGCGGCCGAGGCGGCGGGTGTCCCGCTCGCACCCGGCACCGGTCTGCTGCCGAACCTCGTGGCCGCGCTCACCGCCGCCGAGGCCGTCGGCTATCCGGTGATGCTCAAGGCCACCGGCGGCGGAGGCGGCATCGGCATGCGCGCCGTCCGTGACGCGGCCGGGCTCGCCGACGCGTGGGAGCAGGTGCAGCGGGTGGCCGCCGCGTCGTTCTCGTCCGCCGGGGTGTTCCTGGAACGGCTGGTCGAGGACGCGCGCCATGTCGAGGTGCAGGTCTTCGGCGACGGTCTCGGCCGGGTCGTCACCCTCGGCGACCGGGACTGCTCACTCCAGCGCCGCAACCAGAAGGTGCTCGAAGAGGCCCCGGCCCCCGGCCTGCCCAGCGCCGTACGTGAGCGCCTGGCCTCCTCGGCGCGGGAGTTGTGCGCGTCCGTGGACTACCGGTCGGCGGGGACGGTCGAGTTCGTGTACGACGCCGCCCGCGAAGAGGCGTACTTCCTTGAGGTCAACACCCGCCTCCAGGTGGAACATCCCGTCACCGAGGCGATCCACGGCATCGATCTGGTCGAGTGGATGCTCCGGCTCGCGCAGGGCGAGACCGACGTCGTCCAGCAGCCCGCCGCACCTCGCGGGCACGCCGTCGAGGCCCGCGTCTACGCCGAGGACCCCACACGCGAACACCGCCCGAGCGCCGGGCTGTTGACCCAGGTCGCCTTCCCCTCCGACATGCCGGCCGTACGGGTCGACTCCTGGATCGAGACGGGTACGGAGGTGACGACCGCGTACGACCCGATGCTGGCGAAAGTCGTCGCCCGGGGCGCGGACCGGGCCGAGGCGTTCGCCACCCTGGACTCGGCACTGGCCCGCACCCGCGTCGACGGCATCGAGACCAATCTGGGGCTTGTCCGCGCCGCCCTCGCCGAGCCGTCGGTGGCGGCGGCCACCCATTCCACCGCCACCCTCGCCTCGGTCACCGATCCGACGCCGCGCATCGAGGTGACGGCGGGCGGCACCCTGACCACCGTGCAGGACTGGCCGGGCCGCACCGGCTACTGGCAGGTGGGCGTGCCGCCGTCGGGCCCGATGGACAGCCGCTCGTTCCGGCTCGGCAACCGCGCGCTGGGGAACGACGAAGGCGCCCCCGGGCTCGAATGCACCCTGCGAGGACCGACGTTGCGCTTCAGCCACGCGACCACGGTCTGTGTCACCGGCGCCCCGGCACCGGTCACCGTCGACAGCGGCGGAGTCACCGCACCCGCGCCGCTGTGGGAGCCGGTCACGGTCCCCGCCGGCGGGTCCCTCACCGTCGGCGCGCCCGACGGGACCGGGCTGCGGACGTACGTCCTGTTCGCGGGCGGCGGGATCGACGTCCCCGGCTTCCTGGGCAGCGCCGCCACCTTCACCCTGGGCCGGTTCGGCGGCCACGGCGGCCGGGCGCTGCGGACAGGGGACGTCCTGCACGGGGGTGCGGAGGCCACGTCCGCCGGTGCTGTGCCGCCCGCCGAACGGCCCGCCATGGCGCACACCTGGCAGCTCGCAGTGGCCGAAGGTCCGCACGCGGCGCCGGAGTTCTTCACCGAGGACGACATCAGGGCGTTCTACGGCGCCGACTGGAAGGTGCACTTCAACTCGGCCCGCACCGGCGTCCGGCTGATCGGGCCCACCCCGCGCTGGGCGCGAACCGACGGCGGTGAGGCGGGACTTCACCCGTCCAACATCCATGACACGCCGTACTCGGTGGGCGCCGTCGACTACACCGGCGACATGCCGGTGCTGCTCGGCCCCGACGGCCCCTCGCTGGGCGGATTCGTCTGCCCTGCGACCGTCGTGACCGCCGAGCGCTGGAAGCTGGGACAGCTGCGCCCCGGCGACACCGTCCGCTTCACCCCGGTGACGGTCACGGGCGAGGCGAGGCCCGAGATCGTCGACGGCGGCGTCCTGTACCGGGAGGACGATGTCACCTACCGGCGCTGCGGCGACGACAACATCCTGGTCGAGTACGGTCCGATGCAGCTCGATCTGGCGCTGCGGATGCGGGTGCACGCCCTGATGGAAGCGCTGGCGGCCCAGGCCGTCCCCGGGATCACCGATCTGACGCCCGGTATCCGCTCGTTGCAGATCCGGACCGATCCGGCCGTGCTGCCGCAGTCCGAACTGCTGCGGCTGCTCCGCCGCACCGAGGCGGCGCTGCCGCCCGCCGACGAGCTGGTGGTGGAGTCGCGCACCGTCCATCTGCCGCTCTCCTGGGACGATCCGGCGACCCGCGAGGCCATCGAGCGCTACATGACGGGGGTACGGGACGACGCGCCGTGGTGCCCGTGGAACATCGAGTTCATCCGGCGGGTCAACGGTCTGGCGTCGGTCGACGACGTGTACCGCACGGTCTTCGACGCCGAATATCTCGTACTGGGCCTGGGCGACGTGTACTTGGGCGCGCCGGTCGCCACGCCGCTGGACCCGAGGCACCGGCTGGTCACCACCAAGTACAACCCGGCCCGCACCTGGACCGCCGAGAACTCGGTCGGTATCGGCGGCGCCTATCTGTGCGTGTACGGGATGGAGGGGCCCGGCGGCTACCAGTTCGTGGGCAGGACCACCCAGGTCTGGTCCCGCTGGCGCGAACAGCCGTGGCTGCTGCGGTTCTTCGACCGGATCAAGTGGTATTCGGTGAGCGCGGACGAACTCCTCGCGCTGCGCGCCGACATGGCGGCGGGACGCTTCGTACCGCGCACCGAGGACGGTACGTTCGCGCTCGCCGACCATCAGCGGTTCCTCGCCCGGAACGCGGCTGCCATCGAGGAGTTCAAGACACGGCAGGCGGCGGCGTTCGGCGCCGAGCGCGCGGCGTGGGAGGCGTCGGGCGAGTTCGCCCGCGCGACACAAGAGCCGGCCGCGCAGCACCCCGATCGGGCCGAGCTGACCGTCCCACCGGGCAGCCGGCTGCTGGAGGCCGAATTCGCGGCCTCGGTGTGGCAGTTGAACGTGGCCCAGGGTGACACGGTCAAGGCCGGACAGCCGCTGCTCGCCCTGGAGGCGATGAAGATGGAGTCCCGGGTCCACGCGCCGGCCGACGGCGTGGTCACGAGGGTGCTGACCGCGCCCGGTGCCCAGGTCGAGGCCGGTACCCCGCTGCTGATCCTGTCCCCGGCCTGACGGCCCGTCATGACTCAGGAGGCCCCCATGGCAACCGGCCCTGTCACCACCGTCCTTGAGCGGGTACGCGCCGCCTACCGGCGTATCGAAGAAACCGGACGGCCCGAGATCTGGATCACCCTGCGGCCGCAGGAGGACGTGGAAGCCGAGGCCCGCGCCCTCGACACACGCGGACCCGACGCCACGCGCACGCCGGACACCTCACACCCGCCGGACGCCCCACGGCTGCCGCTGCTCGGTCACCTGCTCGCGGTCAAAGGCAACATCGACGTCGCGGGCCTGCCCACCACCGCGGGCTGCCCGTCCTACGCGTACGAGCCCGCCGGCGACGCACCCGTGGTGGCGCGGCTCCGGCAGGCGGGCGCGCTGGTCATCGGCAGCACGAACATGGACCAGTTCGCCACGGGCCTGGTCGGCACCCGCTCTCCGTACGGCGCCGTACGGTGCGCCGTCGACCTGGAACGTATCTCCGGCGGGTCGAGTTCGGGGTCGGCGGTGGCCGTGGCCCTCGGCATCGTGGATCTGGCCCTCGGCACCGACACCGCGGGCTCGGGCCGGGTGCCCGCCGCCTTCAACGGGATCGTCGGGCTGAAGCCGTCGCGCGGGCTGGTGCCGATCCGGGGCGTGGTGCCCGCCTGCGCCAGCCTGGACTGTGTCAGCGTCTTCGCCAGAACACTTACCGAGGCGCGGCTCGCCCTGGCGCTGATGGCCGATCCTGCGGAGTCCGGCCGGGACGGGACCGGCCGCGACGCACCACGCAGGCGCCCGGGGCCCTGGCGGGTCGCCGTACCGCCGACGGACCAGCTCGGACCGCTGGAGGACGGCTGGGCCGTGGCGTACGAAGCGGCTGCCGCGCGCCTGACCACCTCGGGCGCCCAACTCGTGACGGTCGATCTGACCCCGTTCACCGAGGCGGCGGCGATGCTCTACGAAGGGGCCTTCGTCGCCGAGCGGTACACCGCCGTAGGTGCCTTTATCGACAAACACACCGGCGCCGCCGACCTCGATCCGACCGTGGCGACCATCATCGGCCGGGCCAGGGACATCCCCGCGCACCGGCTCTACGCCGACCAGGCGCGCCTCGCGGAGCTGCGCGCCGCCGCGCTGGCGACGCTGGGCGACGCCGACGCCCTGCTGCTGCCGACAGCGCCCCGGCATCCCACGCTCGCGGAGGTGGCCGCCGACCCGTTGGGCGTGAACGCGGACCTCGGCCGGTTCACCAACTCCACGAATCTCTTCGACCTGGCCGCCGTCGCCGTCCCGGCGGGTGAGGTGCGCGGCAGGCCCTTCGGGGTCATGCTCGTCGGCCCGGCAGGCACGGACGACCGGCTGGCGACGCTGGCCGAAGACCTGGGCCGGAGCCGCCAGCGCGTCACTCTCACCGTGGTCGGCGCGCATCTGTCCGGGCAGCCGCTGAATCCGCAGTTGCTCGCGGCGGGCGCCCGGCTGGTCCGTACGACCAGCACCGCACCCCGCTACCGGCTCTACGCCCTGCGCACCGACCCGCCCAAACCGGGCCTCGTGCACACCGGAGAAGCAGTCGAGACCGGGACCGAGGCCGGTGCCGCGATCGAGGCCGAGGTATGGGAGCTGCCCACCGAGGGGCTGGGCACCATCGTGGCCGCGCTCCCCCGGCCCATGACCATCGGCCGGGTGGAGCTGGCGGACGGCGCGAGTACCGCGGGCTTCCTGTGCGAGCCCGCTGCGCTCGACGGCGCCGTCGACATCACTTCGTACGGTGGCTGGCGCGCCTACCTGAGCGGCTGAGGCGCGGCCGGCCCGGCGGTCAGCCGACCGAGCTGTACGCCACGACGCCGCGCCGTACCTCATCCACCGCCTTGCGGGCGTTCTTCGCGACCGTGCTGTTCTCCCGGGGAGCGGCGGCGGCGATCTGTCCGAGCACGTCGATGACCTGCTTGCACCAGCGGACGAAGTCGCCCGCCGGCATCTCGGCCTCGCGCAGCACCTCGTCGAGCCCGCGCCCGGACGCCCACATGTAGACCGCCCAGGCGAACCCGAGGTCGGGTTCGCGCTGACCGACGCCCTCCGCCTGGTTGATCTTGAAGTCCTCCTCCAGATCGTCCAGCCGGCTCCAGATCCGCACCATGTCGTTGAGCGCGGCCTTCGCGTTGCCCGAGGGGACCTTGGGCGTCACCGCGTCGTCCGACTGCCGGGCCTCGTAGACCAGCGCCGACACGCACGCCGCCAGCTCGGCGGGGCCGAGCCCCTCCCAGACGCCCTCGCGCAGACACTCACTGGCCAGCAGATCCAGCTCCCCGTAGAGCCTGGCCAGCCGCTTGCCGTGCTCCGTGACCTCGTTGCCGCGCAGATAGTCCAGCTCGGTGAGCAGCTTGACGATGCGGTCGAAGGTGCGGGCGATCGTGTTCGTCCTGCCCTCGATCCGGCGCTCCAGCTGCCGCGTGTCCCGCTGCAGCCGGTGGTAGCGCTCGGCCCACCTGGCGTGGTCCTCCCGCTCGTCACAGCCGTGGCAGGGGTGGGCCCGCAGGGCGGTGCGCAGCCGGGCGATCTCCCGGTCGTCCGCCGCCTCGGCCCGCTGCTTGCGGTGCCGCTCGGGCACGATGTGCCCGGCCTTCGTGCGCAGCGCGGACGCCAGGTCGCGGCGCGACTGCGGCGAGCGCGCGTTGAACGACTTGGGGACCCGCATCCGGTCCAGCGCCTCCACGGGCACCGGGAAGTCCATCGACGCCAGCCGCTTGACCTGCCGTTCGGCGGTCAGGACCAGGGGCCGGGGCCCTTCCTGGTACTCCAGGCCGCGGTGTCCGTTGGAGCGCCCGGCCGGCACCCCGGGGTCGAGGACCAGCGCGAGCCCGGCGAACTTCCCCGTCGGTACGTGGATCACGTCGCCCGGCTTCAGCTTCTCCAGCGAGGCGGCGGCAGCGGCGCGCCGCTGCACGGCGCCCTGCTTCGCCAGCTCGTTCTCCCGGTCCTTCAGCTCGCGGCGCAGCCGCGCGTACTCCTCGAAGTCACCGAGGTGACAGGTCATGCCCTGGCGGTAGCCGTCGAGCCCTTCCTCGTTCTTCTGCACCTGCCGGGAGATCCCGACGACCGACTTGTCGGCCTGGAACTGGGCGAAGGAGGTCTCCAGCAGCTCACGCGAGCGGTGCCTGCCGAACTGCTGGACCAGATTGACCGCCATGTTGTACGACGGGCGGAAGCTGGAGCGCAGCGGGTACGTACGGGTCCCGGCGAGCCCGGCGAGGGCGCCCGGGTCCATCCCGCGCTGCCACAGCACCACCGCGTGGCCCTCGACGTCGATGCCGCGGCGGCCGGCCCGCCCGGTGAGCTGGGTGTACTCACCGGGGGTGATGTCGGCGTGCTGCTCGCCGTTCCACTTGACGAGCTTCTCCAGGATCACGGTCCTGGCCGGCATGTTGATGCCGAGCGCCAGCGTCTCCGTGGCGAAGACGGCCTTGACCAGGCCGCGCACGAACAGGTCTTCCACGACCTCCTTGAAGGTCGGCAGCATGCCGGCGTGGTGCGCGGCGATACCGCGCTCCAGGCCCTCCAGCCATTCGTAGTAGCCGAGGACATGAAGATCCTCGCCGGGGATGGAGGCGGTGCGCTCCTCGACGATCTCGCGGACCCTGCGGCGCGCCTCGTCGTTGTTCAGCCGCAGGCCGGCGTGCATGCACTGCTGTACGGCTGCCTCGCAGGCGGCCCTGCTGAAGATGAACGTGATCGCCGGGAGCAGCCCCTCGGCGTCGAGCCGCTCGATGACCTCGGGCCGTGACGGCGTCCAGATCCGGCTGCGCTGTCTGCGCTCGCGCTCCCGGTCGGCCTCGCGGACCATCTTGCCGCGCCGCCGGTCGCGCGGGTTGTACGTGCGCTGGTTCTCCATGCGGGCCATCCGGACCAGGTCCGGGTTGGTCTCGCGCTTGCCGACGCCACGGCCGCCGTGGTCGGACTCCTCCTCGAAGAGGTCGTACATCCGGCGGCCCGCCATCACGTGCTGCCACAGCGGCACGGGACGGTGCTCGGAGACGATGACCTCGGTGTCGCCCCGCACGGTGTCGAGCCAGTCGCCGAACTCCTCGGCGTTGGAGACCGTCGCGGAGAGCGAGACCAGCGTGACCGACTCGGGGAGGTGGATGATCACCTCTTCCCAGACGGCGCCGCGGAACCGGTCGGAGAGGTAGTGGACCTCGTCCATCACCACATAGCCGAGCCCGGTGAGCGACTGCGAGCCCGCGTAGAGCATGTTCCGCAGGACCTCGGTGGTCATGACGACCACCGGCGCGTCGGAGTTGACGCTGTTGTCCCCGGTCAGCAGGCCGACCTTGTCGGCGCCGTAGCGCTTGGCCAGATCCGCGTACTTCTGGTTGGAGAGCGCCTTGATGGGCGTGGTGTAGAAGCACTTGCGGCCCTCGGCCAGGGCCAGGTGGACGGCGAACTCGCCGACGATCGTCTTGCCCGAGCCGGTGGGCGCCGCGACCAGCACGCCCTTCCCGGACTCCAGGGCCTGGCACGCCTCGACCTGGAACGGGTCGAGGCCGAACTCGTACATCTCCCGGAAGGAGGCGAGCGCCGTGGCCTGCTCGACGGCGCGGATCCGGGCAGCGGCGTACCGCTCGGCTGGTGAGAGGTCCTCAGTCATCTTGCTGTCGAGCCTACCCGCCAGGTATGACAGTCACCGCGATCTTTATTTCGACTTGGAGCGGCCGTCGTCCGCTCCGGCGAGGACGCGCACGGCGCCGGGCACGCAGGTGGCGGTGAGCGGCAGCGGGCCGAGCGGTTCGCCGTCGGCGTAGCCGGTGAGGCCGTCTGCCGCGAGGGTGATCCGCGCGGTGCGGTGGACCGTGACGACGGGGTGGCTCAGATGTGTCCCCCGGTAGACCTTCGGGAAGACCCGGAGCAGGGTGGAGCGGCTGCATCCGGCGACGACCGTCACGTCGAAGAGGCCGTCGTCCATCTCGGCGCCGGCGGCGATCCGCATCCCGCCGCCGTACGAGGAGCCGTTGCCGACCGCGACGAGCGTGGCCTCGATCCGCCGCTCGACCCCGTCGTCCAGGGTCATCCGGTACGGGACGGGCGCGAAGGCGGCCAGCTCGGCGAGCATGGCGAGGTCGTACTTGAACCGGCCGGCGGGCAGCCGCATCCGGTTGCCCCGGTCGTTGACCCGTGAGTCGAAGCCGGAGGCGAGGACCGTGCCGAACCATCTGTCGCCGCTCCCGCCGGTGACCCGGCCGAGGTCGACGGCGCGCGGTGTGCCGTTCTTGAGCGTGTCGGCGGCCAGCAGGGCGGCCGCCACCGGGTCGCGTACGGGCAGTCCGAGCGCGCGGGCGAAGTCGTTGCCGGTGCCGACGGCTATCACGCCGAGCGGGACGTGGGTACCGGCGACCGCTTGCAGCGCCAGGGAGATCAGCCCGTCGCCGCCGACGGCTATCAGGGCGCCGGTGCCGCCGTCGACCGCTTCCCCTGCCCGGCGCAGCGCGTCGGGCGCGTCGGAGCCGAGGACCGTCCGTACGAAGAAGCCGGCGGCCCGGAGTGCGTCGGCGGCGGGCCGCACGGCACGCGCGCCCCTGCCGCGACCCGCTGTGGGGTTGACGAAGAGGGTGATCTCGCTGGTCACCCGGCGGACCCTACAAGACGGTGCCCCGACGGACGAGAGCCGTTACGGGATCAGGTGACGTCGTCGTAGCCGTTGAGCCGGTTCGCCCGGCCGGCGTCCGTCTGCTCGGGCAGCACGGGCGAGGCGGAGACGGGCTCTATGGCCGAGTCGACGTCTTCCGGCGTGAGGTCCAGATCGGACGCCTCGTCGTCGGAGGGGCCCGTCGCGGTGCGCAGCCGGCGGCGCCGGTCGTTGTACATCGAGACGAAGCAGGCCGCGAAGTACAGCACCCAGATCGGCGCGGACAGGGCGAGCATCGACAGCGGGTCGGTGCTCGGCGTCGCGATGGCGGCGAAGACGGTGATGCCGAAGATCATGGCCCGCCACCAGCCGATCATCCGGCGGCCGGTGAGGATGCCCGCGAAGTTCAGCATGACGAGCAGCAGCGGCATCTCGAAGGAGAGGCCGAAGACGACGACCATGCGGGTCACGAGGTCGAGCAGGTCGTCCAGCGGCAGCAGGTTGTCCACACCGCTCGGCGAGAAGCCCAGCAGGACCTTGGCCGTGGTCGGCAGCACCTTGTAGGCGAAGAGGGCGCCGCCGAGGAACAGCGGCACACCGGCGCCGACGAAGGAGAGCGTGTACTTCTTCTCGTTGCTGTGCAGGCCGGGCGCGAGGAACGCCCAGAGCTGGTAGAGCCAGACCGGCGAGGCGAGCACCACGCCCGCCGTCAGGGAGACCTTGAGGGCGAGGGTGAACGGCGCCAGGAGCCCGTTGAGGGTGATGTGGGCGCACTGGGTGTTGCCCTTGGTCTGCTGAGCGAGCGCGCTGAAGTCGGTGGGGCAGCCGACCGACTGGAGCACCGGCTTCGTGAAGAAGTCGATTATTTCGTTGTAGAAGAAGGCGGCGACAAGCGTGACGACGACGATTGCCAGCAGGCCCTTCGCCATTCGGTTGCGCAGCTCACGCAGGTGCTCCACGAGGGGCATGCGCCCCTCGGGATCCGTCTCCTGCTTGCGGGCAGACTTGAGCAACCCACGTCCTCATCTCGTGCGGCGGACCACCGCTGACAGCGTCCGCTCCGGCCCTGGTCTCAGCGCTGAGTGGAGTCCGTCGGCTCGCTCACCGGACGGGCACTCGTCACGTCACCGGGCGCGGCCTTGATGGTACGGGGAGCCGACTGGTCCTGGGCCGTCGGGTCGGTCGGCGGGTCCGCCGGGGCCGTCGCAGCGCCTTCCGACTTCATCGCCTTGGCCTCGCTCTTGAGGATGCGGGCCGACTTGCCGAGCGAACGCGCCATGTCGGGAAGCTTCTTCGCGCCGAACAGCAGCACGATCACGACGAGGATGAGAATGATCTCGGGGGCTCCGAGCCTTCCGAACATAAGCGTTTACCTTCTCACCGAGGCTGCATGGGACGGGCCTGCACGATCGCGGCCGGGCATAGGGGCCCGACCGTGCCATGTGCAGCGATCGTAACGCCCAGGGGTGAACAAAAAGCAAGCCCCTGACGGCACTCTCGCTCTTCCGCATGCGGCCCGTGCCTCGCTACCTGGGCCACGCCGATCACCTTACCGCCCGAACTGGCGATGCAGGAGGGTGCGTCGGGCACGACCTGACCTGGGTAGGTGTCACGGCGGGACATCGCACCGGAGGGTGCGGCTACCGCAGGGCCTCGCCGGTGGCGGCGAGCCGGGTCGCGGCGCGCTCCAGATCCTCCGAGGCACGGTTGATCCGCTCCGTGGTGGCGGCGACCTGACGGCCGAGCCGCTGGGTCTCCAGGAAGACGCGTACGGCCAGCACCCCGAGCACGGCGATACCGCAGAACCCGAGGGCGATGGCGAGCATGGGCCAGAACATACCGGCAGCCTAGGCCCTTTCTCAGCTGGCCCCGGAGCGGGAGTGGAGGCGCAGCGTCCGTACCCCGCCGCCGGTGAGGAGTTCGACGATGCGCTCGCCCGCGGGCTTGCGTACGGCGCTCTCGCACTCCGGGCAGGTGAAGGAGTAGAAGGTGGTCCGCCTGCTCGCGCCTATCGCCAGGCACAGCGCCCCCGCGGACAGTTCGAAGCCGGCTCTGCAATGCGGGCAGGCGGCCTTGAAGAGGACCGGGGTGACGGTCGAGAGTTCGTACGCCGCACCGGACATCCCAGACATTCCGACCATCCCAGATACTCCCGACATGTCTTTGAGTCTTCCTACTCTTGGCCGTCGTAGGCGGCGAGCGCCTCGTGTGCCGCCAGCCGCGCGCTCTCGGCCAGGTCCTGCGGGGAGACGATCCGGCCGTCACCGCCGAGCCGCAGCGCGAGGCGCCGCAGGGAGGCGGGGGCCGGGGTACGCAGCGTGATACGCAGCCCGCCGTCGGGAAGTTCATCCGCGCTGTCGTGCGGGTAGTACTCGGCCACCCAGCGACCGCCGGGGCCGACCTCGACGACCACCTCGGGATCGTCGGCCGAGGGCTGCACCAGACCCTCCGACAGATCGCGCAGCTCCAGCTCGGGCGGGGCGGAGGGCGCGTCGAGGAGCTTGATCTCGGCCACCCGGTCGAGCCGGAACGTCCGCCGGGCCTCGGACGTACGGCACCACGCCTCCATGTACGTGTGGCCCACGGCGAACAGCCGGATCGGGTCGACCTCCCGCTCGGTCAGTTCGTCCCTGGCCGGGGAGTAGTAGCGCAGCCACAGCCTGCGGCGCTCGGAGATCGCCCGATCGACGTCGGCGAAGACGCCGCCCTCCGACTCGAAGGTCACCGACAGCCGGGAGCTGGCTCCCGCCGCCTCGCCCGCCGCCGCCTCCAGCTTGGCCGTGGCGCGCAGCAGCGCCTGCCGGTCGCTCTCCCGGAGCCCGGGCAGGGTGGCCACCGCGCGGGCGGCGACGAGCAGCGCCGTCGCCTCGTCGGCGGCGAGCCGCAGCGGCTCGGCGACATCGTCCGGGTTGTGCCACCAGATGCGGTCGCCGTCGGTGTCGATGTCGAGGAGGTCGCCGCCCCGGAAGCTCGTGCCGCACATGGGCAGCACGTCGAGGTCGGAGATCAGCTCGTCCTCGGTGATGCCGAACGCCCGCGCGACATCGCTGACATGGGCGCCGGGGCGCTCCCGCAGATACGTCACGAGCGACAGCATCCGGCGGGTCTGGTCGATGGCGTTGGCAGCCATGGTGGTCGCCTCCCCTCAGCCCTTGGCCACGGCGCGCAGCCGCTCCACGACGTCGGCCCGCAGGTCCGCGGGCTCCAGCACGACAGCGTCCGGGCCGAACTCCACCAGCCAGGCGTCCAGACCGTGCCCGTACGGGACCTCCAGCTCGTCCCAGCCGTCGCCCAGCTCACGCGACGACAGCGCCTTGGCGCGCAGCGGATAGCCGCTGCCCGAGCGCAATTTGATCAGGGCGGAGCGGGTCGCCGTCTCCCCCGCCCAGCTCTCCACGGTCTCCCGTACGGTCACCACGTCGGGCACCGGCGCCGAGAACTCGCCCGACCTGGAGCGGATCCGGCCGGTGATCCTGGAGAGCCGGAAGACCCGCTCGGCCCCGCGCTCCCGGTCCCAGCCGGCCAAGTACCAGTGGCCGCGCCAGCACTCCAGCGTCCAGGGCTCGACCTGGCGCTGCTCGGGGCGCGCCGCGTTGGCCTTGCGGTAGTCGAAGACGACGGGCCGCCGGTCGCGGCAGGCCAGCATCAGCGGCTCGAAGGCCGCCTCGTGCACGGGGATACGGGGTTCGAGGGCGCTGTGGTGGGCCTCGTAGCTGTCCTCGGCCTCCGGCATCCCGGCGGCCCGCAGCTTCTGCAGCGCGCCGCTGGCCGCGCCGGCCAGCCGGGCCTGCTGCCAGACCTTCGCCGCGAGGCCGAGGGCCGCGGCCTCCTCGGCGTCGAGGGTGATGGCGGGCAGCCGGTTGCTGTCGCGCCGGGCCACGTAGCCCGTGTCGCCGTCCAGGTTCTCCACGGTCTCGATGACCAGGCCAAGTTCGCGCAGATCGTCCTTGTCCCGCTCGAACATGCGGTTGAAGGAGTCGTCGGAGCCTGCCTCCAGATAGGCCTCGATGGAGCCGCGCAGTTCGCGCTTGCTGAGCGGCCGCCTGGTCCCGAGCAGACACAGCGCCAGGTTCATCAACCGCTCGGCCTTGGCAATGGCCATCGAAGCCCTTTCTGGTGGTACTTCCGACCGTTGACCGTACCGTCCCGGAGTGTGCCCGCAAAAGCCGAGGGCCCATGCCTGACGGCATGGGCCCCAGGTGGACACGGATCATGTCCGGATGTGATCAGACGGCGACCAGATCGCAGACGAAGATCAGCGTCTCGCCGGGCGCGATGGCACCCGGTGCGCCGCGGTCCCCGTACGCGAGGTGCGCGGGAATCGTCAGCTGGCGACGGCCGCCGACCTTCATGCCCTGGACACCCTGGTCCCAGCCGGAGATGACCTGTCCTGCGCCAAGGTTGAACCGCAGCGGGGTGCCGCGGTTCCACGACGAGTCGAACTCCTCGCCGGTGGAGAAGGCCACGCCCACGTAGTGGACGGAGACGCTGTCGCCCGCCTTGGCCTCCTGGCCTTCACCCTCCCAGAGGTCCTTGATCTCCAGATCGGCAGGCGGCTCGCCACCCGGGAAGTCGACCTCGGGCTTTTCGTTGCTCACTGAACTGCTCCTCGAAATGATGAACGGGACAACCGGGACAGTGTTACACCGCCGCCAGGATCTCGACGACGAACACCAGAGTCGAGTTGGCGGGGATGGTGTCACCCTGCGCCTGGTCCTTGTACCCCAGCGCCGGCGGGATCACCAGCAGCACCCGGCTGCCGACCTTCTTGCCGACGAGGCCCTTGTCCCAGCCCTCGATGACCTGCTTGGTGCCGATGGTCGTCGCGAACGGCGCCCCGGTCTTCCAGGAGTCGTCGAACGGCGTGGCCGCCGGCTTGCCCTCGTTGGGCTTCCAGGTGGCGCCGGTGTACTGCATGTAGACGCTCTGGCCGTTCTTGACCGTGGCGCCCTTGCCCTCCACGATCGTCTTGCTGACCAGGGCGGACGGCGGGTTGTTCTTCGGCACGGAGATCGTCGCCGCCACGCCCTTGCCCGCCTTGACCTGCGGCAGGTTCTTCGGGATCGAGGACTGGGTGCCCTCGGCCTGGGTGGGAATCACCTTTTCGAGGTCCAGCACGAACACCAGGGTGTCGGTGCCGCTGACCCCGAGCTGCTGGCTGCCCTGCGGGCCGAAGCCGGCGTTCGGCGGGGCCACGACCAGCACCCTGCTGCCGAGCTTCTGGCCGACCACACCGTCCGAGAACGCCGGGATCACGTTCTGCGCGCCGGCCGGGATGACCTGCGGGGCCGCGCCCTTGTCGTACGAGCTGCCGAGGTCCTTGCCGCCCTTCCACACCTTGACGGTGAAGTCGGCCATCACGAGGTCGCCCTTCTTGACCTCGGTGCCGCTGCCCTTGGAGATGGTGTGCACGACGAACTTGTCGCTCGGGTCGCCCTTGGGCAGGGTGATGGTCGCCTTCTTGCCCGTGGCCCCCGCGACGGTCGGCATCGGATCCGCCGTGTCGACGGGCTTGGGAACCGCCGGCGGCGACGCGGGGGCGGAAGGACCGGCCGAAGGGGACGCGGATTTGGACGCGGCGGAGTCGTCCTTCTTGGAGTCCCCACCACCTCCACACGCGGTCAGCGCCAGGGCCGGCACGATCAGCAGGGCTGCAAGACGGCGTCGCACAGAGGGTCCTCGGGGGTGTAGGGGGATGTCCGTGCGGCCACTCTACGACCCTGCGCCGATCGCTCAGGTGTACAGCGTGCGCACGGGCCCCGTACGGCGTTCGTACGGGGCCCGTGCGTATCCGGCCAAAACCCGGCGAAAATCCGGTCGTGGCCGTCGGTCACATACCGGCGATGAGCTTCTCCACCCGGTCGTCGACCGACCGGAAGGGGTCCTTGCAGAGCACGGTGCGCTGCGCCTGGTCGTTGAGCTTCAGATGGACCCAGTCGACGGTGAAGTCCCGCCGCTGCTCCTGGGCCCGGCGGATGAAGTCGCCGCGCAGCCGCGCCCTGGTGGTCTGCGGGGGCACCGACTTGCCTTCGAAGATCTTCAGATCGTTGCAGATCCGGGCCGCCTGGCCCTTCTTCTCCAGCAGGTAGTACAGCCCGCGACGGCGGTGGATGTCGTGGTAGGCGAGGTCTATCTGGGCGACCCGCGGATGCGACATGGTCATGTTGTGCTTGGCCCGGTAGCGCTCGATCAGCTGGTACTTCATGACCCAGTCGATCTCCGTGCTGATCCGGTCGAGGTCCTCGGCCTCGATCGCGTCGAGCGTGCGGCCCCAGAGCTCCAGGACCTGCTCGACGGTGCCGGTGCGGATGCCGCGGCGGTCGACGAAGTCGACGGCCTTCTCGTAGTACTCCCGCTGCACCTCGATGGCCGAGGCCTCGCGGCCGCTCGCCAGCCGGACCTTGCGCTGGCCCGTGATGTCGTGGCTGACCTCGCGGATGGCCCGGATCGGGTTCTCCAGGGTGAGGTCACGCATCACCGTGCCCGCCTCGATCATGCGCAGGACGAGGTCGGTGGCACCGACCTTCAGCAGCATGGTCGTCTCGGACATGTTCGAGTCGCCGACGATCACATGCAGCCGCCGGTAGCGCTCGGCGTCCGCGTGCGGCTCGTCACGGGTGTTGATGATCGGACGGGAGCGGGTCGTCGCTGAACTGACGCCCTCCCAGATGTGCTCGGCCCGCTGGCTGACGCAGTAGACGGCGCCACGCGGAGTCTGCAGCACCTTCCCGGCGCCGCAGAGCAGCTGCCTGGTGACGAGGAACGGGATGAGGATGTCCGCGAGCCGGGAGAACTCTCCGTGGCGGGCGACGAGATAGTTCTCGTGGCAGCCGTAGGAGTTTCCCGCCGAGTCGGTGTTGTTCTTGAAGAGATAGACGTCGCCGGCGATTCCCTCCTCGTGCAGGCGGCGTTCGGCGTCGACGAGCAGACCTTCGAGAATGCGCTCACCGGCCTTGTCGTGCGTGACCAGCTCGGTCACGTTGTCGCATTCCGGTGTCGCGTATTCCGGATGCGAACCCACGTCGAGATAGAGGCGGGCGCCGTTCCGCAGGAAGACATTGCTGCTGCGGCCCCATGAGACAACACGGCGGAAGAGGTAGCGCGCCACTTCGTCAGGTGACAGTCGGCGCTGTCCCCTGAACGTGCACGTGACGCCGTACTCGTTCTCCAGCCCGAAAATGCGGCGGTCCATGTCTGAACATTACGCCTGATGGCCTGAGCTGAAACCGGGTTCGGCCGCCCCGCTTCGATCATTTTCGGTTCCGGCCGTGGCATTCGAAGTACGGCCGGGAGCTGCGAGGACCCGTCGGGTGGCGATCAGTACGAGCAGCGCGGCGACGCCACCGGCCCCGGCGACGGCGAAGCTGGCCGTCGTACCGCCCGCGTCGACGGCGGGTCCCGCGGCCGCCGTGCCCAGTGCGGCGCCCACCCCGAAGGTCGTCACCAGCCAGGAGAACGCCTCGGTGACGGTGCCGCGCGGGGCGTGCCGGTCCACGACGATGAACGCGCAGGCGATGGCGGGCGCGAGGAAGACTCCGGCGATCACGCAGAGCCCCGTCATCGCCACCACGCCGGGGGTGAGGGTGAGCGGCAGATAGCCCAGCGCGAGCAGCGCGACGATCGTCCGCAGCCGCCGTTCGGGTGCGCCCGCCCACTGCCGTGAGCCGTACACCACCCCGCCCAGCAGCGCGCCGAGTCCGAGGGCCGCCATCAGCCAGCCGTAGACCGACTCCCGGCCCTGGTCGTCGGCGTACGCGACGCCGGCGACCGTGATGGAGCCCAGGGCCACCCCGACGAACAGGAAGGCGGCGAGCAGCGCGAGGAGACCGGGTGAGCGCAGCGCGCCCAGCCAATGGGCCTCGCGCGGCGCCGAGCGCCACGCGCGTGAGGGCTCGGACACCACGACGGACAGCGCGCCGAGCACCCCGGTCGCGTTGATGACGAGCAGCGCGACACCCGGGGACCAGAGGGCGACCAGCAGGGTGACGAGCAGCGGTCCGACCGTGAACATCACTTCCTGGGCCACCGCGTCCATGGCGTAGGCCCGGTGCACCCGGTCCTCCTTGCCGAGGACGCTGGGCCACAGGGCCCGCAGCCCGCCTTCGAGCGGCGGGGTGCACAGGCCCGCCACCACGACGGCCAGGTAGGCGAGGAGCGGCGGGTCGGTGCCGACGGCCACGAGCAGCACCACACCGAGCGCGGAGAGCACGGCTGCGGGCAGTTGGACGCGTGGCTGGCCGTAGAGGTCCACGGCCCGGCCGAGCAGCGGCTGTCCGACGGCGTTGGCGATGCCGTACACGGCGGCCAGCGCGCCGGCCAGGCTGTAGCCGCCGCCCTCGGCCCGTACGAGCAGCACGACGGCGATCGGGGCCGTGGCGTTGGGCAGCCGGCCCACCAGCGTGCCCGCCAGCAGCCGGGCCGCGTGCGGGGTTTTGAGCAGGTCCTTGTATCCGGTGGCTCCCACAGCCCGCTCCGCCCCTCTCCCCCGGTGCGCCGGTTTCACCCGACGGCCGGAGTGTTACGTATAACGTCAGGCGTCATACGTACCATGTGCGCAGCACGCGGGTCCACCGGCAGGGAGTCGGCAGTCATGAACGAGCAGGCCGCCAGGCCCACCAGCAGGGACGTGGCGCGGGCCGCCGGTGTATCGCAGGCGACGGTCTCGCTGGTGCTCGGCGACAAGTGGCGGGGCAGGGTCTCCGAGCGGACCGCGCTGCTGGTCAGGGACAGCGCGCGGGAGCTGGGCTACCGGCCCAACCTCGCGGCCCGCAACCTGCGGCTCGGCAGGACCAGGACGGCGCTGCTGGTCGTGCCGGCGCTCACCAACGAGTTCTTCGCCCGGGTGTACACGGGGGCAGCCGCGGTCGCCGCCGAACACGACTTCGGCGTCGTGCTGTATCCGTCACCCGACGGGATCGGCCCGGCCAGGGACCCGTTCGCCTCGGCGCGCGCCGCGCTGGACGGTGTCATCGCCTCGTCGATGGCGGCCGAGGCGCTGGCCACCATCCGGGGCGCCGATCTGCCGCTGGTGATGCTGGACAGCGATCCGGAGCGGCCGGGCGCCGCCGCCCGGGTGAATCTCGACATGGCGGACGGCATGCGGCAGGTGACGGACCATCTGCTGGCCCTCGGCCACCGGCGGTTCGTCCATCTCGCCGCCGCCGTCGACTCCTGGACCTTCGACGTACGCGCGCGGGCCCTCGCCGAGGCGCTGGGCGGTACGGGCGCCGGCGTACGCACCGTCACCTCGGCGCTGGAGGTGGGCGCAGCGCGCGAGGCCGCCGCACACGCCCTGACCGGGGCGGGGCCCCGGCCGACGGCCCTGGTCTGCGACGACGACATCCTGGCGGCCGGCGCGTGCAAGGCCGTACGCAGGCTCGGTCTGCGGGTGCCGGAGGACGTGTCGGTGACCGGCTTCGACGATCTGACGCTGGCCGGCGCCGTGGAACCGGAGCTCACCACCGTGCGACTGCCGGCCGAACAGGTCGGCGAGCGGGGCATGTCGGCGCTCCTGGCGGTCCTGGACGGCCGTCAGCCGGCCGGGGGCGAGCTGCCGGTCACGCTGGTCGTCAGGGGCTCGACAGCGCCCCCGCCGGGCCTCTGACGCACTGTCGGCGCCGAGTACGACTGTGCCCCGGTCCGCACGGGGCGGACCGGGGCACAGGGCTCCGCGCGGCGGAGCCCACGTCACTCGTCGGAGCTGTCCTGCTTCTTCTCGACATCCTGAATCGACTTCGGGCCTGCCGTTCCGTCCGTGCCCGAGCTGTCCTCGTCGTCCGACGGGGCGTCGGTCGGGGTCGAAGCGGCGCCGTCCGCCTCCAGCAGCCGGGAGAGCTGACGGCCGACGATCCGCTTGAACTTGCGCTTCTGCGGTCGCGTGCGGTCCAGGACCGCCACTTCGAGCCGCTCGGCGGGGATCTCACGCTCTCCGCCGTTGGTGTCACGCGACAGCGCCTGGACGGCGAGGCTGAGCGCCTCGGCGAGCGTCATCGCCTCGCGGTGGCGCTGGTCCAGATAGGTGCTGATCTGCTCGGAGCTGCCGCCGACCGCGACCGAGCCGTGCTCGTCCACGATCGATCCGTCGTGCGGCAGCCGGTAGATCTGGTCGCCGTCCGGTGTGGCGCCCACCTCGGCGACGACCAGCTCGACCTCGTACGGCTTCTCGCCGGCGCTGGAGAAGATCGTGCCCAGCGTCTGCGCGTACACGTTGGCGAGGCCACGGGCCGTCACATCGTCGCGGTCGTAGGTGTATCCACGCAGATCCGCGTAGCGCACACCGCCGATCCGCAGGTTCTCGTACTCGTTGTACTTGCCGGCGGCGGCGAAGCCGATCCGGTCGTAGATCTCGCTGAACTTGTGCAGGGCTCGGGACGGGTTCTCGCCGACGAACACGATGCCGTCGGCGTACTGCAGCACAACCAGGCTGCGACCGCGGGCGATGCCCTTCCGGGCGTATTCCGCCCGGTCGGCCATGGCCTGCTGGGGTGAGACATAGAACGGCGTCGACACCGGCTATCCGTCCCTTTCAGTCAGTGGCAGATGTGTTCGGGAGAGGGGACGTCAGAGCAGCGCGGCCCGCGGGCCGTCCGGCTGCTGCAGCCGGCGCTCCAGGATCGTCCGGGCGATCTCGGCGGACTCCGTGTCGTCCAGCCGGCGGAAGCCGTCCTCCGTGATCACGGTGACGATCGGGTAGATCCGGCGGGCCACGTCGGGGCCGCCCGTCGCCGAGTCGTCGTCAGCGGCGTCGTAGAGCGCCTGGATGACCAGTGTCGTGGCCTCCTGCTCGGTCAGCTCGTCGTGGTAGAGCTTCTTCATCGCACCACGGGCGAAGATCGAACCGGAGCCGGTCGAGGCGTAACCATTCTCCTCGGAGCGTCCGCCCGTCACGTCGTACGAGAAGATGCGGCCCTTCTCGCGGTCCACGTCGTACCCGGCGAAGAGCGGCACGACGGCCAGGCCCTGCATGGCCATGGCCAGGTTGGAACGGATCATCGTGGAGAGCCGGTTGGCCTTGCCCTCCAGGGAGAGCGTGGCGCCTTCGACCTTCTCGAAGTGCTCCAGCTCCAGCTGGAAGAGCTTCACCATCTCCACGGCGAGCCCCGCGGTGCCGGCGATGCCCACCGCCGAGAACTCGTCGGCGGGGAAGACCTTCTCGATGTCGCGCTGGGCGATCATGTTGCCCATGGTGGCCCGCCGGTCACCGGCCAGCACCACACCGCCGGGGAACGTCACGGCGACGATCGTCGTGCCGTGCGGCGCCTCGACGGCACCCTGCAACGGCGGCAGCGAACGCTTGCCGGGGAGCATGTCCGGCGACTGGTCCGACAGGAAATCCATGAACGAGGACGAGCCGGGCGTCAGGAAGGCCGCCGGCAGACGCCCGGTGCTCCGAGGATTGGCTTCCACACGTTTCCTTCCGGATTGGCTGCGGCCCGCCGCTGGGGCCGGGCCGATCTTTCGCACTGTGCACGGACCTTACCCGCGCCGCAGCGGGTCATCCGCCCCGGTGCGACCGGCTTTCGCCGGTGGCGCCGGGGCGGCGACGCAGGTTACTGCCCGCCCTTTTGCACGAACGAACGCACGAAGTCCTCGGCGTTCTCTTCGAGCACATCGTCGATTTCGTCGAGAACGGAGTCCACGTCGTCCGACAGCTTCTCCTGACGTTCCTTGAGGTCCTCGGAGCCCTGCGCGTCCTGCGCCTGCTCCTCGACGTCCTCCGTGGAACGCGTCGCCTTCTGCTGTCCGCCGCCGGTGTCCTTGGTCGCCATATCCTCACCCCGCTCGGTTCGCCCCGCTCGATGTGACCTTCAAGATCAGACCCTACAAGCAGGGTCCGACATCGGCCCCGCACTTTCGTACAACGTCCGGGGCCCACCCTCATGATTCCCGTCCGGGGACCATTTCAGCCGCCGGACAGCACCCGGACCAGGTCTTCCGCCGTACGGCACCGGTCGAGCAGCTCTTTGACGTGGTTACGTGTACCGCGCAGCGGTTCCAGGGTGGGCACGCGCTGCAACGAGTCGCGGCCCGGCAGGTCGAAGATGACCGAGTCCCAGGAGGCGGCGGCCACGTCCTCCGCGTACTGCTCAAGACAGCGGCCGCGGAAATAGGCCCTGGTGTCCTCCGGAGGCTTCGTCCTGGCCCGTTCCACGTCCTGGTCGTCCAGCAGCCTGGTCATCTTGCCGCGGGCCACCAGACGGTTGTAGAGGCCCTTCTCGGGGCGTACGTCGGCGTACTGGAGATCCACCAGGTGCAGCCGGGCCGCGTCCCAGTCGAGACCGTCCCTGCGGCGGTATCCCTCCAGTATTTCCCGCTTGGTGATCCAGTCCAGCTCGCCCGACAGGCTCATCGGATCGTTCTCCAGCCGGTTGAGCGTGTCCTCCCAGCGGCCGAGCACGTCCTGGGTCTGTTCGTCGGCGTCGGAGCCGTACCGCTCCTCGACATATTTTCTGGCCAGCTCGTAGTACTCCATCTGGAGCTGGACGGCGGTCAGGGTGCGTCCGCTGCGCAGTGTGACGAGCTGCTTGAGCGTCGGGTCGTGGGAGACCTGGTGCAGGGTGCGGACCGGCTGGTCGACGGCCAGGTCGACGTTGATGAAACCGTCCTCGATCATGGCGAGGACCAGCGAGGTCGTACCGAGCTTGAGGTAGGTGGAGATCTCCGACAGGTTCGCGTCACCGATGATGACGTGCAGCCTGCGGTACTTCTCCGCGTCCGAGTGTGGTTCGTCGCGAGTGTTGATGATGGGCCGTTTGAGGGTGGTCTCCAGGCCGACCTCGACCTCGAAGTAGTCGGCGCGCTGGCTGATCTGGAAGCCGTGCTCGTGGCCGTCCTGGCCGATGCCGACCCGGCCGGCGCCCGTGACGACCTGCCGGGAGACGAAGAACGGCGTCAGATGGCGCACGATGTCCGAGAACGGGGTCTCCCGGCGCATGAGGTAGTTCTCGTGCGTGCCGTAGGAGGCGCCCTTGTTGTCGGTGTTGTTCTTGTACAGATGGATCGGCTGGGCGCCGGGGATCTGCGCCGCCCGCTCGGCCGCCTCGGCCATGACGCGCTCGCCGGCCTTGTCCCACAGGACCGCGTCGCGCGGGTTGGTGATCTCCGGTGAGCTGTACTCCGGATGGGCGTGGTCGACGTAGAGCCGTGCGCCGTTCGTGAGGATCACGTTGGCCAGGCCGATGTCCTCGTCGGTCAGCTGGCTGGAGTCCGCCGTCTCCCGGGCGAGGTCGAAGCCCCGCGCGTCCCGCAGCGGGTTCTCCTCCTCGAAATCCCACCGGGCGCGCCGGGCCCGCATCATCGCCGCCGCGTAGGCGTTCACGATCTGGGACGAGGTGAGCATGGCATTGGCGTTCGGGTGACCCGGAACGGAGATGCCGTACTCCGTCTCGATGCCCATTACTCGCCGTACAGTCATGCGGCCCTCCTTGCCCGGCACCGCTCCCCTTCGGGAAAGGTGCTCAAGTACCGCTGTCGCTCCGGTGCGTGTGCGGTGCCCTTCCCCGCACTGCGCGACCCGGCGGTACCGACGAGCCTAGAACGCCATGGCGCTTGTGGGGAGATCATTTCCGTCATTGGCCTGGTGTGGTGGAAGGTACGGGAAAAGCAGCGGCTGCGGATGTCCTTCCGGACATCCGCAGCCGGTGTGCGTTTTACAGGTACTGACCGGTGTTCGCCACCGTGTCGATGGAGCGTCCGGTGTCCGCGCCCTGTTTTCCGGTGACGAGCGTACGGATGAACACGATCCGCTCGCCCTTCTTTCCGGAGATGCGGGCCCAGTCGTCGGGGTTGGTGGTGTTCGGCAGGTCCTCGTTCTCCTTGAACTCGTCCACGCAAGCCTGGAGGAGGTGGGAGACCCTGAGACCTTTCTGGTTCTGGTCGAGGAAGTCCTTGATGGCCATTTTCTTGGCCCGGTCCACGATGTTCTGAATCATGGCGCCGGAGTTGAAGTCCTTGAAATAGAGGACTTCCTTGTCGCCGTTGGCGTACGTGACCTCGAGGAAGCGGTTCTCCTCGGACTCCGTGTACATCCGCTCGACGACGGTCTGGATCATGCCCTGGACCGCGTCCTCACGGGAGTCCCTGTGCTCGGACAGGTCGTCCGTGTGCAGGGGCAGCGAGGAGCGCAGGTACTTGGCGAAGATGTCCTTGGCCGCCTCGGCGTCGGGACGCTCGATCTTGATCTTCACATCGAGCCGGCCGGGGCGCAGGATCGCCGGGTCGATCATGTCCTCACGGTTGGAGGCGCCGATCACGATGACGTTCTCCAGACCCTCCACACCGTCGATCTCGGCGAGCAGCTGGGGGACGATGGTGTTCTCCACGTCCGAGCTGACACCGGATCCACGGGTGCGGAAGAGGGATTCCATCTCGTCGAAGAAGACGATGACGGGGGTGCCCTCGCTGGCCTTCTCACGGGCGCGCTGGAAGACCAGGCGGATGTGCCGCTCGGTCTCGCCCACGTACTTGTTGAGGAGCTCCGGACCCTTGATATTGAGGAAGTAACTCTTGCCGGCGGGCCGCCCTGTCACCTCGGCGACCTTCTTGGCGAGCGAGTTCGCCACGGCCTTGGCGATGAGCGTCTTGCCGCAGCCAGGAGGGCCGTAGAGCAGGATGCCCTTCGGCGGCCGCAGTTCGTGCTCCTTGAAGAGGTCGGGGTAGAGGTACGGAAGCTCGACCGCGTCGCGGATCATCTCGATCTGGCCGCCCAGACCGCCGATCTTGTCGTAGTCGACGTCCGGGACCTCTTCGAGGACGAGTTCTTCGACCTCGCTCTTGGGGATGACCTCGTAGACGTAACCGGAGCGCGGTTCGAGCAGCAGGGCGTCGCCGGGCCGGATGGTGATGTCCAGCAGCGGTTCAGCCAGCCGCACCACCCGTTCCTCGTCGGTGTGCCCGACGACCAGGGCGCGCTCGCCGTCCTCAAGGATCTCCTTGAGGGTGACGATGTCACCGGCCCGCTCGAACGTCATGGCCTCGACCACGTTGGTCGCCTCGTTGAGCATGACCTCCTGGCCACGCCTGAGCTCTTCGAGCTCCACGCTGGGGCTGACGTTCACCCGGAGCTTGCGGCCCCCGGTGAAGATGTCGGCCGTACCGTCCTCGTTCGCCTGCAGGAAGACGCCGAAACCGGCCGGCGGCTGTGCCAGCCTGTCGACCTCTTCCTTGAGGGCCACGATCTGGTCGCGGGCCTCACGCAGCGTGTTGGCGAGCCGCTCGTTCTGCGCGGACACACCCGCCAGATTGGTCTGCAGCTCGACGATCCGCTCTTCGAGAATCCTCGTGTGCCGCGGAGAGTCGGCGAGCTTGCGTCGCAGGACGGCGATTTCCTGCTCGAGATAGGCAACCTGGCCGGCGGGGTCTTCAGACCCCCGACCGGGCCGGGTGCCGCGGTTGATGTCGTCGTCGTGTGCTGCCACGGTCCTCACCTCCTCCAAGGGGAGCTGGACGCTTCCTGACCCTACCTGGGCCGGTGATGATTGAAACCCCTAGATCACAAAGACTGTCGGGGTGTGTCCGATCTTCACCCTTGCGCTCGCCCTCACGTGAGGGGAATACCCACCGAACAACATCGGAAAGCCGCCGGTTGTATCGTCGAAGTGTTCAACACCCGTCAGGGCTGGCGCGACTTACCCCATATTGCACCACCCGGAGCGGCAAACGGCAGGAGACATGATCGTGCAGCAGGAGGCTCCCACCGAAGGTGTCACTGAGACCCAGGATCCGCTGGAGGTGTGGATCGACCAGGATCTGTGCACCGGTGACGGGATCTGTGCCCAGTACGCGCCCGAGGTCTTCGAGCTCGACATCGACGGCCTGGCCTATGTGAAGAGCCCGGAGGACGAGCTGTTGCAGGCCCCCGGTGCCACCACCCGGGTGCCGCTGCCGCTGCTGCGTGACGTGGTGGACTCGGCCAAGGAGTGTCCGGGCGACTGCATCCACGTCCGGCGGGTTTCGGACAGCGTCGAGGTGTACGGCCCGGACGCGGTCTGAGCCGGGGCGCGGCCCGCCGTCAGACGCTCTTGGCGGTGGGCTGTTCGCTGCGGACGAACGCGCCGCCGCGCCACTTCCAGGAGACCCGCTCCTGGATGTCGGGGCAGCAGCTCGGGACGCTCGGGTCCGAGTAGCCCAGCAGGGTGGCCAGGACGGCGCCGCCGGTTATCGCGAAGCCGGTGCCGACGCTCTGCTTCGCCTTCGGGTCCAGCAGGGTCGCCACTATGCGGGGCGTGGCCGCCGTGCCCTTGGTCAGTACGTAGACCCCGCTCGGCGGGGTGCCTGAGCCGGAGTCGCAGCGCACGACGGCCACGGTCTCCGGGGAGCCGTCACCGTCCAGATCGCCGGATGCCTTTTTCGTGACGACCGTCCCGGCGGCGCCACATTCCAGCGGGAAGTGGGCGGCGGCCGGGTCGGGGGCCGGCAATGCCTGGTGGTTCGGCGCGCTCTGCGCGCGTACCTGTCCCTGTCCCTGGTGAGCCGCCTGCGACGCGGTGGCCGGGCCCGGCTGGAGGAGTCCCGCGACGGCCACGACACCGGCCATCGCGGTCGCCGTGGCGAGCCAGTGCATGGGGGCGGGCCTGGTGTGAGCGAGGTCCGCAGCGTCGGAGATCTGCACGCGGAGTGTCTCCTGAGAAGGGCCGTGCTGGAGAAGAAACCAACGGTGTGAGGGAGACAGCATCGTGCCACACGTCACAGCGGCGCGGAACAGCGGGGTACGAAACTTCGGCGGTGCTTACGGCCAACAAAACGGCGCCGCCGCCGAGTTCCGTGGGCTGCTCGGGAACTCGGCGGCGGCGGTGCGGCGTTCGGCCGGACAGGGCCGGTCGGCCTGGCTCTAGTGGGAGTTGCTGCTGCCCGGTCCTTCGTAGTCGTCGCCGTACGAGCCCTTGGACGGCCGGCGGCGGCGCAGCGGGGGCTCCACGCCGTCGGCGAGGCGGCGCGCGGTGACCAGGAAGCCGGTGTGGCCGATCATCCGGTGGTCGGGGCGCACGGCGAGGCCTTCGACGTGCCAGTTGCGGATCATCGACTCCCAGGCGGCCGGCTCGTTGAACGTGCCGAACTCCCTGATCGTCTCGACGGTGCGGGCGAGCTGGGTCGTCGTCGCGACGTACGCGCAGAGGATGCCGCCGGGCACGAGTGCCTTGGAGACGGCCTCGATGCACTCCCAGGGCGCGAGCATGTCCAGGACGACCCGGTCCACGTCCGTGTCGGACAGGTTGTCCTGGAGGTCGCCGACGGTCAGGGTCCAGGCGGGGTGCGGTTCGCCGAAGTAGCGTTCCACGTTCTGCTGGGCGATGTCGGCGAAGTCCTGGCGGCGCTCGTAGGAGTGCAGCATGCCCTCGTCACCGATGACGCGCAGCAGGAAGCTGCTGAGCGACCCGGAACCCACCCCGGCCTCGACGACGCGCGCGCCGGGGAAGATGTCGGCGAAGGCCAGGATCTGGCCCGCGTCCTTGGGGTAGACCACGGCGGCGCCGCGGGGCATGGACAGGACGTAGTCGGGGAGCAGGGGGCGCAGCGCGAGGTAGGCGACGTTTCCCGTGGTACGGACAACACTGCCCTCGGGAGCACCGATCAGCTCGTCGTGGGGGAAGGACCCTTTGTGGGTGTGGAAGTTCTTCCCGGCTTCGAGCGTGAAGGTGTAGTGGCGTCCCTTGGGGTCGGTGAGCTGAACCTGGTCCCCGACCTTGAAGGGCCCACGTCGGCGGGCGGCACCGGTCGGTTCGGACATGCGACCACACTAGCGGCTTTGTGCGGGGTCCCCTGACGCCGGTCAGTGCGGCTCGGGGCGGGCCATCGCGGCGACGAAGGCGCGCTCCACGTCCGCCGTGGACAGGACGCCGTAGATCTCACCGGTCTCCTCGACGACCAGGTACTCGGTGGCGGGGGCCGCCCGCAGCCGGTCGAGCAGCGCCTCCCCCGCCAGTTCGGCGGGGACCCGCATGTCGTCGGTGAGGTCCTGCGAGAGACCGCTGACGGCCACCCAGGGGCGGCGGTGCTGGGGGACGCCGACGATCGCCGCCTCGCGTACCAGGCCCGTCGGGTCGCCCTGTCCGTCGACGACCACGAGGGCGCGCGCCCCGGCCTCGTTGGCCCGGCGCAGCGCCTCGGAGAGCGGGGTCTGCGGTTCGACGGGGACGGCGCGTCTGGTCAGCGTGCGCGCCTGGAGTTCCGGCAGGTGCTCGCGCAGCCGGGCCATCCGCAGGCTGTTGCCGGCGCCGGTCCAGATGATCGCGGCGAGGATCGCGGCGATCAGGGCGTCGGTGACCGTCTCGAAACCGCCGATGTCCCCCGCCGCGCTGCTGAAGCTGCCGCCGTGCGTGAACAGGGGCAGCCCGATGAGGCCGACGAGTACGACGACGGCCAGCGCCCGGCCGACCCAGGCGGCGGCCACGGTGCCGCTCATCGGCTTTCCGGTGATCTTCCAGACGACGGCGCGCAGCATCCGGCCACCGTCGAGCGGCAGTCCCGGCAGCAGGTTGAAGACGGCCACGATCAGGTTGGAGACCATCAGTCCCGCGAGCAGGACGCCGGGGACGGTGTCGGCGTCCACGGTCAGCATGCCGAGGTAGAAGACCCCGGCGAGGACGAGCGAGAGCAGCGGTCCGACGAAGGCGAGGACGAACTCACGGCCCGGGGTGTCGGACTCCTTCTCGATCTCCGAGACGCCGCCGAAGAACTGGAGCTGGATGCGTCGCACGGGAAGCTTGAAGCGCAGCGCCGCCACGGTGTGGGCCAGCTCGTGGACGAGTACGGAGGCGTAGAAGGCGACGGCGAAGAAGAGCGAGACGAGATAGCGGGCACCGCCGAGACCTGGCAGGATCCGGTCGATCTGGCCGCCGAAGACCCAGGTGATCAGCGCGGCCACCAGGAACCAGCTGGGGGCGACGTAGACGGGCACGCCGAAGGGCCGGCCCATGAGGATCCCACCGCCGGGATCCGCGGGCCTCGGCGGCTTCCGGCCGGGGGGCTTGCCCCCGGGGCCGGGCTCCGGCCGGCTGCTCTCGCCGCTCTCGTCGTCCTCTTTCACGGGTCCCCTTCGTCGGCGGCAGCGTCGCTATCTCGATCATGCAGTGCGAGAGGCTCTGTAGTCGATGGTATTCGGCGGGGTGCTCTCCGGCGGACAGGACCCTGCTGTCAGTGCGGGGCCTTAGGGTCTGCGTCATGACTACCAGCACGCCGCCCTCGTCGCTGTCGCCGTCGCGTGCGAGCGACTTCATGCAGTGCCCCTTGCTGTACCGCTTCCGGGTCATCGACAAGCTGCCCCAGAAGCCCAGTGAGGCGGCCACCCGCGGCACGCTGGTGCACGCGGTGCTTGAGCGGCTGTTCGACGACCCGGCGGCGGAGCGCACGGCGCCGCGGGCGCGGGCGATGGTGCCGGGGCAGTGGGACCGGCTGCTGGAGTCGCGGCCCGAGCTGGCGGAGCTGTTCGCCGAGGACGCGGAGGGTGAGCGGCTGTCCGGCTGGCTGGCGGAGGCCGAGCGGCTGGTGGAGCGGTGGTTCTCGCTGGAGGACCCGACCCGGCTGGAACCGGCCGAGCGTGAGCTGTTCGTCGAGACGGAGCTGGCGTCGGGGCTGCGGCTGCGCGGGGTGATCGACCGGGTCGATGTGGCGCCGACCGGCGAGGTGCGGATCGTCGACTACAAGACGGGCAAGGCGCCCCGCCCCGAGTACGCGGAAGGGGCGCTGTTCCAGATGAAGTTCTACGCCCTGGTGATCTGGCGGCTGAAGGGCGTGGTGCCGCGCCGGCTCCAGCTGGTGTACCTGGGCAGCGGCGAGGTCATGACGTACGACCCCGAAGTGGCGGACCTGGAGCGGGTGGAGCGCAAGCTGCTGGCCCTGTGGGAGGCGATCCAGGCCGCCACGAAGTCGGGTGACTGGCGGCCGCGGCCGACGAAGCTGTGCGGCTGGTGCGACCATCAGGCGCTCTGTCCGGAATTCGGCGGCACACCGCCGGTTTATCCCCTCACGGTGCCGGGGGCCGCCGCCGTACCGGAGCAGGAAACCGTGCGGGAGACGGCATAGCGGCCGCGCGCCCGACGGAGCCCCTGCGGGGCGGTCAGGGCAGAATGGGGCCGGTCTAGTGAATGGGAGTTCCCTGTGACTGTCCGCGTCCTACTGGTCGATGACCAGCCGCTGCTGCGCACCGGCTTCCGGATGATCCTGGAGGCGGAGCAGGACATCGCGGTCGTCGGCGAGGCCGGGGACGGCCTCCAGGCCATCGACCAGGTCCGGGCGTTGCAGCCCGACGTGGTGCTGATGGACATCCGGATGCCCCGGATGGACGGCGTCGAGGCGACCCGCCAGATCACGGGCCCCGGCCGGGACGGCCCGGCGAAGGTGCTCGTGCTGACCACCTTCGACCTGGACGAGTACGTGGTGGAGGCGCTGCGCGCCGGGGCGAGCGGCTTCCTGCTGAAGGACGCGCCCGCCAACGAGTTGGTGCAGGCGATCAGGGTGGTCGCCGCGGGCGAGGCGATGCTGGCGCCGAGCATCACGCGCCGGCTGCTCGACAAGTACGCGGACCATCTGCCGTCCGGCGAGGATCCGGTCCCCGACACGCTGCACACCCTGACGGAGCGCGAGGTCGAGGTGCTCAAGCTGGTGGCGCGCGGTCTGTCGAACGCGGAGATCGCGGCTGATCTGTTCGTGAGCGAGACGACGGTCAAGACGCATGTGGGTCATGTGCTCACGAAGCTGAGCCTGCGCGACCGGGTGCAGGCGGCGGTGTACGCGTACGAGAGCGGTCTGGTGCGCCCCGGCGCCCAGTGACCGGTCTCCCCCGGCCGCCGGGGGCCGCGGAGGACACGGAGGGCACATGCCGAAGGGCCGGCCTCGTGAGTGCGTCGCACTCTCGTGGCCGGCCCTTCGGTCCGCTGTGGCGGTGCCCAGGGGTCAGGAGCTGCCCCGGCCCAGCTCCCAGAGGTTCACCTCGGCCGCGGAGTTGACGGCCCATTCGACGCCCGTGATGTCGTCGCGCGACGCCACATACTGCTTGCCCTGCCAGAGCGGCAGGACCGGCACGTCCCGGGCGACGATGTCCTGGATCCGGCCGAAGGTGTCCGAAGCGTCGGCGCGGTTGGCTTCCTTGCGGGACTCCGGTATGAGCAGGTTCTGCGTCTCGGCGCTGACGTAGGGGCTGTTGAGGAAGTTGCCCTTGTCGAGGAACGGCGCGACGTAGTTGTCCGGGTCCGGGAAGTCGGGGAACCAGCCCATCCCGAAGACCTCGTACTTGCGGGCGACTTCGGCCGGGCGGAAGGCCGACCACTCGGTGCCCTTGATCTGGACCTTGAAGAGCCCGGTCGCGTTGAGCTGGCTCTGCAGGGTCTGGAATTCCTTCTTCGTGGCGGGACCGTAGTGGTCGGTCGTGTAGTTCAGCGTGAACTCGACCGGGGTCTTGATGCCCGCGTTCCTCAGCACGGTCTGCGCCTTGGACAGCGACGGGTCGCCGTACTGGTTGAAGAAGGAGTTGGTGTGGCCGCTGATGCCCGAGGGGATCAGCGAGTAGAGCGACTCGGCCGTCGTGCCGTACACGTCGTTGACGAGCTTGTTGCGGTCGACGCTGTACGCGATCGCCTGCCGGACCGCCTTGTTCTTCACCGAGGGCGCCGAGGTGTCGAAGGCCAGGTAGCGGATTTCCAGACCCGGCATCTCCGTCAGGTCGATGTCGTCCCTGGGGTGCTCGGTCATCGTCTTGATCTGCTCGGGCGACATGGTGCGGAGCATGACCCCGATGTCACCCTTGTCGAGCGCCTTGCCCATGGTGTCGGGATCGTCGAACGTGATCCGCTCCACCTTGTTGTTGTTCACCTTCAGAGCACCCTTGTACTTGGGGTTCTTGGTGAACACGATCTTCGTGACCTTGTCGTTCTTGACCTCGGCCTTGAGCGTGTACGGGCCCGAGCCGTCGACGTCGAAGCCCTTGCGGACCTTCTTGGCCTCGTACTGCTTGGGGTTGACGACACCGGCGATGGGGGTCGCGAGCTTGTAGGGGAAGGTCGCGTCGGACGTCTTGAGGTGGAAGATCACCTCAAGGTCGCCGTTGGTGTCGATGGCGTCGATGTTGTTCAGCAGACCGGCGGCGCCGTTGGGGTCGTTGATGTCGACGACGCGCTCGATGGAGAACTTCACATCGTCGGCCGTGACCGGGTCACCGTTGCTGAAGGTGAGGCCCTCGCGCAGCGTGCAGCGGTAGCTCTCGTCCTCGTTGTCGGTGAAGGCGCACTTGGAGGCGGCCTCGGGCACCGGCACACCGCCGCCGCGCGGCACGGCCATCAAGGTCTGCAGGGTCTGCCGAATGACGTTCCACGTCGAAGTGTCGTACGTGGAAGCGGGATCCAGCGGAGCCGGCACTTCCTTCGTGGCGACGACCTGGTCCGTGGTGCCCACGACAATGGCGGCGTCACCGCCCGAACCGCCCTCCGCACCACCGCAACCGGCCAGCACGGGCGCGAGCAGACCGGCAACGGCCGTCAACACCAAGGTCTTGCGGTTCATCCTGGACGTACTCCTCATGCGGCACTGGGATACAGCGGTGTGAAGGAGACTCCGCCGTGCCACCCGTTCGGGGCTGCGCGTTCGGGCCGGGATACAGGGTGATCGGTCCCGTGTTCACGGCGACTTGGTGGACCGTCGGGACACGTCGGTGATGCGGCGAAGTACTCGGCACGAGATTAGTCGGCGGTGCGGGGAATGCAGGACCGGGTGCGAACGGCGGCGTAAACGCTAAGTGATCACTACCGACCGGGGTGCCATTTCCTGGTGCCGTCATGTTTCGTACACCGGTTCACCAATCGGGACACATGGGCACAGCCAAACCCCCTCCGCACCACCCGAAGCAGGGTCTTGTCCCGGCTGTCGACGGCATGGCGCGTGATAAACGTCACTCACTCCGTGCCGAGTCCGCGGTGAATAGCGGTCCCTCAATGTCACGGAAAATACACGGGCCAATGCGATGAGTTTCTGAATGCAAAATGCAGAGACGCGCAGTGCGGATCAGCGCCTGGGCGTCATCAGTCCGCGCAGGAATACCAGATCGACTTCTTCCAGCGATCCGACGATCGTGCGCCCTTCCGCGGGTGCGATGGGCGCGACGGACGGTACGACGACGACCTGGCAGCCGGCGGCCTCGGCCGCCGCCACCCCGGTCGCGGTGTCCTCGACGACGGCGCAGCGCGCGGGATCGGCCCCCAGACCGCGGGCGGCGATCAGGTACGGGTCGGGGTGCGGCTTCGTACGGGCCACGTCGTCGCCCGCGACGGTCAGCGCGAAGTTGTCGGGACCCAGCGAGAGAAGCACCCGGTCGACGATGCGCCGGTGCGAGGCGGAGACCAGTGCGGTGGGCACCTGGTGGGCCGACAGCTCGGCGAGCAGCCGTGCGGCGCCCGGCATCAGCGGTACGCCGAGCCCGATGCGCCGCTCGAAGGTCTCGTTGAGCAGCACGGTCAGCTCGGGGAGGGTGATCCGGGCGCCGGTGGCCTCGATCAGGAAGCCCGCGCTGCGGGTCATGGGCCCGCCGACCACCACTTCGCGCCAGGACTCGTCGAGCGCGTGTCCGAGGCCCTTGAAGACCTCGACCTCCGCGTCCCACCAGAAGCCCTCGCTGTCGACCAGGGTGCCGTCCATGTCGAGGAGGACAGCCTGCAGGGAGGACCCTTCGGCCGTACGGGTCAGGGACGCGGGGACCGTACTGGTCATCCGGCACACCTCCAAGAGGGACGAGAAGGCCGGTCGCCTGGCCGGCGGGGTGTCCCGCCGGAACAGGCGACCGGCCTGCGCTGGGCCGACCAGTGTACGACTTGTCCGGTTGTCGTGCTTATCGATTACCGGGTCTTCGGACCGATGTTCACCGAGCGTTGAAGTAGGTGGCGTCGGGGTGGTGGATGACGATCGCGTCGGTGGACTGCTCCGGGTGGAGCTGGAACTCCTCGGAGAGCTGGACGCCGATCCGCTCGGGTTCGAGCAGCTCGGCGATCTTGGCGCGGTCCTCCAGGTTGGGGCAGGCGCCGTAGCCGAGCGAGAAGCGCGCGCCGCGGTACTTCAGCGCGAACATGTCCTCGACCTCGGACGGGTCCTCGCCTGCGAAGCCCAGCTCGGAGCGGACCCTGGCGTGCCAGTACTCGGCGAGCGCCTCGGCGAGCTGGACGGACAGCCCGTGCAGCTCCAGGTAGTCGCGGTAGGCGTTGCGCTCGAAGAGTTCGGCGGTCGTGCCGCCGATCTTCGAGCCCACGGTGACGATCTGCAGTCCGACGACGTCCGTCTCGCCCGACTCCTCGGGGCGGAAGTAGTCGGCGAGGCAGAGCCTGCGGCCGCGCCGCTGGCGGGGGAAGGTGAAGCGGGTGCGCTCAGCGCCGTCCTCACCGAGCAGGATCAGGTCCTCGCCCTTGGAGACGCAGGGGAAGTAGCCGTAGACGACGGCGGCTTCCAGCATGTTCTCGGTGTGCAGCCGCTCCAGCCAGCCGCGCAGATGCGGCCGGCCCTCGGTCTCGACCAGTTCCTCGTAGCTGGGTCCGTCGCCGGTACGGGCCTCCTTGAGGCCCCACTGGCCCTTGAACAGCGCGCCTTCGTCCAGCCAGGACGCGTACTCCTTGAGCTGGATGCCCTTGACGACGCGGGTGCCCCAGAACGGCGGGGTGGGTACGGGGTTGTCGACGGCGACGTCCGAGCGCCCGCCGCCCTCCTCGGGCCGCTCCTCGACCACGGTGTTCGTGGTGGCCCTGACCCGGCGCGGCTTCAGCTCGGGGAGCGTGACGCCGGGGACGCCGCGCTTGACGCCGATCAGCGCGTCCATCAGCCGCAGGCCTTCGAACGCGTCGCGGGCGTAGCGGACTTCGCCCTCGTAGATCTCGTGCAGGTCCTGCTCGACATAGGCCCGGGTGAGCGCGGCGCCACCGAGGATGACGGGGAAGTCGGCCGCCATCTTGCGCTGGTTCAGCTCTTCCAGGTTCTCCTTCATGATCACGGTCGACTTCACCAGCAGACCCGACATGCCGATGACATCCGCCTTATGCTCCTCGGCGGCTTCCAGGATCGCGGAGACGGGCTGCTTGATGCCCAGATTGACCACGGTGTAGCCGTTGTTGGAGAGGATGATGTCCACGAGGTTCTTGCCGATGTCGTGGACGTCGCCGCGTACGGTCGCGAGCACGATGGTGCCCTTACCGTCGTCGTCCGTCTTCTCCATGTGCGGTTCCAGGTAGGCGACCGCGGTCTTCATCACCTCGGCGGACTGGAGCACGAACGGCAGCTGCATCTGGCCGGAGCCGAACAGCTCGCCGACGACCTTCATCCCGTTCAGCAGGGTGTCGTTGACGATCTCCAGCGCGGGACGCTCGGCCAGGGCGGCGGCGAGGTCCTCCTCCAGGCCGTTCTTCTCGCCGTCGATGATGCGCCGCTCCAGGCGCTCGTTGAGCGGCAGGGCGCGCAGTTCCTCGGCCCTGCCGTCCTTCATCGACTTGGTGTTGACGCCCTCGAACAGCTCCATGAGCTTCTGCAGCGGGTCGTAGCCCTCTTCGCGGCGATCGTAGATCAGGTCGAGGGCGACCTTGACCTGCTCCTCCTCCAGCCGCGCGATGGGCAGGATCTTCGAGGCGTGCACGATCGCGGAGTCGAGCCCGGCCTTGACGCACTCGTCGAGGAAGACGGAGTTGAGGACGATACGGGCGGCCGGGTTGAGGCCGAAGGAGATGTTGGAGAGGCCCAGCGTGGTCTGGACGTCGGGGTGCCGTTCCTTGAGCCGGCGGATCGCCTCGATCGTGGCGATGCCGTCCTTGCGGGACTCCTCCTGGCCGGTGCAGATGGTGAAGGTCAGGGTGTCGATGAGGATGTCCGACTCGTGCACGCCGTAGGTGCCGGTCAGCTCGCCGATCAGCCGCTCGGCGATGGCGACCTTGTGCTCGGGGGTACGGGCCTGGCCCTCCTCGTCGATGGTCAGCGCGATCAGCGCGGCGCCGTGCTCGACGGCGAGCTGGGTGACCTTGGTGAAGCGGGACTCGGGGCCGTCGCCGTCCTCGTAGTTGACGGAGTTGATGACGGCCCGGCCGCCCAGCTTCTCCAGGCCCGCCCGGAGGACGGGCAGCTCGGTGGAGTCCAGCACGATGGGCAGCGTGGAGGCCGTGGCGAACCGGCCGGCCAGCTCGGCCATGTCGGCGACACCGTCGCGGCCGACGTAGTCGACGCACAGGTCCAGCAGATGCGCGCCCTCCCGGATCTGACCGCGCGCCATCTCGACGCAGTCGTCCCAGCGGCCGTCCAGCATGGCCTCGCGGAACTTCTTCGAGCCGTTGGCGTTGGTGCGCTCGCCGATGGCGAGGAAGGACGCGTCCTGGCGGAACGGCACCGTCTGGTAGAGCGAGGCGGCGCCCGGCTCGGGGTGCGGCTCGCGCTCCGTACGGGGCACGTCGCGCACCCGCTCGACCACCTGGCGCAGATGCTCGGGGGTGGTGCCGCAGCAGCCGCCGACCAGCGAGAGGCCGTACTCGCCGACGAAGGTCTCCTGGGCGTCGGCCAGTTCGGCGGGCTGCAGCGGGTAGTGGGCGCCGTTCTTGCCGAGGACGGGCAGGCCGGCGTTGGGCATGCAGGAGAGCGGGATCCGGGAGTGCCGGGCCAGATAGCGCAGGTGCTCGCTCATCTCGGCGGGCCCGGTGGCGCAGTTCAGGCCGATCATGTCGATGCCCAGCGGCTCCAGGGCCGTCAGCGCCGCGCCGATCTCGGAGCCGAGCAGCATCGTGCCGGTCGTCTCGACCGTCACGGAGCAGATGATCGGGAGGTTGGCGCCGGTGGTCTCCAGGGCGCGGCGGGCGCCGAGGACGGCGGCCTTGGTCTGGAGCAGGTCCTGGGTGGTCTCGACGAGCAGCGCGTCGGCGCCGCCGGCGATCATGCCTTCGGCGTTCTGCTGGTAGGCGTCGCGCAGCTTGACGTACGGGGCGTGGCCCAGGGTGGGCAGCTTGGTGCCGGGGCCCATGGAGCCGAGCACCCAGCGCTGGCGTCCGCTGGAAGCCGTGAACTCGTCGGCCACCTCGCGGGCGATCCTGGCGCCGGCCTCGGAGAGTTCGAAGACCCGCTCGGGGATGTCGTACTCCCCCAGCGCGGCGAAGTTCGCGCCGAAGGTGTTGGTCTCGACGCAGTCGACGCCGACAGCGAAGTACTCCTGGTGCACGGAGCGGACGATGTCCGGGCGTGTCACGTTGAGGATCTCGTTGCAGCCTTCCAGGTCCTGGAAGTCCTCCAGGGTGGGGTCCTGCGCCTGGAGCATCGTGCCCATCGCGCCGTCGGCCACCACCACTCGGGTGGCGAAGGCCTCGCGCAGGGCTTCGATGCGGGTACGGCTGTCAGTAGCGGGGGCTGGGGTTGGCGACGAGGCCATGTATGTACTCCCGGGTTGCGACGGCTGTCGGCTTTGCGCCTTCCCGGCGGAAGGGGCACCCCGCCAGCGTAGCGGGGCGTGCCCCCTTACGGTCCGGCATTCCGCCCCGGGGGCCGGGACCGCCCCCCGCTTGGCGGGGCGCAGGTCGGCATCGGCCGATAGTGTTCAGCATTGTCGAATCCCGTTTTGGAGGTCCGTGCCATGGCGAAGACGATCCAGTCGCTGGAGCGGGCGGCCGCGATCCTGCGGCTCCTCGCGGGCGGCGAGCGCAGGCTCGGCCTCTCCGACATCGCTTCCTCACTCGGCCTGGCCAAGGGCACGGCCCACGGCATCCTCCGCACCCTCCAGGCCGAGGGCTTCGTGGAGCAGGACGGGCCTTCGGGCAGATACCAGCTGGGGGCCGAGCTGCTGCGGCTCGGCAACAGCTATCTGGACGTCCACGAGCTGCGCTCGCGCGCCCTGGTCTGGACGGACGACCTGGCGAGGTCGTCCGGCGAGAGCGTCCATCTGGGCGTGGCGCACCTGGAGGGGGTGCTGATCGTCCACCATGTCTTCCGCCCGGACGACAGCCGGCAGGTGCTCGAAGTGGGGGCGATGCAGCCGCTGCACTCGACGGCGCTGGGCAAGGTGCTGTCGGCGTACGACCCGGTGGCCCACAACGAGGCCGTCCAGGGTGAGCGGACGGCGTTCACGACGCGGACCGTCACCGGTCTGGCCGAGTTCGAGAAAATTCTCGAACTGACCCGCGCGCGCGGCTGGGCGTCGGACGTCGAGGAGACCTGGGAAGGCGTCGCCGCCGTGGCCGCGCCCGTCCACGACAGGCGCCGTATGCCGGTGGGAGCGATCGCCGTCACCGGTGCGGTCGAACGGCTCTGCGAGTCGGGCGAGCCGCGCCCCGAGCTGATCGCGGCGGTCCGCGAGTGCGCCAGGTCGGTGTCCCGAGATGTCGGCGCCGGGCGGTTTTGAGTCATTTGCCGGATGATCTGACTTGAACAAGGTTTCGGCCCCGGAACCCTTGACCGCGTCACGACCCGAGGATGAGACTGCCGTAAGACGGTCGGCATTGTCGAACGCTTTTCGGTGGACGAGCCAGCGGTCGTGACAACGCCAAGGGCCGAAATGCCCTCACCGAGGGCGCGGGCCACCGGTACGAGCCGGAGGTCCGCCTTCCCCTGGACGAAGGAGTCTTCGGGTGTCCAATCTCGACATTTTCCTAGGCGAGACCGCGGGTACCGCCGCCCTGATCCTGCTCGGTGGCGGCGTGGTCGCCGGCGTCGTGCTCAGGCGGTCCAAGGCCTCCGGCGCGGGCTGGGTCGCGATCAGCCTCGGCTGGGGTTTCGCGGTCATGGTCGGCGCGTATCTCTCCGCACCGAAATCGGCCGCGTCCCTCAACCCGGCGCTGACGATCGGTCTGGCCATTCAGGGCAGCATCAAGTGGGGCGACGTCCTTCTCTACATCGGCTCCGAGCTGCTCGGCGCGATGATCGGCGCCGTACTGGTGTACCTGGCCTACCTGGGCCAGTTCTACGCCCACCTCCGCGACCCCGAGGTGCTGGCGGCGCAGCCCGAGGTGGAGGGTCTGGTCGACCAGAAGACCGCTCCCAAGGCGGGTCCCGTGCTGGGTATCTTCTCCACGGGTCCTGAGGTGCGGAACTACTGGCAGAACGTCCTGACCGAGATCATCGCCACGTTCGTCCTGGTCATCGCGGTCCTGACCCAGGGCCTGAACCAGAAGGGCGACGGGCTCGGTCCCATCGGCATCCTGATCACGTCGTTCGTCGTGGTGGGTATCGGTCTCTCCCTCGGTGGGCCGACCGGATACGCCATCAACCCGGCCCGAGACCTCGGCCCCCGCATCATCCACGCGATCCTGCCGCTGCCCAACAAGGGCGGCTCCGACTGGACCTACGCATGGGTTCCGGTGATCGGGCCGTTCGCCGGCGCGGCGCTGGCGGCCGGCTTCTACCGGGCCTGCTTCATGTGATCGCCCGGCCGGCCACCCCCACCATCCCGACGGACCAGGAGCAGACACCGTGAGTGACGACAACGCAACCGGGACTTCCTCCCACGGAACCGGGCCGTTCATCGCGGCCATCGACCAGGGCACGACGTCCAGCCGCTGCATCGTCTTCGACGTCGACGGGCGCATCGTCGCCGTCGACCAGAAGGAGCACGAGCAGATATTCCCCAAGCCCGGCTGGGTGGAGCACGACGCCAAGGAGATCTGGACCAACGTCCAGGAAGTGGTCGCGAACGCCATCGAGAAGGCCGGCATCACCAAGGCCGACGTCCTGGCGATCGGGATCACCAACCAGCGCGAGACCACCATGCTCTGGGACAAGAACACCGGTGAGCCCGTGCACAACGCCATCGTCTGGCAGGACACCAGGACCAGCGGTCTGGTCAGGGAACTGGGCCGCAACGTCGGCCAGGACCGGTTCAGGCGCGACACGGGACTGCCGCTCGCGACCTACTTCGCCGGCCCGAAGGCCCGCTGGCTGCTCGACAACGTCGAGGGGCTGCGCGAGCGCGCGGAGAGCGGCGACATCCTCTTCGGCACCATGGACTCCTGGGTCATCTGGAACCTGACCGGCGGAGTCGACGGCGGCGTCCACGTCACCGACGTGACCAACGCGTCCCGCACGATGCTGATGCGCCTCGACACGCTCCAGTGGGACCCGAAGATCTGCAACTCCATCGGCGTCCCGACCGCGATGCTGCCGGAGATCCGCTCCTCCTCCGAGGTGTACGGAACGGCCAAGGGCGGCCCCCTGGACGGGATTCCGGTCGCCTCGGCGCTCGGTGACCAGCAGGCGGCCCTGTTCGGCCAGACCTGCTTCGCCGAGGGCGAGGCCAAGTCCACCTACGGCACCGGCACGTTCATGCTGATGAACACCGCCAACAAGCCGATCAACTCGTACAACGGCCTGCTGACCACGGTCGGTTACCGCATCGGTGACCAGCCCGCCGTGTACGCGCTGGAGGGCTCCATCGCCGTCACCGGCGCGCTTGTGCAGTGGATGCGCGACCAGATGGGCCTGATCAACTCGGCCCCCGAGATCGAGACGCTGGCCTCCTCCGTGGAGGACAACGGCGGCGCGTACTTCGTCCCCGCCTTCTCCGGTCTCTTCGCCCCGCACTGGGACTCGGGCGCGCGTGGGGTGATCGCCGGTCTGACCGGCTACGTCACCAAGGCGCACATCGCCCGCGCGGTCCTGGAGGCCACGGCCTGGCAGACCCGCGAGATCAGCGACGCCATGACCAAGGACTCCAAGGTCGAGCTGACGTCGCTGAAGGTCGACGGCGGTATGACGGCGAACAATCTGCTGATGCAGACGCTGGCCAACGTCCTGGACGCGCCGGTGGTCCGCCCGATGGTCGCCGAGACGACCTGTCTCGGCGCCGCCTACGCGGCGGGGCTCGCCGTGGGCTTCTGGCCCGACACCGACGCGCTGCGCGCCAACTGGCGCAGGGCCGCCGAGTGGACGCCCGACATGGACGCCGCGCGGCGCGACCACGAATACAAGAACTGGCTCAAGGCGGTCGACCGCACCAAGGGCTGGCTGGACGAGGACGACAGCTGACCCGTCGAGCGTCCGACGCACCGTAAGGCCGACAAGGAGTAACGATGAGCACCCTGCAGAGCGGCCCCGCACTGGGGACGCACCCGGCTGGCGGTTCCCTTCCGAGCCGCGCCGAGACCCGGGAGCAACTGTCCAACGCGACGTACGACCTCCTGGTGATCGGCGGCGGGATCCTGGGCATCTCCACCGCCTGGCACGCCTCGCAGTCGGGACTGCGGGTGGCCCTCGTGGACGGCGGCGACTTCGCCGGCGCCACCTCGTCGGCCTCGTCCAAGCTCCTCCACGGCGGTCTGCGCTATCTGCAGACCGGCGCGGTGAAGCTGGTCGCGGAGAACCACTTCGAACGGCGCGCCGTCTCCAACCAGGTGGCCCCCCACCTGGCCAACCCGCTGACCTTCTACCTGCCGGTCTACAAGGGCGGACCGCACAGCGCCGCCAAGCTCGGCGCCGGCGTCTTCGCCTACTCGGCGCTCTCCGCCTTCCGCGACGGGGTCGGGCATGTGATCAGCCCGGCCAAGGCGCGGCAGGCGGTGCCCGAGCTGCGTACCGACAATCTGCAGGCCGTCGCGGTCTACGGCGACGACCAGATGAACGACGCGCGGATGGCGATCATGACGGTGCGCGCAGCCGTCGAGTCGGGCGCCGCCGTGCTCAACCACGCCGAGGTGACCGGGCTGCGGTTCTCCGGCGGCCGGGTGACCGGCGCCGACCTGCGGGACCGGATGGACGGTACGGAGTTCGGCGTCAACGCCCGGCTGGTGCTCAACGCGACCGGGCCGTGGGTGGACCACCTGCGGAAGATGGAGGACCCGAACTCCGAGCCCTCCATCCGGCTGTCCAAGGGCGCGCACCTCGTGCTCAAGCGCAGCGCGCCGTGGAACGCGGCGCTCGCGACACCGATCGACAAGTACCGCATCACCTTCGCGCTGCCCTGGGAGGGCATGCTGCTGCTCGGCACCACCGACGAGGAGTACGTGGGTGACCCGGCGGACGTCGCGGTCAACGAGAAGGACATCCACCAGATCCTGGACGAGGCGTCCCTCTCGGTACGCGACCAGCAGCTGTCCCGCGATCTGATCACGTACTCGTTCGCCGGTCTGCGGGTGCTGCCCGGCGGTCCCGGCGACACCTCCAAGGCGAAGCGCGAGACGGTCGTGACCGAGGGCAGCGGCGGCATGCTGTCGGTCGCCGGCGGCAAGTGGACCACGTTCCGCCACATCGGCCGGACGGTCCTGACCAAGCTGGAGACCCTGCCGGGGCGCCCGCTCGGCTCGGACGTGGAGCCGGTGGCCCGGCTGCCGAAGAAGTTCCCGCTGCCCGGCATCTCGAACCCGCACGCCGTGGCCCACCGGCTGATGATCGACGGCGGCGGCTCCGGGCCCGGCATGGCGCCCGACACCGCGCACCATCTGGCGACGCACTACGGCTCGCTCGCCTTCGACCTGGTACGCCTCGCCTACGAGCACCCCGAGCTGGGCGAGCGTATCCACCCGGAGGCGCCCGAGATCTGGGCGCAGGTGGTGTACGCGCGGGACCACGAGTGGGCGGAGACGGCCGACGACGTGCTGCGCCGCCGTACCACGCTGACGATCCGCGGCCTGGCGACGGACGAGATCCGCGCCCGGGTCGAGGAACTGCTGGCCCGGCGCGACTGACGGCGGTGTGACCCACAGATCGATGCGACCGACAGGTACCTCCGGGGTACCGCCCCGCTTTCGCGTTCTTGGACGCATAATGGGGGCGATACATCGGATGTCTGGAGGTCGCCCGTGGCTGTCACCGACGAGGCCATAGAGAAGATCAAGGGAATGATCGTCTCGGGCGCACTGCGCCCGGGCGACCGCCTCCCCAAGGAAAGCGAACTCGCCGCCGATCTGGGGCTTTCGCGCAACTCACTGCGGGAGGCGGTGCGCGCCCTGTCGCTCATGCACATCCTCGATGTGCGGCAGGGCGACGGCACGTATGTCACCAGCCTCGAACCGCAGTTGCTGCTGGAGGCGCTGAGCTTCGTCGTGGACTTCCACCGCGACGACACGGTGCTGGAGTTCCTGGCGGTGCGCCGCATCCTGGAACCCGCGGCCACCGCGATGGCGAGCGCCCGTATCACCGACGACGAACTCGTGCGTCTCGACGCACAGTTGGACGCGCTGGGGGCGCAGCCCTCGGTGGAGGAGCTGGTCGCGTCCGATCTGGAGTTCCACCGCGGGATCGTGCAGGCCTCGGGGAACTCGGTGCTCTGTTCGCTGCTCGACGGGCTCTCGGGACCCACCACCCGGGCCCGGATATGGCGCGGCCTGACCCAGGAGGACGCGGTCAGCCGCACCCTGCACGAGCACCGCGCGATCCTCGCGGCGCTGCGCGACAGGGACGCGGAGGCGGCGAGATCCTGGGCGACGGTGCATATCGCGAGCGTGGAGATGTGGCTGCGTTCGGCGCTCTGAGCCGCTGACGGGAAGGGCCGGGGTGGTGCTCGTACGAGCACCACCCCGGCCCTTCCCATTACTCCGTACGGGAGTTGTCAGTCCTGTTTCTCACCGCTGGCGAAGCGCGAGATGACCAGCGCGACGATGATGATCGCGCCGTTGAGGAACTGGTTCCACAGCGGCGGCACCCCGCCCAGGGTCATCACGTTGACCACCAGCTGGAGGGTGAGCACACCCGTCAGCGCGCCGAACAGCGTGCCGCGGCCGCCCTTGAGGCTGATGCCGCCGATGACGGCGGCGGCGAAGACCTGGAAGATCCAGCCGTTGCCCTGGTTGGCCGCGACCGAGCCGTAGTGGCCGGTGTAGAGCACACCCGCGAAGCCGGCCAGCAGCCCGCCGACCCCGAGGACGATCCAGGTGATCCGGTCGACCCGGATACCGGCGGCGCGCGCCGCCTCCGGGTTGCCGCCGATCGCGTACAGCGCCCTGCCGTGCCGCATCCAGGCCAGCACGGCCCCGCCGACGGCGAACAGCGCCAGACAGATCCACACCGCGGCCGGCGCACCGATCCAGCTGGTCTTGCCCAGGTAGCGGAAGGACTCGGGCACGTCGGTGATCGACTTGCCCTCGGTGATGCCGATCTGCAGGCCGCGCAGCATGGTGAGCATGCCGAGCGTGGCGATGAAGCCGTTGACCCGCAGTTTCAGGATCAGGAAGCCGTTGATCAGCCCCACCGCGAGACCCGCCAGCAGACAGACCGGGATCGCCGACCACTCCGGCAGCAGGCCCAGCCCGTTGAACCGGCCGCCGGACGTGGGCAGGACCAGCCACATCGCGATGACCGGCGCGATGCCGATCGTCGACTCCAGGGACAGGTCCATCCGGCCGCTGATCAGGATCAGCGCCTCGCCCAGCACCAGCAGGCTCAGCTCCGACGACTGCTGGACCACGCTGATCAGGTTGTTGGAGGTGAGGAACACCGGCGAGACGATGAAGCCGATCACCATCAGCACCAGGATCACCGGCACCAGCGAGAAGTCGCTCCACCGGATGAGCTGAAGCCTGCCGCGCGGCGTCAGCTTCTCGGTCTCGGCCGCCACCGGCGGCCGCATCGTCTCGGTCATTCCCGCTCCCCCACACCTTCCATGGCGGCGACCAGTTCCCGGTCGGTCCACCCACTCCCGAACGTGGCCACCACGCGCCCGTGGAACAGCGCGAGTACGCGGTCGCACACCCGCAGATCGTCCAGCTCGTCCGAGATGATCACGGCCGCGCTGCCTTCGTCCGCCACCCTGCGCACCACGCCGAGCAGCGAGTCCTTCGATTTCACGTCGACACCGGCGGTGGGCCGTACCGCCACCAGCGCCGTGGGGTTGCGCGCGAGCGCACGCGCGACCACCACCTTCTGCTGGTTCCCGCCGGACAGACCCGAGACCGGCTGTTCGGGACCCGTGGTCTTGATGTCCAGGGCCGAGATCATCGACCGGGCGAACGCCCTTGTCCGCGAGGGCAGTACGGTCCCCCACGGCCCGAGCTGGTCGGCGACGGTGAGCGTCGCGTTCTCCGCGACGCTGCGGCCGACGACCAGACCCTGGAGGTGCCGGTCCTCGGGGATGTAGCCGATCCCTGCGTCCAGGGCGTGCGGGACACTGCCCGGCTTCACCGTCCTGCCGTTCATGGAGATCCGGCCGGCTGTCGCGCTGCGCATCCCGACCAGGATCTCGCCGAGCGCGGTGGTGCCGCTGGCCGCCGCGCCCGCCACGCCCAGCACCTCACCGGGGCGCACCGCCAGGTCCAGCGGCTCGAACGTCCCGTCGAGGGCGAGCCCTTCGGTCCGCAGGACCGGCTCGGCCCCGGTGTCGGGCTGTTCGGCGCGCGCCGCGTGCCAGGCCGCCGTCTTCGCCCCCGACTCGCCGGTCATCGCCGTCACCAGTTCGTCCTTGGACAGGTCGGCGACCGGCGCCGTCAGCACGTGCCGGGCGTCACGGTAGACGGTGACCGCGGTGCACAGCTCGTACACCTCCTGCAGATGGTGGGAGATGAAGAGGAACGCCACTCCCTGCGCCTGCAGTTCACGCAGCCGCTCGAACAGCCGCTGGATACCGCGCGCGTCGAGCTGCGCCGTCGGCTCGTCCAGGATGATCAGCCGGGCGCCGAAGGACAGCGCCCGCGCGATCTCGACGAACTGCCGCTGCTCGACGGGCAGATCCTTCATCCGTACGTTCGGGCCGACGTCGACCCCGTACTCGGCCAGCAGGTCCTGTGCGCGTCTGCGCAGGCCGCGCCAGCTGATGAAGCGCGCGCTGTTGCCGGTCCCGCGCAGACCGAAGTCGTTGAGGAACAGGTTCTCGGCGACGGTCAGGTCGGGCACCACCATGGACTTCTGGTAGACGCAGGCGACCTTGGACTGCCAGGCGGCGGTGTCGCCGTACGCGGGCGCGGGCGCACCGCCGAAGGTCACCTGCCCCTCGTCCGGCTTGTGCAGCCCGGTGAGAACGCTGACCAGGGTGGACTTGCCCGCGCCGTTACGGCCGACGAGTGCGTGTGACTCGCCGGGCCGTACGGTGAGTTGGACACCGTCAAGCGCGACGGTGGGCCCGAAGCGCTTGACGATGCCTTCCGCGTGTACCGCGGCAGGTGCTGCCGCGTCAGGTGCTTCCAGGGTCACGGCTAGCTCTTCTTGTCCAGCTGGTTGGCCCAGAGCTTCGGGTCGTCCACGTTCTCCTTGGTCACCAGGGGCGCGGGGAGCTGGTCCTCGTACCCGTTGGGGATCTTGATGACGTTGGAGTCGTGGTCCGTCGGGCCCAGCTTCTGCTTCTTGCCCTCCAGCGCCTGCTTGGCGTAGTAGAGCGCGTACTTGGCGTACAGGTCGGCCGGCTGCGAGATCGTGGCGTCGATCTTGCCGGAGCGGATCGCGTCGAACTCCTGCGGGATGCCGTCGTTCGAGATGATCGTGATGTGGCCCGCCGTGCCCGGCGGCTTGAGCAGCTTCTTCTGCTCCAGCAGGGCCAGGGTCGGCTCCAGGAAGACACCGCCCGCCTGCATGTAGATGCCGTTCAGGTCCGGGTTGGCGGTGAGCGTGGACTGGAGCTTGGCCGAGGCCACGTCCCCGGCCCAGTTGGTGACCAGCTCGAAGACCTTGATACCGGGGAAGTTCTTGTCCATGCAGGACTTGAACGCCTCGGAGCGGTCACGGCCGTTGATGGAGGACAGGTCGCCCTGGAACTCGGCCACCTTGCCCTTGCCCTTGAGCTGCTTGCCGAGGTACTGGCAGGCGTTCTCGCCGTACGCGCGGTTGTCGGCCCTGACGACCATGTACACGTTGCCCTTGTCGGGCCGGGTGTCCACGCTGATGACGGGTATCTTCTTGTCGTTCAGCTTCTGGAGCGTCTCGGCCACGGCCCCGGTGTCCTGCGGAGCCATGACGACGGCCTTGGCGCCCTGGTCGGTCAGCGCCTGCACGTTGGAGGCGAGCTTGCCGATGTCGTTCTGCGAGTTCGTCAGCGGCAACGCGTCCACGTCACCGGCCTTGACGCCCTTCTCCACGTACTGCTGGTACGAGTTCCAGAAGTCGGTGTCGCTGCGCGGCAGGTCGATACCGACCTTGCCGCCGCCTGCGCCCGAGTCGCCCTCGTCACGGTTGCAGCCCGCGAGGGCCGTGACGGCGAGCAGGGCGACGCCGGCGGCGACACTCGTCGTACGCAGTCTGCGGAGTGGGGCTCGCCCCACGGTGTTTCGCGGCATGGATTGTCCCGTCCTTAAGGCTTGGTGAAATACGGCTCAGTTGGCGGGACGCAGGCGCAGGCCCTGCATTCCGCCGTCCACAGCGAGGGCCGTTCCCGTGACGGCTGCCGCCGCGGGGCTGGCGAGATAGGCGACCGCTGCCGCGACCTCGTCCGCACCGACCAGCCGTCCCGTCGGCTGTCGGGCGGCGAGCGCGGCGCGTTCGGCCTCCGGGTCCGGTGCCTGGTCGAGCAGCCGGCCGATCCAAGGAGTGTCCGCGGTACCGGGGTTGACGCAGTTGACCCGGATCCCCTCGCGGATGTGGTCGGCCGCCATGGCCAGGGTCAGCGAGAGGACCGCGCCCTTGCTCGCGCTGTACAGGGCCCGTTGGGGCAGTCCGGCGGTGGCGGCGATGGAGCAGGTCTGGGTGATGGAGACGCAGCCGGGCCGCTCGCCCGCCGAGCGGCGCAGATGGGGCAGCGCGTGCCGGGCGGTGCGGACCATGCCGAGGACGTTGATGTCGATGACGCGGAGCCATTCGTCGTCCGCGTTGTCGAGGACGGTGCCCTGGGCGCCGATCCCGGCGTTGGAGACGATGGTGTGCAGGCCGCCGAACTCGGCCGCCGCCGCGTCCACCGCCGCCTTGACTGCCGCGTCGTCCGTGACGTCGGCCGTGAGCGCCAGCGTCCCGGCCGGCGCCCCCTCGGTCGCCCTGTCCAGTACGGCGACCTGGGCGCCGCGCGAGAGCAGCAGCGTCGCGATGGCCGCGCCGATGCCGGAGGCACCGCCGGTGACCACGGCGCCGAGTCCGGCGAAGTCACGGGTCTCGGGGGGCTGGGGTACTGCCGTCACGAACTGACCTCCTCGGTGGTGCGGCGGGACTGCCAGACGGGTCCCTCCGGAAAACTGTGCGCGGCGATCGACCCGGGGAGCATCCGCGCGGAGAAGCCGGGCGCCGTCGGGGTGGCGTAGCGCCCCGAGACGATCACGGCCGGGTCGGCGAAGTGCTCGTGGAGATGGTCGACGTACTCGATGACCCGGTCGTCCCAGCTGCCGGACACCGCGACATAGTCGAACATCGAGAGATGCTGGACCAGTTCGCAGAGTCCGACACCGCCGGCGTGCGGGCAGACCGGCACCCCGAACTTGGCGGCGAGCAGCAGGATCGCCACGTTCTCGTTGACGCCCGCGACCCTGGCCGCGTCGATCTGCACGAAGTCGACGGCGCCCGCCTGCAACAGCTGCTTGAAGACGACCCGGTTGGCGACATGTTCGCCGGTGGCCACCTTGACCGGCTGCCCGGCCCTGATGGCCGCGTGGCCGAGAATGTCGTCGGGGCTGGTCGGCTCCTCGATCCAGTGCGGGTCGAACGGGGCGAGCGCCGACATCCAGCGCAGCGCGTCGGAGACGTCCCAGCGCTGGTTGGCGTCGACGGCGATCCGGATGTCGGGTCCCACGGCGGCGCGGGCCAGCTCCATACGGCGTCTGTCGTCGTCGAGCGAGCCGCCGACCTTCAGTTTGATCTGCTCGAACCCGTCGGCGACGGCCTGTTTGGCGAGCCCCACGAGCTTGGCGTCGGAGTAGCCGAGCCAGCCGGGCGACGTGGTGTACGCGGGATAGCCCTGCTCCCGCAGCGCCGCGGCGCGTTCCGCGCGGCCCGGTTCGGCCGCGCGCAGGATCTCCAGGGCCTCGTCGGGGGTGAGGGCGTCGGTGAGATAGCGGAAGTCGACGAGCGAGACCAGTTCCTCGGGGGTCATCCCGGCGAGGAACTCCCATACGGGCTTGCCCGCGTACTTCGCCGCCAGATCCCAGGCGGCGTTGACGACGGCACCCGCCGCCATGTGCATCACGCCCTTCTCGGGGCCGAGCCAGCGCAGTTGCGAGTCATGGGTCAACTCGAAGTAGAGCGCGGCGAGATCGGCCGCCGTGTGCGGGGCGGGGCGTCCCACGACGTACGGCCGCAGCGCCTCGATGGCGGCTGCCGTGACCTCGTTTCCCCGGCCGATCGTGAAGCAGAATCCGTGGCCTTCGGCGCCGTCCGTGGTCCGCAGGATCACGTAGGCCGCCGAGTAGTCGGGATCCGGGTTCATGGCGTCGGAGCCGTCGAGCTGTTCCGAGGTGGGAAAACGAATGTCGTGAACCTCGAACCCCGTGACGGTCTGACTCATGCACGCCCCCCTTGGAAGAACATCGGACCTCTTGTGGTCATCCGATGTATAGCGTCGTTGACGCCCAACCGTCCAGGGGCAGGAAGAAAAATGAGGTCACAGCTCGGATGAATCTCGTCCGGAGCCCGTCCGCAGCTCGTCGGCAGCTGGTCGGCGACTCGCCCAAGGAGCGCCGCGGGGACCTTCGTCCCCCCTTCTCTGCCCCGGGAGGGCGAAGTTCACCCGCGCGTGCGCAGGGGCTGCGGGCGAGCAGCGGGAAAGCCGTAAGGTTGGTCCGTAGAAAAGGAACTTCGGAAGGAGGCACTGGGTGATCGAGCTGGAGGGAGTTCCCGAGCTGATCGACCCGGTCATGGTGGCCGCGTTCGAGGGCTGGAACGACGCCGGCGACGCGGCCTCCACGGCGGTCGGCCATCTGGACCGGGAGTGGAAGGGCGAGGTGTTCGCGGCGCTCGACGCCGAGGACTACTACGACTTCCAGGTCAACCGGCCCACGGTGTTCCTGGACGGCGGCTCACGGAAGATCACCTGGCCCACCACCCGGCTCTCCGTGGTGCGCGT